>CAZCJW010000034.1:0-18014 GCA_964499185.1 uncultured Propionivibrio sp. | reverse complement strand
GCAGTTCAACGTCGTTCACCACCCCCGATTTCGGGCTGACCATCCGCACCGTCGCCTGTTTTGGCCAGTGCGCGCTGGCCCCGGTCGCCGCAATCGACCACGAGATCTACGGGCATGTCAGCGACTTCAAGCTGAAGAAGCTCGTCTCCGCCATTGAAGGAAGGAATGCACCATGAGAATCCACGATCTCGACGGTCTGCACGATATCCGCCGCACCGGGTTGATGAAGTTGCTGCCGGGCAAACCGCGCATCGGCGTCGGCATGGGCACCTGCGGCATCGGCAATGGGGCGCGCGATGTGTTTCAGGCGCTGGAACGGGAACTCGAAAAACAAGGTGTCGACGCGCAACTGACGCCGGTCGGCTGCTTCGGCTTCTGCGCCGCCGAACCACTGGTCAATGTGCATATCCCCGGCTTGCCGCTCGTCGTGCTCGGAGAGGTCAAGCCCGACGATGCCGCCGCCATCGTCCAGGCTATTGCCGTACGCCGGCCGCCGCTGGAAAAGGCGATCTGCAAGATCGAGGAGTGGGACCACCTGACCAGCCACGTAATGTACGGCCGCGGCCTGCCCGAATTGCGGCACTGGAACGAGATACCGTTCTTCAAGGGGCAGAAGAAAATCGTCCTGCGCAACTGCGGGCTGGTCAATCCGGACGACATCGAGGAGTACATCGCCGTCGGCGGCTACCACGCCTTCTACCAGGCGACGCAGAAACCGAACGTGACCGAGATCATCGAGGAAGTGAAGAAGTCCAAGCTGCGCGGGCGTGGCGGCGCGGGTTATCCGACCGGCGTGAAATGGGACCTGCTGAGCAAGGCCGTGGCCGATCAGAAGTACATCATCTGCAACGCCGACGAGGGCGACCCCGGCGCGTACATGAACCGCAACGAGATCGAGAGCGACCCGCACATGCTCATCGAGGGCATGCTGATCGGCGCCTTCGCCATGGGCGCGAGCGAGGGCATCGTCTATCTGCGCGCGGAATATCCGCTCGCCGTGCAGCGCCTGAAGCGCGCCGTGGCCGAAGCGCGCGAATTCGGCCTGATCGGCGACAACGTGCTGGGCACCCCCTTCTGCTTCGACATCAAGCTGGTCGAAGGCGCAGGCGCCTTCGTCTGCGGCGAGGAAACGGCGATGATCGAGTCGCTGGAAGGCCGCGCCGGTCGTCCGCGCCCGCGTCCTCCGTTTCCCGCGCAGAAAGGGTTGTGGGGCAAGCCGACCAACATCAACAACGTCGAGACCTGGTGCAACATCCCGGTCATCGTGGCGCGCGGCGGGGCGTGGTTCAGCGAGATCGGCACAGCGCACAGCTCGGGGACCAAGGTGTTCTCGCTGGTCGGCAAGATCAGGAACACCGGTCTCGTCGAACTGCCGCTCGGCACGCCGCTGAAGAACGTCATCTACGACATCGGCCAGGGCAGCCCCGGCGGCAAGCGCGTCAAAGCTCTGCAATCGGGCGGGCCGTCGGGCGGATGCATTCCGGCTGAGAATTTCGACGTGACGATCGACTACGAGTCGCTGGCGCAGATCGGCGCGATCATGGGGTCCGGCGGCATGGTGGTGATGGACGAAGACAACTGCATGGTCGATGTGGCCCGCTATTTCGTCGAGTTCACGCATTCCGAATCCTGCGGCAAGTGCATTCCCTGCCGCGCCGGCCTCGACCAGGCGCTGCGCATTCTCAAGAAAATCACCGGCGGTCAGGCCGAGGAATCCGACATCCAGAACCTCGAGGAATTGGGGCAGATGATCAAGGAGATGTCCCTGTGCGGGCTTGGCCAGACGGCGCCGAACCCGGTACTGACCACGCTGCGCTATTTCCGCAACGAGTACGAGGAACACCTGCGTGCGCGGCGTTGCCGCGCCGGGGTTTGCGAGGATCTGTTCCTCTCGCCGTGCGAGAACTCGTGTCCGCTGCACATGCGCATCCCGCAATTCCTCGAGCTGACGAAGAGCGGCCGCTTCGCCGATGCCGCCGAGATGATCTGGCTCGACAACCCGCTGCCCGGTTCGACGGGCCGCATCTGTCAGCATCCATGCGAGAGCCAGTGCCGGCGCAAGACCGTGGATGCGCCGGTCAACATGCGGGAGGTGCATCGCTTCATCTCCGACCAGGTGTTCGGCGGCCCGTTGCTCGAGGAAGTCCGCGAGCGACTTGTCGGGCGCCGCATGGCGCCGACCGGGAAGAAGATAGCCATTGTCGGCGCCGGCCCGTCCGGCCTGGCCGCGGCGTTCTACCTCGCCATGCTCGGCCACGACGTGACGATCTTCGAAGCGAGGGAGGAAGCGGGCGGCATGCTGCTCTATTCGCTGCCGCAGTACCGTCTGCCGAAATCGATGCTGCGCCAGGAGCTGGAAGTGATCGCCGGCATCGGCGTGAAATTCCGCTTCGGCCAGAAGCTCGGTGCGGGCGTCTCGCTCGACGTCCTGGAGGCCGAGAACGATGCGGTATTCCTGGCAACAGGAACGTGGAAGGCGATGACGGCCGGCATTACCGGCGAGGAGTCGCCGAGCGTCTGGCACGCTATTCATTTCCTCGAACAAGTAGCGCGTGGCGAACCGACGCACATCGGACGCGAGGTCGTGGTCATCGGCGGCGGCAATGCGGCGGTCGATTCGGCGCGCACGGCCTTGCGCCTGGGGTGCGACGTGACGATTGCCTATCGCCGCGAACGGGAGGACATGCCGGCGATTGCCGAGGAGGTCAACGATGCCGAGGCGGAGGGCGTGAAACTGCAGTTCCTCGTTGCCCCGCAACGCGTGCTGACCGACAAGCGCGGCCGCGTCACCGGCATCGAACTGATGCGCACGAAACTCGGGGAGTATGCCATTGACGGGCGTCGCCGGCCGATCTCGACCAGCGAGAAGACGATCGTTCCGTGCGACAACATCATCCTGGCAATTGGCGAGCGGCCCGACGCCGAGCCGCTGCGCCGCTTCGGCATCCACGTGCGCGAGAACGACACGGCGGCGGCGGACTGGGTGACGTACGAAACCAATCGGCCGCGGGTTTTCGCCGGCGGCGACCTTGTAACCGGAGCCTCGAATGTCTCCTCGACGATGGCAACGGGCAAGGCCGCCGCGCGGGCGATCGACAGCATCCTCACCGGGCAGGATCGCCTGTCCGCGCTGCTCGGCGTGTTCGACGTCGCGCAGCATGTGCCACCGGAGCCGGAAGGCGGAGCAAGGCACGTTTCCGAGGAACTCCCGCCACTTCAGCGACGGTCCGGATTCGACGAAGTGATGCTCGGACTGCAGCAGGAACAGGCCGCTGCAGAGTGCAGCCGCTGCCTGCGCTGCGATGTTCGCGAAACCAGCGCGGTGAAAGAGTGAGGTGACGCCATGCCGAAAACCATTACGTTGAAGATTTCAGGTTCCGAGTTCAAGGCGGGCGAGGGCAGCACCATTCTGGATGTCGCGCGGGCCAACGGCATCTTCATTCCAACCCTGTGCAGCTTCAAGGGGCTGTCGAACGTCGGCGCGTGCCGCTTGTGCATGGTCGAGGTGCGCGGGGTGCCACGCCTCTTGCCGGCCTGCGCGACCACTATCGTCGAAGGGATGGATGTGACGGTCGATTCGCCGAAAGTGACCAAGTACCGCAAGATGATCCTCGAACTGTTGCTCGCGGAACGCAATCACATCTGTGCCGCCTGCGTTTCCAACGGGCATTGCGAACTTCAATCCCTGGCCATGCAACTCGGGGTGCATCACACGCGCTATCCGTACCGCTACCCGCACCTGGCCCTCGATGCTTCGCATCCGCGTTTCAACTACGACCCCAATCGCTGCGTCCTGTGCACGCGTTGCATGCGGGCGTGCGAGGAAGTTGAGGGTGCCCGGACGTGGAACGTCATGGGGCGCGGCATCAACTCGGTGATGATCACCGACCTGCATCAACCCTGGGGCGAATCGCATTCCTGCACGTCGTGCAGCAAGTGCGTGCATGTCTGCCCGACCGGCGCGTTGAGCGAAAAGGGCCGCGCCGTCGGCGAAATGGTGCCGCGCGAGAACGTTTTCACCTACCTGAAGTCGATGCGCTACAGCGGTCGGTAAAGGCGGCTGCGCTCCGGCCCGTTCGGGATCGCATGTGCGCTTGCGGCTTCCGGGAAGGCTCTTCTACTTACCCAGAGGAGATGAACTCCGGATGTGGCTGATGGTCTGGAGAAGATTCCTCCAGTGTTTCCGCGACGGAGTTTTTGTGGGAGAAGCGCATGAGCGATCAACCGAATTCGTCGGCAAGTTCGTCGGATTTGCCATCATCGATGACGCGCGCCGGGTTCTTGCGGCTCGCGGCCGGTTCGGCTGCCGCGCTGATGCTGGGTGGACGCGCGACACCTTCTTTCGCCGCATCGTCCTCGTTGATGCAGACACGGGTCATCCCTGCCAGCGGGGAAGCTTTGCCGGTGATCGGACTCGGCACGTACCAGGGATTCGACGCTGCACCGGGATCTCCTGAATATGCTCGCCTGCCTGGAGTGTTGCAGGCCCTGTTTGCCGCCGGAGGTTCGGTGGTCGACAGTTCGCCGATGTACGGCCGTGCCGAGACGGTAACCGGCGAACTGCTCGCCGCCAATGATGGCCGGCGCAAGGCGTTTGTCGCTACCAAGGTGTGGACACGCGGGCGCAACGAGGGGGTGCAGCAGATGAACGACTCGTTGCGCTTGCTGCGCGCCGATCCGCTCGACTTGATGCAGGTGCACAATCTGGTGGATTGGCGCACGCACCTGGCGACGCTGCGCGAATGGAAGGCGGCCGGACGGATTCGTTACCTCGGCGTCACGCACTACAACGCCAGTGCCTACGACGAACTGGCTGAAGTGATGCGTGCCGAGCGCCTCGATTTCCTGCAGATCAACTATTCGCTGGATGAACGTGAGGCCGAGCGGCGCATCCTGCCGCTCGCCGCCCAGCGCGGCATGGCCGTGCTGATCAACCGCCCGTTTGGTGGGGGCGGGTTGCTACGGCGCCTGCGCGACCGGCCGCTTCCGCCCTGGGCAGCAGAAATCGACGCGCAGAGCTGGGCGCAGTTGCTGCTCAAATTCGTGCTGAGCCATCCGGCGGTGACCTGTGCGATTCCCGGCACCGGCCGGCCCGAACACATGGCGGACAATGCCCGGGCCGGTTTCGGCCAGATACCGGACGCCGCTTTCTGGCGTCGGCATCCCGAGTTTCTTGCGCTTTGATCCATGTTCGCCACGCTGTTCGGCCGGATCGTTCCGGTGCGCCCGGGCGAAACGGTGCCGGTGCTGCTGGCCACGGCCTACGGCTTCAGCATCCTGTTTGCGTACTATCTGTTGCGTCCGGTGCGCGATGAGATCGGCGCTGCCGACCGCGGGAATCTGCAGTTGTTATGGACCGCGGTGTTCGTGGTCATGCTGCTGGCGGTGCCGCTGTATTCGGCTGCCGTGGCGCGATTGCGCCGCCGCGCGTTCATTCCACTCGCCAATCGTTTCTTCGCCGCCAACCTGATCGGCTTCTATGCCGCGCTGGTACTGCTTCCCGAATCGGCGCGCCCGTGGATCGACCGGGCGTTCTACGTGTGGGTCAGCGTCTTCGCGCTGTTCGTCGTCGCGGTCTTCTGGGGGCTGGTGGTCGACCTTTTCAGCGGCGATCAGGGCAAGCGGCTGTTCGGCTTCATCACCGTCGGCGCCTCGCTCGGCGGCATCGCCGGATCGGCGTCCACTGCAGCCCTTGCGCCGCATGTGCCGGTATTCCTGCTGTTGCTGTTCGCCGTGCTCCCGCTCGAGGCTGCGTGCCAGTTTGCCCGTGCCCTGGACAGCCGCGCCGAGGGCGCGCCTGACGTGCTCAACCGCGAACCCCTGGCGCGCGTCGGCGGCAGCGCCTGGAGTGGTATTGGCCCGGTCTTCCGCTCGCCGGGCCTGCGCAACATTGCCTTCTGGATATTGTTGATGACCTTTGCCTCGACGATCCTTTACTTCGTACAGTCACACCTGGTCGGCGAGGCCATCACCGAGCGCGCGTTGCGGCGGGCCTTTCTGGCGCGTATCGACCTGGCGGTCAATATCGTCACCATCGTTACCCAGGGGTTCCTCACGGCGCGTATCCTGCGCCGCATCGGCGTCGGGGCGACGCTGGCCGTGCTGCCGGCGGTGGCGGCGCTCGGCTTTGTCGCGCTCGGCAGCGCTCCGTCGGCCATCGCGTTGACCTCGCTGCTCGTGGTGCGCGTGCTCTATGACAGCAGCCGCCACGCCCTCGCCAAGCCGGCACGCGAGGTGCTGTTCACGCGCCTTGATCGCGAGCAGCGCTACAAGTCCAAGGCCTTCATCGATGCCGCGGTGTATCGTGGCGGCGACTTGCTCAGCGGCTGGGTCTACGCCGGCTTTGTGGCCCTCGGCATGACGGCCGGTGCCATCGCATTGGCGGCCGCGCCCGTTGCCATGATCTGGGCGTTGCTGGGGTGGCGACTGGGCCGGGCGGAAACCGTTCCGAGGGGATGATTTGGCTGCTTCTGCAACCGATTAGCAACATCGCGCCATAAAAAACTCCAGAGGCGCGTAATACTTCACATCGTTGCATTCCCAATGGCGATAGACTCGGCACGTCTAGAATTGGAGAAATGCAAAATGCCCACGCACAAGCGCGGAATGCTCGCCGTACTGAGTCTTTGTTCATTCCTGCCTTTTGCCGCTGGTGCTGTTGGCCTCGGTGAGCTTCGCGTGACGAGTCCGCTGGGCGAACGCTTTCGCGCGGAGATCCCGGTGCGGAGCCCGTCGTCTTCGATCAACGCAGGGTGTTTTCACGTATCTACCAGTTCTCCCGACGCCATGGACGATACGCCCTGGCTTTCGGAAGTGCACATTGCCTTGATGTCCGATCCGGTCCGGCTGGTCATCACGTCGCGAAGACCGGTGTTCGATCCCGTAGTCCAGCTGGCCATCTACACCGGTTGCGGTACGTATCTCACACGCCATTACGTCGCGCTGCTCTCGCCGCCGAAGATGCCTGTCCGTGATCTGCCAGTTGTCGCACGTGGTGGCGAAGCGCGGGAAGCAACGGCCCTTCAGCCGAGAAAGCCCGACGTCAAAGCGCCACGTGCCGTTTCAGGCGCTCCCAAGCGCGGCGGGCGTATCGCCCTGCCGGGTGAAACGGCGGCCGACATGGCTCGCCGCCTGTTCCCGCACCATGCCACGGCACAGCGGCATTTCATTCGCCGGATGGTGGCGCTCAACCCGGAGTGGCTGACTTCCGCCGCTGGTGACGAGCTCTTGCCGGAAGGCGTCGATCTGCACTACCCGCAGCCGCCGGCGCGCCGGCCGGTCGCCGCGCGCCCGGCGGCCTCGTCGAAAACGGCTGCTGTAGAAGCTAAATCGGAAAAAATACCGCTGGAGGCACAGAAAAAGGAGCAAACGCAGGAACTGTCGGAAAATAAACCGGAGAAGAACACCGAAAAGGAAGCGGGCGACCGACTGGTACTCTCTCCCAGCGAGTCCTTGTCCGGGGAACCGGCGTCCGTGCCCCCGACCGCAGGTGAGATCAACAAGCGAGTCGGTGACGTCGAACGTCAGATCGACACGATGCGCGCGCAGCTCAACGCCCTGCGCGCTGAATATCCGGCGCCGCCGGTTGCCATCCAGACCTTGCTGGCGGAGATGGAAACCCGTCTTTTGGCGGTCGAACTCAACGTTGCCCGCATCAGCCTGGTGAATCTGTCTGCGGAGAAACCGGCGGTTGCAACCGTCGCGGCACCGGCAGAGGAGATCAAGGTTGCGGGCGGGGAAAAGGCGGTGCCCGCACCAGCGGCACCTCCTGAACCTAAGCTCGTTCCGGTGGTAGCCCCGGTTGCGGTCGAAAAAGTTCCGACGTCCGGGGTCGACATCGGTGTGATCCTCCTCGGCATTTTCGGCCTGGGCGTAGGATTGAGCATTGTCCTGTATAGGCAATCGAAACGGCAGGTCACCGTCTCCAACAGCAAGGAGAGCGTCGCCAGCGTGATGGCCAGCGTTCGTGAGGCCGCGGATGAAGTGCCGGAACCCGCTCAACTCGCCCGTGGCGTCGTTGACCTGTCCGATCCTCAAACGCTCCATGAGCTCCCTGACGAGGCGGCTGGGAAGTCCAGCCCGACGAGGATCACCGATGACCTAGAGGAACTCGAGCAGCCGGTCGAGCTGGCCAACATCATGATCGTCTATGGGCAAGTGCAAAGTGCCATCGAAGTGCTCAGGAACTTCGTCGAGGCGCATCCCCGAGAGTCGCTCAGGAGCTCATTGCGCCTGCTTGAATTGTTCAAGCAGACGGATCTGCGTAATGAATTCGAAGCCTTGGCTGTTCAGCTCCCCGCGCGTTTCAATGTCGAGCAGCCGCATTGGGAGAAGGTTCGGGTGCCTGCCGTCGCAACAGACCTTCCGGCAGAAGACAGTGATACCGGGCGTCCGGCGGACCTGATCGCTATGTTGCCACCCCATGTTCAAGGGCAGGTTGTTGGTCTTTGGGGAAGCCGTAACTGCCTTGATCTTCTGCGCGGGCTCCTGCTGGACAACCGAGGCGGTTCGCGGAAGGGGTTCGGTCTGGCGCAGACTCAGGCCATCCTGAGGCTGGTGAAGCTCGTGGAAAGCGACATGCGGTAAGGGGGGGTGCAACGCCGGGTTGCCAGGATGCTGGCAAGCCGGCTTTCCAATGCCCGGCTGGGCTTGTCCGCCCAGCGCTGTAATAAAGTGCAAATAGTAGTCGCACGCATTGTCGTTGCGTGCCGCTGTTCGCCCGCTTTAGGCAATTGGTGGTGCGTCTCCGGCTGTCGATCAGGCCCTCGTCCTGATTTTTACGTCCTCGGCGTTTGCCGCCCTGTGGGGGTCGGTTCTGGCAACGATGCGCTCCTGATACTTCAGGAAATGACGGGTCCATTCGTGAAGCGTGATTTCGGAGATGTCGGTCTGCCGCCGGTTGGCCAGGGTGCGGCGCTCGCGGATACCGGGAGGAGGGCCCTCGTTGCTGATCCTGCGATCAGCCAGCTTGCGTTTTTCGTCGAACAAGAACATAGGCGTGCCTGCTGTGGTTCATGAGGTGACCGGCTCGAATCGAGCCCCCGGGGTCGTCCGTGCGCATGCCCGCGACGAGAGGAGATGCCATCAGTGCTTCTCGGGATGCGCATCGGTAAACCTTGGGTTCACAATAACGCCCGGCCGGTTGATTGCACGTGAAGTAAGTCACATCGGTACCAGGAAATTGCAAATTTTCACGTTTTCGTCACGTTGAATTTCAGCCCATCGCCGCTTGCAGCATGTCGATGAACGCCCGTGTTTTTGCCGGCATCAGCCGCCTGCCGGGGAAGACCGCCCAGGCCATGTGGGACGGGGGGCACCAATCAGGCAGGACGCGGCGCAATTCGCCGCTACGTAACCGCGGTTGCGCAAAGTACTCCGGAGCGGAGGCGATGCCGACTCCGCCGATGGCAAGCCTGATCAGCAGTTCCGGGGAGTTTGCCGCGGCTGATCCCGGAGGCAGCCCGTGCCAGGTGTCGTTGCCCCGCCTCAGTGTCCACTCGACGGGTTCGCCATGGCGTCCGAGCAGGCGCAGGGATTTATGGTGGGCGAGATCCTCCGGCGTGGCCGGGTCGCCATGTTCCGCCAGATACGAAGGAGCGGCGTAGAGACCGCCGCGGAATTCAGCAATCCGGCGGGCGGCCAGCAGGGCGTCGTCGGGCAGGTCGCCCATGCGAATGGCGATGTCGAAGTTTTCTGCCAAAAGATCGACGCGGCGCGGCGACAGGTCAAGTTGCAGCGACACGGCAGGATGCAGGGTGATGAAGGCGGCCAGCATGTCGGTCAACAACAGGTTGGCGAAGTCGCTCGGCATCGATACGCGCAGCCGCCCACTGGGGCGTGCCTGGCGGAATTCGGAGAGCGCTTTTACTGCATCGATCTCCGCGGCTACCTGCTGCGCGTGTTCGAGCAGCTGTTGGCCGAACTCGGTCAGCGTCAAACGGCGCGTGGTGCGCAGCATCAGGCGCTCGCCGAGGGCTTCCTCGAGTTGTGTGATTCGCCGCGAGACGGTCGATTTCGGCAGTCCCATGCGTTCAGCGGCGCGGCTGAAGCTGCCGGCTTCGGCGACACGGGCGTAGATGAGCAGATCATTGGGTTCGTATTGTTCCATTTATAGAACAATGTTATCAGATATAAGCTCTTCTCATCGATTTTGTGAATGAATAAAGTGAGGCCATCGTGACAACACCCTCAGCCCCACACCCAAGGAGAACCGTATGAACATCCTGCAAATTAACGCCAGTGCTCGCCAGGGAGCTAATTCCACCCGCGTTGCCGAGGCCATAGTCGCTCGGCTGCAATCGGCGAACCCGGACGCGCGGCTCGTCCTGCGCGATCTTGCGCGTGATCCGCATCCGATCCTCGATGAGCCGGCGCTCGGTGCCTTGTTTACCCCCGCCGACCAGCGCACGCCTGAGCAGGCGGCGCGCGTCGCCCTCGACGACGCGCTGATTGCCGAAGTGCAGGCAGCGGACGTGGTTGTGCTCGGTGTGCCGATGTACAACTTTGGGGTTCCCGTTCAGTTGAAGACTTGGATTGATGCCATCGCGCGTGCCGGTGTGACCTTCCGTTATACGGAGAAGGGTCCGGAAGGCCTGCTAACGGGCAAGAAGGTGTATGTCGGGCTGGCCCGTGGCGGACGCTATCGCGACACGCCGTTCGATACCCAGGTGCCGTACCTGAAGACCGTGTTCGGCTTTCTGGGCATGACCGACGTGCATTTCGTCTACGCCGAAGGTCTCAATATGGGAGCCGAGTCGGCACAGCAGGGCTTCGCCGAAGCCGAGGCCGACATCGCTGCGGCGATTGCCTGAAATCCGGAAGGAGAACGTGTTATGAAACGAGTTCAATCGATTGATCGGATCAGCCGCTCGCGCACCGTCGAGAGTCTGGTCGCCGGCAAGGCGACGTCCGACGGCGCCGGGGTGAAGCTCACCCGCGTGCTGACGCAAGGGTTTCAGCACCGCCTCGATCCGTTCCTGATGCTGGATGCCTTCGGCAGCGACAAGGCGGACGATTACATCGCCGGTTTTCCGGATCACCCGCATCGCGGCTTCGAAACCGTGACCTACATGATCGCCGGGCGCATGCGCCATCGCGACAGCGCCGGGCACGAAGGTCTGCTGGAAAACGGTGGTGTGCAATGGATGACGGCGGGGCGCGGCGTGATCCATTCCGAGCTTCCCGAGCAGCAGGCCGGGGTGATGGAAGGCTTCCAACTCTGGCTGAACCTGCCAGCGAAAGACAAGATGTGCGCGCCCTGGTACCGCGATTTCGCCACGGGCGACCTGCCGCGCTTTGGCACCGACGCGGGCGCGGAAGTGACCGTGATTGCCGGGGAGAGCCACGGAGTGGCCGGCGCGGTGACGCGCGAGGCGACGGCGCCGCTGTATCTCGACATCCATCTGGCGGCGGGCGGCCGCTTCGTGCAGACGTTGCCGGCCGGGCATAACGCGTTCCTCTACGTGTATCGCGGCGAGGTCGAAGTGGCCGGGAGTGCTATTCCCGTCCAGCGCATGGCGATTTTGTCCAACGATGCGGAAGCGGACGGCGTGGTGGTCGAATCTGCACGCGAATCGCGCGCCTTGCTGATTGCCGGCCATCCACTACGCGAGCCGATTGCTCAATACGGTCCGTTCGTCATGAATAGCGAGCAGGAAATTTATCAAGCGCTCGCGGATTATCGGGAAGGGCGGCTGGTGTGAGTTAGCGCAAAGCGGATCGCGGCGCGTACTCGGGAAAACCACTGCTATTGGGGATCAGATCAGCCCCCTGCGCAAACTGCGCGACAGGGGGCGATAAGGCGCCTGCCGGTTATTCCGGGCTCTCGGTCGTTGCCTTCGTTCTGCCGGGAGCCACCGCTGCAACCTACGGATTCACCAGCTTGCGTTTCCCGTCGACACCAACGACATAGCGAGGCGCCTTGGACGCCGAGTTCTCCTTGGATATGCTTGTCCCGGTCGTTTTGGTCGGCGCCGCCGCGGAGGGCGGCGTTCCTTTGCGTTTTCCATCAAGTCCGACAGCGTTCCCCGAATTCTTGGCCGTGCTTGCCCCCGCCGCGGACGGAGGTGTCCCTTTCCTTTTTCCATCGAGCCCCACAGTGTTGCGCGATCCCTGTTTGTAATGGTCATCAAGCGCCTTCTTCTGGGCATCCCGCTGACGCTCGATTTCGGCAATCTTTCGTTGTGATGCACCAGAATTTCCAAGTCCCTTTTGTCCGTCGAGTACTCGGTCAATGTCACGTTCTGCCTGTTTATCTATTTTTCGCTTCTGTTCGTCCAGGTACTTCTTGCGCTCTGCATCTGTTTTTTGTTCAGCTGCTTGTGCGTGGTTGTACCCTGGGATCCCGGAAAAAGCCAAAAAACCAACCACAAGTGCCATCATCAACGTTCTGGTATTCATAGTTCCCCCCTTTGGTCATCTCTTCGTGAAGTGCGGAGCAAAATTCTGTCAGCTTTTCCTGGGGGCTGCAATGACGCTCCTGGCCCGCAAGAGCGTTGAGCAAGAAAAGCAGTTCGCCGCCCTCCCGTGTGCTGGCAGCGAATCCTTTTAATAGACGAGCAATCCGCTGGAAGCGTAGGATGTCGACCCAACGAAAAAGCAATTCCATGGGGCTATCTATGTTCAGTAGCGAGACATTCTCTCGTACGGGTAAGACGTGACTGCGCACCACGCCACAGAAGGGGTGTCTTGGGCGATACGGGTGTCGCTGCTGGGTACGCCGATTGTCCGCCGTCAATTGTTCGGTGTGCTTGGGCTTTCCTTTCTGTTCGTAGTCTTGCTGCTAGCACTGATTTTTCTCCTGGATGGAAGTTGGGAGGGGTTGCTCGCCACCCTCGGTATTGTTGTGCTGGTTTATGTCGGACTCGCTGTGCTGGCGTTGTTGGTGGTCCTCTTCTTCTTTGGCAACAGGATCGGGATGGAATTTACCTTGAACTCCAGTGGCGCCAGTTCTCTGATAACAGAGAGTCGCGCTGAAAAAGCCGCGCGACTGGCTTTTCTCCTCGGGCTGTTGACTGGCAATTTCGCGGTCGCCGGAGCGGGGGCTCTGGCCCGAAGCGGAGCGCACAGTTTTGTAGCATGGCGGCGGGTAGCGCATGCGGAGTATGACGACTTTCGCCAAACCATTTACTTGAGAGATTCCTGGCATACCTTGGCCGCACTGTTCTGCAACGAAGAGAACTACGCGGATGCCAAGGCTTGGGTGCTTTCACGGTGCAAACGATAGGGCGTATTCTGCTTGTCCTGCTCGCCGGAGCGATGTTCCTGTGGGGGTTGGGCGCACCGCTGGTCGCGTTGGCCGGGAAAACAGCGGAAGGCAAGGTTACGGAAATCCGTCGGCAACTGGGCGATCGCGGAGAAGCTATCCCGAATCGCTATGCGTATCAGATCGCTTACCGGTTCTCCTTGCCTGACGGATCAGTGGTGCAGGGAAATACGCAGCAAATTGGTGATTATTTTTCCCCTTCACGTTTTCGCGTCGGTCAAAGAATTGTGGTTCGCTATATGCCGATATTTCCCTGGATCAATGTTGCAGACTGGCGCTGGGGGCAAATGATTGAGCACTTCATTGTTGCAGCGGTCGGCGCCGTTCTGATCTATCTTGTTGTTTTCCGGAATAGAGGCCGCGCTTCGAGGCATGCGAAGGCTCCATGACTATTTTTTGATCCAGGTTTCCGCTGGATTCTGGATGTAATTTCCAGGGGCGGTCCGTGCCGCCGCTTCGCGGGCGAAGATCTTTGCCGCCTCGGCCTCGTTGATGCCGTTCTTCGCGGCAATTTTGCACGAACTGGACCTTGCGCCGGCCATTGACGTTGGCTACCGGCGCCTTGACCTTGGCGGGCGCCTCGTTCGTCACCATGCCAAGGTAACCCCCATCGTTACCGTCACTATCCCCTCCGCGTTTTTACCGGAACAGCGACGTCCGGATGGTCGGCTAATCCGGCCGGACCGGCAACAAGACTATCGCCACAGCCAGCAAGCCAACGACGGCGTGTTTTCGTTGAAAAGGGGGCATGGCGCGAGAGTGCGTAAGCATCTTCCCGGGGTCAAAGCGTGATCCCGGGGAATGAGCGGCTGTCAGTGTGTTCAGAACATTGGCGTCATGTCTTCCGGGGGCAAGCCGTCGCGGTTCTGTGTTTTGTGACAGAATTTCACCCTTCCCACTGCCCGGAAGTCTGAATTCGCATGCAACACAAGAGATCGAGAACCGAAAAAATAGACATTCGTGGCCTGCGCTACAACGTCCGCCACTGGGGCGCGGACGATGCTCCGGCGGTGTTTTTCCTGCATGGCTGGGTGGATTGCTCGCCGACGTTCCAGTTCGTCGTCGATGCGCTCAAGCAACAGTGGCACGTCATCGCCCCGGATTGGCGCGGCTATGGCGAGTCCGAATGGCTGAACCGGCCGTACTGGTTTCCGGACTATTACGCCGACCTCGATTGCCTGCTCGCGCACTATTCGCCGGGCAAGCCGGCGCAGATCGTTGGCCACAGCATGGGAGCCAACATCGCCGGGACCTATGCCGGCGTGCGGCCGCAGAAGGTCTCACAATTGGTCATGCTCGATTTTCTCGGACTGAAACCGGCGATCGACGACGATTCACCCAGGCTGCTCGGAAAATGGCTGAGGAATGTAGAGAACGGCCCGCCGGCATCGCGCTATCCCAGTTGCGAGGTCTTCGCCAGTCGCTTGATGGATCTGAACCCACGCCTTTCGGAGGAACGGGCGACGTTCTTGTCCTGGCACGTCAGCCGGGTTAATGCGGACACTACCGTCGAGATGGCTTGCGATCCATGGCATCGGGTTCCCTCGCCGATGGTCTATCACATCGAGGATACCCTGGCCTGCTGGCGGCGCATCGAGGCGCCTGTTCAGTTGCTGATTGCCGAACACGGTTTCGTTGTGCGCCGCTTTGGCAACGATCCGCAGGAACTTCAACGACGGCTGGGTTGCTTCCGGAACCTGCAAACCGTGGATGTTCCGGACTCGGGGCACAACGTGCAGCACGATCAGCCGGAACGGGTGGCTGCTGCCATCGAATCCTTCCTGAAGCGCGACTGATCCGCCGTGCATCAAGCCTTCAGGGAGCGACCCTCGTCGCATTGGGGTCGTAGCCCGGCGGTAGGATCAGCCGGATGTTCGGATCCATTGGCGCCTGTGCG
This sequence comes from uncultured Propionivibrio sp., assembly GCA_964499185.1. GTDB lineage: Bacteria > Pseudomonadota > Gammaproteobacteria > Burkholderiales > Rhodocyclaceae > Propionivibrio. Next base: position 2,853 of record CAZCJW010000034.1, on the reverse strand, counting down.
CGGAACGCTTTCACTTCGGTGTCCAGTTTGCCGATCATGTCCGTCATCGCTTCGTCGAATCCGCGCGTGCGGGCTTCGCGGGCGAGTTCCGAGAAGCCGACCATCGTCGCCGAACCCTTGATGTTCGAAACGCCGCCAGCCCGCATCAGCAGGCGCCGGCTCTTGACATCGAAGACCGACGTCTCCACGGCGGTCAGGATGTCGTATTGGTCGCCCTGGATAAAGTAGGCGCCAACACCGGTCCAGTAGAGGAACGACGATCCGGTAGCGCCGGCATTCTGCACCTGGTCGAAGGAGATCAGCGCAATGACATCCAGCTTGAGCAGGCTGGCGATCCGGTCGAGATTGGCAAAGCCGCCTCCCGGTTCGAGGTACACCGACGGGACGGCGATGATCTCGCGGATGAAGGGATAGCCGGTGAAGGCGTCGCGTACCTTGGTGGCCAACTTTAATCGGTCGCTCTCGGGCAGACGGAATTGCGGGGAGGCCGTGTCGGGCACGAAGGCCACGCCGATGCGGAACGGCACCCGAATGTCGGCTGTTGCGTCCGCCATGGTCGGCACGTTGCCGGAGCCGGGATAAAGATAGGCAAGCACCGAAGCGACCTGACGCTGCCGCGTGCTGTCCTCCATGGAAGCGCAGCCACCGAGTGCCACCGTTGCGACAGCGGCTGCCAAAAGATGCAAGAACCGCGTCATCACTGTCCTCCCCTGGGTGATTCCCTGCTTTAAAGGTAGGCACGTTTCACCCCGCGTGCAACATCAATCGGTATGCTGCGATACAGTGGCAATCGAACTTTCTCCGACGACTCCGGTCGTCCGTTCATGTTGTGAAAACCCTGTAGAATCCGCCCCTTGTCTTTTTCACTCGCTTCAAGGCGCACATGCAGCCGGACGCTCCGAAATCCATCTTTTCCTATCGCAAGTACTGGGCCAAACGCTTCGGCACGGCGCCGTTCCTGCCGATGTCGCGCGCCGAGATGGATGAACTCGGTTGGGATTCGTGCGACGTCATCATTGTCTCCGGTGACGCCTACGTCGACCATCCGAGCTTCGGCATGGCGCTGGTCGGACGCCTGCTCGAAGCGCAGGGATTTCGCGTCGGCATCATCGGCCAGCCGGATTGGCATTCGGCCGATGCCTTCCGGTCGCTGGGCAAGCCGAACCTGTTTTTCGGCGTCACCGCCGGCAACATGGACTCGATGGTCAATCGCTACACCTCGGACCGCAAGATCCGCTCGGAGGACGCCTACACGCCGAAAGGCGAGGCGAACAAACGGCCGGATCGCGCCGTGGTGGTCTATGCCCAGCGCTGCCGCGAGGCGTATCCCGACGCCAACGTGGTGATCGGCTCGATCGAGGCCAGCCTGCGCCGTATCGCGCATTACGACTACTGGTCGGACAAGGTGCGGCGTTCGGTGCTGCCCGACTCGAAGGCCGATCTGCTGATATTCGGCAATGCCGAGCGAGCCATCGTGGCGCTGGCGCATCGACTGGCCGCCGGCGAGCCAATCGAACACATCCGCGACCTGCGCGGTACGGGGTTCATGGTTCCTCGCGGCTGGCTGCCGGGAGATGACTGGGCCGAGATCGACTCTTCCGATGTCGACACGCAGGGGCCGCTGATCCGGCATGCGAATCCGTACGGCGAGGAAGGCTCTGAAAAAGCGGCGAAGCCGGCGGCCCACCAGCCGGTTCATTTCCTGCCGGCTAAGACTCACAAACTCGACCGCTCGCGCACGGCGGTTCGTCTCCCTTCCTATGAGCAGGTCAAGGACGATCCGGTGCTCTACGCCCATGCCTCGCGTACCTTCCACCTGGAGTCGAATCCCGGCAATGCGCGCGCGCTGATCCAGGCGCATGGCGAGCGCGATGTCTGGCTCAATCCGCCCCCAATCCCGCTGACCACCCCGGAGATGGACGGCGTCTTTGGCTTGCCGTACCAGCGCAAGCCGCACCCCTCATACAACACAAAAACGGGCGAAGCGAAGATTCCCGCCTACGAGATGATCCGCTTCTCGATCAACATCATGCGCGGCTGCTTTGGCGGCTGTACCTTCTGTTCGATCACCGAGCATGAAGGACGCATCATCCAGAGCCGTTCCGAGGAATCGATCCTGCAGGAAATCGAGGAGATCCGCGACAAGACGCCAGGATTTACCGGCGTTATCTCTGACCTCGGCGGGCCGACCGCCAACATGTATCGCCTGGCCTGCAAGGACAAGCGCATCGAGACGTCGTGCCGCCGGCTGTCGTGCGTGTTCCCTGATGTTTGCGAGAACCTCGATACCGACCATGCGCCGCTGATTCAGCTTTACCGCAAGGCGCGGGCGATCAAGGGTGTGAAGCGCATCCTGATCGGTTCCGGCTTGCGCTATGACCTCGCCGTGCGCTCGCCGGAGTACGTCAAGGAACTGGTCACGCACCACGTCGGCGGTTACCTGAAGATCGCCCCGGAACATACCGAGGAAGGTCCGTTGGCGCACATGATGAAGCCGGGGATCGGTTCCTACGACAAATTCAAGCAACTGTTCGACAAGTTCTCGAAGGAAGCCGGCAAGGAGCAGTACCTGATTCCGTACTTCATCGCCGCGCACCCGGGGACGACCGACCAAGACATGCTGGCGCTGGCGTTGTGGTTGAAGCGCAACGACTTTCGCCTCGACCAGGTGCAGACCTTCCTGCCGACGCCGATGGCCATCGCCACGGCGATGTACCACACGCAGCGCAACCCGCTGAAGAAAGTCGGGCGCCAGTCGCCGCCGGTCGAGACCGTGCGCGGCGGGCGACAGCGCAAGCTGCACAAGGCCTTCTTGCGTTACCACGATCCCGAGAACTGGCCGCTGCTGCGCGA
>CAZCJW010000033.1:5849-18373 GCA_964499185.1 uncultured Propionivibrio sp. | reverse complement strand
GGCTGGCTGCTCACCCCGACCAACTCCTGCCTCGGCGAACTCGACCCGGCGCGCATCTCCAAACTCGACTGGGACGGCAACCTGCTCGCCGGCGACCCGCCGTCGAAGGAAGCCTTCCTGCACCGCGGCATGTACGACGTACGGCCGAAAGCCGGCGCCATAGTGCACCTGCACTCGACGCATTCGGCGGCTGTCTCCTGCATGTGCGGGCTCGATCCGGCCAACTGCATCCCGCCTCTGACCCCGTACTTCATCATGAAGATCGGCCGCCTGCCGCTCGTGCCGTACCATCGCCCGGGCGACAAGGCGCTCGGCGAGGTGATCAAGACGCTGGCAGCCAAGCACAGCGCTGTGCTGCTGGCCAACCATGGGCCGGTCGTTTCCGGACCGGATCTGGAAGGGGCGATTTACGCGTCCGAGGAGCTGGAAGAGACCGCCAAGATCTTCCTGCTCCTGCAAAACGCCAAAACCAACTGCCTCAATGCCGCGCAGATCGAAGAACTTAAAGTCGCATTCAAACTGGATATCTGAAAGGACTGTCATGCCGAAGTTTGCCGCCAATTTGTCGATGATGTTCAACGAAGTGCCGTTCCCCGAGCGCTTTGCCGCAGCCGCCAAGGCCGGGTTCAATGCCGTCGAGTTTCTTTTTCCGTATGACTACACTCCGGCGCAGGTGGCCGGCTGGCTGAAGGAAAGCAACCTCAAAAACGCCCTGTTCAACATGCCGCCGGGCAATTGGGCGGCCGGCGACCGCGGCATGGCCTCCATCCCCGGGCGTGAGCAGGAGTTCTGCGACGGCGTGGCCAAGGCCATCGAATACGCCCTGGCTTTGGGGACGCCGACGATCCACGCCATGGCCGGGATGCTGCCAGCGGGTGCTGACCGCGCCACACACCGCGCGACCTATGTCGACAATATCTGGTATGCCGCCAAGGAACTGGCCAAGCACAACCTGACCCTGGTCATCGAACCGATCAATACCCGCGACATGCCGGGATACTTCCTGAACTATCAGGACGAAGCGCATGCCATTCGCAAGGAAATTGGCGAGCCCAACCTGAAAGTCCAGATGGACTTCTACCACGTGCAGATCATGGAGGGCGACCTCACCATGACCTTCAAGAACAACTTCGAGGGCATCGGCCACGTGCAGATCGCCAGCGTGCCGACCCGCAACGAGCCGGATGAGGGCGAGATCAACTATCGACACATCTTCAAGCTGCTCGATGACATGGGTTATGCGGGTTACGTCGGTTGCGAGTACCGGCCGCGCGGCCGCACCGAAGACGGGCTTGGATGGCTCAAGGAGATGTGATGAAAGTCCTGATCACCGGGGGTGCCGGCTTCCTCGGCCGGCGTCTGGCGACCAAGCTGCTGCAGCGCGGAACGCTCAAGAATGCCGAACTGCGCGAAGAAAAGATCGACCAGATCACGTTGTTTGATGTGGTTCCGGCCCTCGGATTCAATGATCCCAGAATCAATGTCGTGACGGGTGACATCAGCGATGTGGATGCACTGGCCAGAATCATCGACGCCAGAACCTCCTCCATATTCCATCTGGCCGCGGTGGTCAGCAGCCAGGCTGAGGATGATTTCGATCTCGGTCTCTCGGTCAACCTCGACGCCTCGCGTGTCCTCTTCGAAACCTGCCGCCAGGTCGGTCATTGCCCCAAGGTGATCTTTGCCAGTTCGCTTGCCGTCTATGGCGGGGCTCTACCGGAAATCGTTCAGGACGATACCGTGTTGACGCCGAAGACGTCCTTCGGTGTGCAAAAGGCGATGGCCGAACTGCTGCTTTCCGATTACAGCCGCAAAGGGTTCATCGACGGACGGGCGCTGCGCCTGCCGACGATTGCCGTCCGCCCGGGCAAGCCGAACAAGGCCGCGTCATCATTCACCAGCAGTATCATCCGCGAACCGCTCAACAACGTGCAGACGGTCTGCCCCGTAACGCCGGACATGAAACTGTGGCTGATGTCGCCGCGGCAGGCCATCGAATGCCTGATCCACGGGCATAACCTGGGCGCCGAAGCTTTCGGCCAGCGGCAGGTGCTCAATCTGCCCGGCGTGACCGTCGCCGTGCGCGAGATGGTCGAGGTGCTCGGCAAGATTGCCGGCCAGCCTGCGACAAGACTTATCCGGTGGGAGCCCGATCCTGCCATCCAGCGCATCATCCACACCTGGCCGATCCGCTGGGACATGAGCCGGGCGCACATGCTTGGCTTCAAGGGCGACCAGGATTTTGAGAGCATCGTTCGGGCGTTCATCAAGGACGATCTGGTGGGGTAGAGCGAGAAACCTGACATTCTGGGAACGGCCCGGAATCCGGGCAGGTATTTTAGGAACTCAATCGCGGGGGGCTTGCACCCGGCGAGTGTCATCTCGACTGTTCTTTCTCTGGAGGGTTGGTCATGTCTAGACAGTTTGTGGTGGTGTTAATCAGTGTGCTCGCGTTGTTTTCGGCTTCGTTGGCTCATGCGAAGAAAGATGGGGTTCCTGGAGGAAATGTTGGGGGAACATCACCACAACACATGAGTCAAAAGGGACAGCTGAATACGAACAGCCCGGCTCTTGGTCCGCAGGAAAAAGGGGCTGCGCGCGCTGCTCAGCGCAAAAGCGACGAAGGTCTTTTGCATGGGACGACCGGCAAGACCAAGGCCAAAGGAAAGGCCAAGGGCCAAGCCAAATAACCGAGCATTCTCTGATTAATGGAAGGAGTGGAACATGAAACATACCGCGGTTTCTCTCGTCGTCGCTGGGCTGCTCGCTGTCACGGCGACCGGTTGCGCGGTGACTCGCGATCAATCCACTGTTGGCGAGTATATCGACGACTCGGTAATCACGACCCGCGTTAAGACCAAGTTTGCAGATGACAGCCAAGTCAGCGCAATGTCCATCACTGTTGAAACACTAAGGGGTGTCGTTCAGCTTTCCGGGTTCGCGAAGAACTCCGCTGAAAGATCTCGGGCTGGAGAACTTGCCCGGGCAACAAGCGGTGTTAAGGGCGTAGTCAATAACATCGTAGTTAGACCGTAGTCCATGCGCCCGCCTTGGGCGCATTGATGGGGGTCCGCGCGTTGCCAGGAATGCAGGTCATTGCCTGGCAACCTCAGGCGTTAGAGCGCGGGTGAAAACACCTCTGATTTCACCCGTTGCTACTATCCGTGCGTATCCTGGCTCGTGCCACTTCCACGCGATTGTAAAGCACGGTTGCAAAACACCAGGTCATGAGCCACGCGGCCACGAATCCGATGGCCGCCATGGGTACATGCCCCGGCCATAACCGGGCGACAATTGTCCCGACAATCAGAACGATCGGGTAGTGAATCAGGAAGGCCGAGTACGAGATACGGCTGAGCCAGCCGACGAATCCGTTGAGGCGGTGACCCGGTTGATACCTTGCGCGCAGGCCGAGACCAAGGAAGGCAGCGGTCAGCATGGAGGCGATGAGGGGCTTGCGCCATTCGAGTGCCAAGGCCAGCAAAAAAATCACCAGCAGGAAGGCCGTCCACGATTTTTTGGATTTTCCTGATGACGCCCATTGCATCATGACGCCCAGTCCATAGGAGCCGAAAAAGAAAATACCCCATGTCTCCATGGAGTCATTACGGTTGAACCAGAGCAATGACAACGTGGCCAGTCCTACCAGGAAGCACAGCCCTGTCGTTTGTGCGTCCACTTTCAATATGCTGGCGAGACGCTGCGCGGCCCACAATAGTGCAAGCAGCATGCAGTACAGCTGAAAATCCATGGCCACGTACCAGGCCCCGGTTGTCAACGCATCAACCCCGGCAATATCGTGAATGAGCAAGGCGTGAAAAAGTACCTGTTTGAGCGAGGGCGCTGCCGGTGTGTCTGGATCGGACATCAGGAAACGCGCGAAGGCGGATAACACTATGGCCAGTACGAGGGCCACCAGATAGGGTCGGACCAGACGGAGGTATCTGCGCCAGGCCAGGCGAGCTATTGCCGATTCCGACAGATCGAATGAGAGCTGATTCGGTTGAGGGGCGAGTGAGCGTGCTGCAAGAAACCCCCCTAGCACCAGAAATGCCTGGACAGCCAAGCGCCCGTCGTTGTACAGCCAGTCGAACAAACGTGTTGCATGGGGGTGCAGGGTCTTGGCCATCGGTCCATAGGAGATGAAGTGATGCCAGATGATCAGCTGCGAAGCCAGCGCCTTGATGACGTCAATGATCAGAAGGGGAGGCAGGGAGCATCCCAATGCAGGGTTTGCGAGCGATGAGCATCGTGACTCCTCTCGATCCACGATTCGCAAAGCCGTGTCAACGTCGCTGGCAGCCTTTTTTCCAGCATTCGCAGTGCTTTCCGCGATGGTCATGCCGCTTCGAGGAAGTTGGCTGTCTCGGGGCCGATGTAGCGCAGGCATTCCCGCGTGGTATCGATGCACCCCCCATCAAGATACTCGCCGGTGTTGTCCCGATATCGCAGCATTCTGTCGAGTATGGCCCCTTTCAGGGTCGGATCACTCAGTGTCATGCGTACATTCCGATCCACTTCCGCCTCGTCCATTTGCGGTGAACCGTCCGTGTCGACGTACAGTCCGTGGCGCCAATGAAAGATTTCGATGGCCTTGGTTTCCAGGGTGTACGGTTCAGAACGTTTCCAGAAATTGCAGAAATATCCGCTTCCCAGATAGAAAACCCAGGAACCTTCATATCCGCCAACATCCGAAGAAAGAGAGTCCGGGTTGCGGAACCAGATCCGATCACCTGGCACATAAAATCGTTTCGGCAGCGGGTTTTCCATCGAGCCGTACTCACGCATAAACACGTCATGGAATCGTCGCGACTTGATCGCCTGCGTTTCCATTTGTTGCTGCAGTTGCGCAAGCAAATGGCGGTTGGTCTGCTCCAGTTCCAGTGCCAGCGCGAGCAGCGCAACGTATTCGGTCGCCCGATAACACGAGAACGAATAGCATGTTCCGGATAAGGCAGGTTGCGTTGCCGCCCGCAACGCCCTGATCACCGGATGTCCGGCCTTGACCACGAATCCACGTTCCTCGGAATAGTCCCAACAGTCTTTCGGGCGCTCGGCCTCTTTTGCGCTGAATGCCAACTGGGTTCGCCACGCTTCACGCACGATGTTTCGCCTCACGTGGATCGCATAGATGAACTCGTCAATGCTATGAAACAGGAATTCTACGGGGCTGCCGACCATGGTCAGCATGATTTCGAGTTCCAAATCCTTTTCGTGCTGGCGTGGTTGGATACCCATCAGTTCCGCGACTTTCGCCGTGTCATGATCCGGGCCCCACGTCGCCAGAATTTCCTTTTTTAACGTGAAACGGCATCCGTCGTCGCAAATGGCATTGATGACAAGCGGTTCCAGCCGATCCTCTGCCAGCGTTCGGAAAATATCATCGGCGAGGTGTTTCCCATCGCCGTAAATGAAGACGCCAAACGGTTCCGTGCCTATGCTTCTGTATGATCGATTCATTTTTCCCTCCTTGGCGTCTTCACGAGCGCAAGCTTCGGATTCCACCGTATTGTTATGGTGCAACGCCCTGCCTATTTGAAAGATGCGACTGTCTGCTCCCGGGTCTTTGCCCGGTTTGTCTTGTCTGCTACACCGATTCCGGTCTGGACGAATCCTGCCGAAAGCGGGGGCGATTCAAATGCGTGGCTTCCCCAAATCCAAGGATGGCGGTCTGGGTGGCCAGGGGGCCGACGAGTTGCAGCAGCAGAATCGTCGCCATCAATGAACCCGCGAGATCTGTCTCCAGCGTCCCATAGAGCGACTGCGTACTCGACAGAAGCACCAGAGCGACGCTCGACATGGGTTGCAAACCGATGGCGGTAAATCCAGCCGTGCGAGGCGTTATTCCGAGCACGTCTCGGTAGATCCGCAATGTCAGAAATTGGGCCGTGAAACGCGCCAGCATGATTGAAACGGCGACAGGCCAGTAGCGTGGTATCAGGTTGATGTTCAGCGCGGCCCCGGCCAGAACAAACGTGATTACCAGGAAGATTCGTGCGTCACTGGCGATGCGAATGGCGATGACCGTATTCTTGCGATCGAACGCTTTTGTCAGGTACCCGAAGATCAACATCGGAAAGAAAACCGACAGGTCGAGAGACAGTGCCATGCCAACTCCGGACACAATCGTTCCGATGATCAGCAAGTGCTGGTGCTCGGATTGTCGTCCGAGCCGTTTCGCGCCACGCAACACCAGCGCGGCGCACCCGCCCCCGAGCGCAATGGAGCGAAGGATCTTTTGAGTTGCCGCGACAAGGACATCGCCATTGAAGTATCCGTGCGCATGCGCAAGTGCCGAGGTGGCCCACGTTACTCCGACGAAGGCCAAAGACCCATTGATGGCGATCAGCGTGAGGAGCAGACCGGTATTGTCGCCCTTGGCGCCGACATCGCTTGTAGTCGCAATGGTGATCGCCGGAGAAGTCGCCAGGCATAAGGCTGCTGCGAAGATGGAGGATTTGAGCGGGAACCCCCAGGCCGCCAAGGTGATGGCTATTGCGGCGGCGCTGAACAGTGAGATTGCACATCCGACCTTGAGCCGATTCCAGCTGATTGAGGCGGATGCGCGTGGAACCATGTAACCGAGTTCAAACAGGATCAGCCCAAGCGCAAGATCGATGAACAATTGAGCGGATTCGATGTGGGCCAGGGTGATCCATTTCAGACCGCTTTGCCCGAGCAGTAGTCCGAACACGACGTAACCGGTTGTCCTCGGCAAGGCCAGCATGCGGCGAGATATCTCTCCCGCGCAAAGCCCGCCGAGCAGTACAATCCCGAAGAGTTGAATCGAGTTCAATGCCAAAATCAATCTCGCCGACGTAAGCGGGGGCCAAGAATCCCCGCCGGTAAATGTGCATTGAAAAGCAATGTATATTAGCCGCTAAAATCGCACAACCCTCGGCAAGGCCAAAATGAAGAACACCCTCCCAATCCGTGCCCAACTTTCGCTGGATGTCCTGCAACAGTTTCGTGTGATCTATGGCTCGATGCGCCAGCATTTTAGAGATGTTGAAAGCCGGTGCGGGCTCCCTGGATCTCAGATGTGGGTGCTGCAGGAAGTTCAGCAGGAACAGGGGATAGGGATTACCGACCTGGCCATGCGGCTTGGAATCCACCAGTCGACGTGCAGCCTGCTCGTCGAGAAACTGGTCGAAAGCGGCTACCTATCCAAGGTGCGTCGAAAAAGCGACCGTAGGCGAATCGGCTTACAGCTTTGCCCGCCTGCTCTCGAGGCACTGTCGAGATTGCCCGGGCCGGCTGAAGGGATACTTCCGGCAGCTCTGTCCGAGTTGCCGGAGGTCGCATTAAAAACGTTGCATATCAATTTACAGGAATTGATCGAAAATCTGTCCCAGAAGAACGACGCCTTCGCATCGAGACCGTTGTCCGAGATCGTGGGCGATTCTTACAGCGGGAAGTAGTTGAATGGATGGATGTGGTGGCGCGGGGAGTGGCGCCTTTTCTTGGACAACTTGCACGTCGGATATCGCTATGATTCAGAGCATTCTCGCAGCGCCTTGGGTGGCAGCATTTCTGGTTTTGATCTTCGCGCTGCTGTGGATTGCGGCCGGGATACGGATACAAAAAGAGCGGAGAGTTAATGCGGAGCGACGGAAGGCTCCGCGGCCGGGTTCGGATCGGAGGTGGACGGAGCAGAGGTAATAGCCTGATCCATTTACTTCAGGGTTTGCCAACGATGTTGAGCCGCCAGAACTGCTTATTTCGTGAGATAACAGGCCTTGTTCACTTCAATTAAGGCGGCCAGAATCATGCTTCGCGTAATCATTCCGACCGGCTTGTTGTTTTCAATCACCGGGTAGTTGCGCGACGCGCTCACAGCCATGGTTTGCGCCAGGTCAAGAATGGATGTTTCGGGTGTCGCGGTTTTCACCGTTGTTGTCATCACAGTGGTGACGCTGGGCGAATCACCGCAAAAGAAAGAATCATTGAGAATTTGAGTCAGGCAATCCTGTTCCGACACGTAGCCAACCAACACCCCATCGCTGTTTACAACAGGCGCGCCTGTAATCTTCTCTTTGCATAAAAACAACACCGCATCACGAACAGACGCTTGCGCGGACAAAACATGTGGATTGAAATCCATGTAGTGCTTAACCAGTATCGAATGCATAGTGCCTCCTCGCGTTGCGTCTGAATTTAGGACTCCCTTGAGAGCGTATGGTTCAAGTATAAAGCTGAGCTCGGAAGAATAGGACGTTTTTGCTCGTGTGCCCTGATGCGCCTGAACCAGTCCGTTTCATTACCAGTCGTGATCACACTCGCGGGGGAAACTCGCTTGAGATCGGCTATTCGGGAGAAGAGGTCGCCCGTATGGCGGAAGACGGAGTTTTTGGATGACGGGGGATATTCTTCCGGCGAACGACAGGTAACCGCTGCATTTCCGAGCGATTCAGCGCACCTCTTCAATGACGGGCTTCCAACATCAGACCAAACCGCCGCCGAACCGTTGCGGTCATCGCCGCTACGAACTAACTAAAGTCGGGTCATTCGCGCGAAACACGTCTTTCGTCTCAGGTTGAATGCCTCACGAACCTCTCGAACTCTTCCGGCGGCATGGGGCGGCTGAAAAGATAACCTTGGTAGGCATGGCAGCCATGCTGGGCGAGGGCGTCTCTTTGCGCTTCGGTTTCCACGCCCTCCGCAATAACCGCCAGTCCCAACGTGTCCGCAAGAACAACGATCATTCTCGCGATCGCGGCATCATTCGTGTCTATAAGGATATCTCTGACAAAACTCTGGTCAATTTTCAATTGATCAAGCGGCAAACGCTTTAGATACGCGAGCGACGAATAGCCGGTGCCAAAGTCATCCAGTGAAAACGCCACACCCTTCGCCTTTAGCACGGTCATCTTGCTGATGATGTCTTCAATGTTGTTAACCAGCAAACTTTCGGTTAACTCCAACTTGAGTCGCTGCGGGTTGGCGCCGCTACGGTCAAGAGCTGCCAGCACCTGATCGGCAAAAAACTCATGGTTAAGTTGCCGGGCGCTGATGTTCACCGCTACGGTGAGATGCGACAGTTCCCGCCGTGTGGCCCAGGCGGCCAGTTGCTTGCAGGCATTATCGAGCACCCATTGACCCACCATAAGAATCAGTCCCGTCTCTTCGATGACAGAAATGAAGTCGCCGGGGAAAACCAGTCCGCGCGTAGGGTGCTGCCAGCGCAACAGGGCTTCAGCGCCTGTTACCTGGCTGCCGCTCACCTGTGCCTGGTAATGCAGTGCGAATTGATTCCGCTGAACGGCGTCCCGCAGATCGCTCTCCAGCGATGCACGTTTCAATACGTCGTCTGCCATGTCTGGATCAAAGAATCGCAGGGAATTGCGCCCTGCATCCTTGGCCTTGTACATGGCAAGATCGGCTTGTTTCAGGAGGGTGTCGATATCGGTCTGCTGTCCCAGAAAGACGCATATCCCGATGCTCGGCGAAATGTCGTAAGAGACCCCTCTGAGGTCAAAAGACTGGTTGAGAATAGTGATGATCTTTTCACCAATCAATTCGACCTGGGAGGCTGCTTCGCTCCGGCTTTCGCTCAGGCCGACCAGCATCACGACAAATTCGTCGCCCCCTAGCCGGGCCACCGTATCCTCTTCACGTACACATTCGGTCAGCCGCTGGCCGACCAACTGCAGCAAGAGATCTCCCATGTCATGGCCGAGGGTGTCGTTCAGTTTTTTGAAGTGGTCAAGGTCGATGAGCAGTAACGCCCCATGATGACCGCTTCGCTGGCCGCTGGCCATCGCTTGTTTGAGGCGGTCTTGCAGGAGCCTGCGGTTGGGAAGGTCGGTCAACTGGTCAAAGAAGGCTAAATAGTTGATTGTCTCTTCTACGTGCTTTCGCTGGGTGATGTCCCGGATGAAAACGAAGAATTCACCACCACTCGTTTCAGGGCGGTACGTTGTACTTACCTCGACCGGCCAGGTTGAACCATCCTTGCGACGATGTGTGGACTCGAATTGAGCGTAACCGGTTTGGATGATCGTCTGTATGCGCGACGTGGTGTCTGTCGCCGATTCGAGGGCGTCAAGATCGGAAATCTTCATCCGCATCAACTCATCGCGGGCGTATCCGGACGACTGGCAGTAGGATTGATTGACCTCAAGAATACTGCCGCCTAAATCAGTACGCCAAAAGCCATCCTTTGTTGTCTCAAGAATGCTCTTGAGCCGTTCGTGGCTTACTCGCAATTCATTGGCGGACCGGGCACGTTCTGTAATGTCATGACCAACTCCCAGTACGCCAACGATTCGATTTTCTGAATCGAAGAGCGGAGTCTTGGTTGTCTCAAGAAGCTCACGATGGCCATCGTCGGCAAAGCTCACCCACTCTTCATTGACACAAGCCACCCCGCTTTCAATTGCGATTTTGTCCCTTGCACGGAAAAAATCGGCCTGATCCTTACTTACAAAATCGTAATCGGTCTTGCCAACAATGTCTTTTTCCAGGGCTCCGAAGAAGCTTTCAAAACGCTGATTGCAGGACAGATAGACCCCATTCTTGTCTTTCAACCAGACGAGATCAGGTATCGCACGTATCAAGCTTTGCAGGCGGAGTTCGCTTTCGGACAACTTCTTCTCTGCGTTTTTTCGTTCGTCAATCTCATCGACCAACTGACGAGTACGCAGATTCACCTGCTTCTTGAGTTGGCTCAGCCAAAATAGTCCAAGCAACGAGAGCAGCGTGATGCCTGCCAGAACACTCCCAACAACTTGAAGATATGTCCTGATCTTCTGTTTTTCTGCATCTGCCTCGTAAGTGAATCCCTGGAGGGCACTGAGGGATGAAACCATTCCAAAATCGCGATATACCTTGGCCATCGTTTCCCATCGGCCGGGGTTCATGTTCCCAATCTCAACAAGTGTCGGCAGGACGATATTTTTCATGCTCTCGGCTTCGTCCAGCAGGGCTTGTCGATCCAGCTTCGGCTGTCGCACTGTGCTCAACTGCAGAATGGCATCCGCAAGCTCGTGGGGATTGGCCATCGCGTATTGCCATCCCTTCAGGCTGGCGCGGCGAAAGCGAGCGACAACGTCGGGTTTTGCCTTGAGATAGGCGTTGCTTGTAAACAAGGTGTCGCCGTAATAATCGATCCCGTAGTCCAGTGGGTTCATTACAGCCGGGATCACGCCGTATTGGCGTGCAATTCTTGCTATTTCGGTGATGTAGGCTGACATCGCATCCGCTCTTCCGGCAAGAACGTCGTCAAAATCCCACGTGTGGGGCGCAAACCGCACAGGCTCGTTATCGAGAGGACCGGTGACCTTGACGCCTTCACGGCGGAACATGGCCAGAATTGACGCCGAGCCCTGGTCTTGGGTAATCAGTACGGTACGCCCGACGAGATCAGCAGGGTGGCGGATGCCATCCTGTTTCTTTGAGACGATGACATAGGGAGAGTGCTGGAAGATCGTTGCCACCGCTACCAGCGGGTCGCCCTTTAAACGCTGGTAAAGCAAATCTCCGCCATCATGTACGCCGAATTCGGCGTTGCCCGCGAGGACAATTTTGTCCGGAGGACTGCCCTTCGTTCCCTCGATCAATTCGACATCGAGACCTTCTTCCTCATAAAAACCCTTCGACTTCGCAGCGTAATAGCCGGCGAATTGGAATTGGTGGTACCACTTGAGTTGGATGCGAACTTTTTCAGGCGACGCAAAAGAGGCTCCGGTGTAGAAAAAACACAGGCATAACCCAGCAAAAACCAGCAAACAGTTTGAAATACGACTGGGTACCGTTGAACTCGAATACACCACGTCTTACTCCCGGATGGGGCAGCCGCCTGCGATTAACAAGCATCGTCCATTAGCAATAAGTCCCGATCGAGTAGCCATGAAAGGCTCCCGAGCTAAGCCAGAATGGCATCAGTAACCGCACTGATCATCGCCGCGGCCTCCGTGTCGCACCGGCTGGGACGAACGCCGTTAAGTTCATCGACAATGCTCTGGATCAACGGCTGCTGTACATGCGGCGGATTAGGAATGAACACCTCTTGCTGCCCAGCCTCTTGAACGAGAAGCAGCGGGGCGTCGCTGAAGAAAGCGAATTCGATCCGCCCTTTGGTTCCCGTGATTTCGATGCGGTCAGCCTCGTCATGGCCGACATAGCACCAATTCCCGACGCCGCTGATGCCCGTCGCATGTTGCCAGCTCGCGACAACGGTATCTTCAACCCCGTAAAGTCCGGCGCGATTGTTGGTCCGGCCATGGACCTGCGTGATCGGGCCAAACCAGGAGACGAGGCTATCGAGCACGTGTACTCCCATATCCAGGAATTTGCCGCCCCCGGAAGTCTCCCGACGCAAACGCCAAGGCAGGGTGTCCGGGGAAAGTTCCTCCGGTGCCGGCTTTTGCCGCTGCAGCACGCTGACCGTACACACCGTGCCGATGGCGCCTTGCTCGATCCAGTCCTTGACCTGGAGAAACCGCGGCATCGCCCGTCGGTAGAAGGCGACATAGAGATGCACCCCGGCCCGCTGGCAGGCGGCAATCATTTCCTTGCATTCG
>CAZCJW010000033.1:0-5749 GCA_964499185.1 uncultured Propionivibrio sp. | reverse complement strand
CCGGGCCGCTCTTGACCTCCGTGACGTCACCACAACCGATCATGCCCCAGCGAATGGTTTTCATGGCTGCTTTCCTTGTCTGTATCAAATCGTGATGAATACTTTATCGCAACTCGGCGGTGGGCTTTGGTCGAACTGTGCGCCGCCAGGAACCGCGACCGCAACCGAGTGGTCAGACTGCCGTAGCACCCCGCCACCGGTGCAGCCAGGCCCAGCGAGAACGCCGCCCGGCCTCGTCGCCGCGCATGAAGCCGAGGTAGAGCAGCGGTACGACGAAGAGTGTCAACAACGTCGAGATCATCAGCCCCCACACAATTGCGCCAGCCACCGGCCCCCACAGCAGACTCTGTCCTCCAAGGCCTACAGCGAGCGAAAAGAGCCCGCCGATCGTCGTCGTGCTGGTGATCAGGATCGGCACCACCCGCCGGCGTGAGGCTTCCATGATGGCGTGGATGGTGCCGATGCCGTGGCGCTTGCGATCGTTCGCGGCGTCGATCAGCACGATCGCCGAATTCACCGCGATGCCGGTCAGCGCGATGACCCCATAGAGCGTATACAGCGACAACGGGTTTCCGGTCAGCGTCAGCCCGAAGATCACGCCGGCAAAGGCCAGCGGCACGGTGACGAGGATCATCAGCGGCTGCCAGTAGCTGACGAACTGCGCGGCGAGGATCAGGTAAATCAGCCCCATGCCGAAGAGGAACAGCACCTTCATCGCATCCAGGCTTTCCTCGATGTCTTCCAGTTCGCCCGAGAAATCGAGGTCGACGTTCGGGTGCTGTGCGCGGATCTTCTGCCAGCCAGCTTTGATCTCGGCGTTGGCAACCGGCGTGTCGATCACCGTCTTGTCGAGGTTGGCTTCCACCGTGATCGTGCGCCGCAGGTTGTAGTGGCGGATGAAGCCGCGCCCGCTCTTCACTTCCGTTTCGACCAGCGCTCCCAGCCGCGTCATGCGGCCATCGGGCAGCGCCACCGGCTCGTCGAGCAGCGCATCGGGGCTATCGCGCAGGTAGCGCTCGGAACGCACGCGAACCTCCAGCTTGTCGCCGCCGTCACGTGTGAAGGCGACCACTTCGCCATCGACCGCCAGCCGCACCTGCCGCGCCACCTGCGCCGCCGACAGGCCGGCCTTCCGCAGCGCCTCGGCATCGAGCCGGAACGAGAGCTGTGGCCGGCCCGGCACGTTGTCGTCCTGCGCATCGCGCGTGCCGGGAATGGCGCGCACGATAGCCAGCAGGGCATCGGCGCCGGCCTGCACTTCGGCATAGTCGTCGCCGCGCACCTTGACGCTGATCGCCTTGCCGGCCGGCGGCCCGCCCGACAGCACGGTGAAGCTCTTGCGACCCGGCCCCGGCAGCGTTTCGATTCCGGCACGCATCTGTTCGACCACGTCGTCCACGCCGCGTGCGCCCTTACGATGCGGGTTGAGCGAGATCGCGATCTGTCCGTAAGGGTCGCCGTAGAGCGGCTCGGTGTCGGTGAATTTGAGGCCGGCATAGCCATAGACTGCTCGTGCCTCGCCCTCGGCGCCAACGCCCTTCAAGCGCTCGCGCACGCCCTTCTCCACTGCCTGGACTTCGGCCAGGGTGTCTTCCAGCGAGGCACTGGCCGGCATGTCGACGTTTACGTAGATCACGCGCAGCGGATCGAAAGCGAAGAACTGCACGCGCACGGCGCCGATCGCCAGCATCGCCACGGCACCGACGACGATCGCCACGGCAAGCGCCGAGAAGCGCTTCGGCCGACGCAGCACATAGGCCAGCACCTGCCCGTAGCGCAGGCGCAGTCGGCGGTTGAAGCGCTCGCGCCAGACCTGCATGCGCGAGCTGGTATCGACCTTCAATTTCCACGCGGAAACATGTACCGGCATGATCCAGAAGGCTTCGATCAGCGAGATCGCCAGCGCCAGCGCGACGACGAAGGGAATGATGAACATGAATTTTCCGACGATGCCCGGCAGCAGCATCAGCGGCAGGAAGGCCGCCATCGTTGTCGCCACCGAGGCGAGTACCGGTGCGCCAACCTCGCGCACGGCGGCGGTAGAGGCTTCCAGCGCGTCCTTGCCGCGCTCGATGCGGTAGTAGATCGACTCGACGATGACCACCGCGTCGTCGACCAGCATACCGAGCGCAATGACCACGCCGAGCAGCACCGAAACGTTGACTGTATGCCCCATTGCCGCCAGCACGGCAAAGGCACCGAGCAGCGAGAAAGGGATGCCGAGCGTGACCAGCATGCCAATACGCCAACCGAGGAAAAGCCAGCAGATGGCGAAGACGAGGATCGCGCCATACAGCGCGTTGGTTTCCATCACGTTCACCGCCTCGCGCGTCGGCACCGTCTGGTCGTCCGACACTTCGAGCCGCAGGCCGCTCGCCTCAAGCAGCGGGTTCTGCTGCGCGATATAGGCTTGCAGACGCTCGACGAGCTGCAGCGTATTCACGCGCGATTTCTTCGTCACCGCGAAAAGGATCGCCTGGCGTCCATCGCTCGTCGCGTAGTGCGTGGCCCGCGTTCGCGTCCGCTCGATGCGCGCCACATCGGAAAGCCGTGCCGAGACGCCGGGCCGGCCGGCAGCCATCACCGGCACATCTTCCAGTTTTTGCGGATCGAGCGTGACGCCGCTGACGCTGACCGACCACGCGCCTTCCTTCGTCTTCAGCGTGCCGCCGGAAACGTCGCGATACCACGCGGCAAGGGAGTCGGCGACGTCGGTCGCCGTGAGTCCGCGTGCGGCGAGCGCCTCCGGGCGCGGGCTGACGAGAATCTCCGGATCGCGCAGGCCGGTGGCAAAGACCACGTCGACGCCGCTGAGGCGCTCAAGATCGGTCTTGATGCGCCGCCCGGCGGCGCGCAGGGTCTCGTCGTCGGCCTGCCCGAGCAGCAGCAGCGAGGCAGTCGGGAAGCCGTTCGAAGTGGTGATCTCCAGGATGCGAGGCTCCTTCGCCTCCTTTGGCAACTCGCCGCTGTGCTTGTTCTGCACTTCGCGGCGCAGGTCGTTCATGCGCTTGTCGAAGGTTCGCTCGTCGATCTCGCGAAAGCGCACCAGCATCGTCGCCACGTTTTCGCGCGCGTTCGAGATTATGAAGCGCACGTCGGCCACGCCCTTGATGCCGTCTTCCAGCGGATTGACGATCAGGCGCTCGACCTCCTCGGCCGTTGCCCCCGGAAGTGCGGCGGTGATGCTGACCCAGTTGAAGTTGATCTCCGGGTCCTGCTCGCGCGGCATTGTTACGTAGCTGACCAGGCCGAGCAGCATGACCACGGCGAACATGATGTTCGCCAGCGGGTGATTGGCCAGCAATAGACGGTAGTATTTCATCGCTCGGCCTTACTTGCCGTTCGTGCCGGTCGCGCGAATCGCTACGCCATCCTGCAGCGCCGCCTGCCCCCCGACGACGATCGCCGTTTCGTCCGCGAGGCCGGCCGGGACGGGGGCGGCGCGTGCCTCCTGCGCGCCGGGCAATGGCACGAAGCGCGCCTTGCCGTTCTCGGCGACGAACACACCAAGCACCGCGCCACGACGGACGACCACCGATGCGGGCAGATGCGGCTGCGGATCGTTCCACATCAGGCGGCCATCGCTGCCCGCAGGCGGCATCGCATTGCTGAAGGCGAAGCGCGCCTCCTGCGTACGCGCCGTGGGCGACAGCGTCGCGCCAACCCGCAGCAGGCGCAGCGGGTAGCGCTCTCCCTGCGCCTCGAAGCGAAGCTCGCGCGCTGTCGCCAGCTTGGCTGCATCGACGGGCGACACGCTCGCAGTCAACTCACTTGCCCCGGCCTCGGCCAGCACATAGAGCACGGTGCCGGCGGCAACGCTCTCGCCTACTTGACCCTTGCGCTCGCGCACATCGGCATTGAAAGGCGCGCGCAGCTTCGTCTTGGCCAGTTGCCGCTCGGCCGTCGCCTGCTGCGCCCGGTTCGAGGCCAGTTCGGCGCGCATCAGCGACACCTCGGTTTCCTTCTGCGACAGCGCCTCCTGCGAGATGAAACCTTTCTCGACCAGCGACTGCGAGCGCCTCAGCTGCGCCTCGGCGAGCTTCAGGCGCGCAGACGAGGCTTCCGCCGCCGAGCGCGCACGATCCAGTGCCAGGCGATAGTCGACCGGATCGATCTCGGCGAGCACCTCGCCGCGCCGCACGCGGGCTCCGGTGTCGGCGTTCCAGCGCAATACGGTGCCCGCCACCTCGGCGGCGAGTTTCGACTCGTTGCGCGCGATCACCGTGGCCGCGACGTCGCGTTGCGGATACACGACCACCGTCTTCAGCGGCTGCAATTCGACACCGGCGGCCGACGCTGCGGGCTTGGTCTCCTCCTGCGCCGACGCGGCGCGCGCGGCAGTCGGCAAGGCCGCAGATGCAGCAAGGGAAACCAGCACGGCAAACGCAGCCATCGGGCGCTGGCAAACGAAACGGCGATTCTTTTTGTTCATGGGCTGTTCTCTGGCGGCCCGCCATCTCTTGAACGGCGGCTGGGAATATTGCGCTTTCAGGGTGTTTCCGTCGGGAGGTCAAATACTACCGCATCAGCATGCGTGATAATGCCGACACCGCATTCCGAAAAGGGTTTCCCATGACCATCCGACGGATAGGCGTTTCAACTGCACATGCGATGCGCGACCTCGCCATGTTCAATTTGGCGATAGACAGCAAACTGAGGGGCTGCGACTTGGTCAGCCTGCACGTGCGCGACATCTCTCATGGGAACCAGATCCTCTCCCGAAGCGCCACTTCAGCACCTCGGCCTTATGCGAAGCTTTCCATAAGGCCGAACAAGAGTCATAGGGCATCGAGCAAAGAACCTGCTGACACCGAGTCAATGAATCGAATTTGAAGCTCAAATAAGGTCGGTGCCCCAAGAGTCTCAACTTAAGCAGCGGACAAAAATATCGGCCGCAGTTTAAGTCGAGACTCGGTTTCTCTTGATTTCAACAACTTGAGAAAGTCTCGCAAAGCGTTCCGAAATCGCGTTCGCAGCGTAAGTCGAGATTTTTTCGGGATGCCGCAGCGTAAGTCGAGACTTTTCCATTTTTGGCGCCTGATGCCTGCATTGTGATCTGAGTATACGACGAGCCAGATGGCTACTGCCTGACTATTCGCTGGTATCGGTGGGTGGCCGACCGCGATCATCGTACCATCCGGTTAACAGTCATTCAGACAGAAATCATGCTGAAGGTCAGCTTACCGATTCGGCGATCTCACACACCCGACCCACTGCTGTCACATGACATATACAAGTTTGCTGGCAGCTTACTGATAGCAAAGCTGCCAGATGAAATGAGGTTTTGGCTGGTGGGACTTCGTTAGCAATAGTGTAGCAACTCGAATACCCGGCTTGGATTAGTCAAACATTGTCCAAGCACTTCGTTTCAGTTTTTCCAGACACAGACCTTGTTTCGCCCCTGATCCTTGGCTTCATAGAGCGCTTTATCTGCTTCGCTAAGCAAGGTATCAAGGTTAGCCGATTTGTTGACAAGGGTGGTCACTCCAATCGAAACCGTGAAATGCACTGGCAACCCTTGTTCGCGAGGTGTTTCCGATGAGCTAATTACCTTTCGTAAACGCTCTGCGGCCTCACGGGCTTGTGCGTTACTCGTTTGCGGGAGGAGAACCGCAAACTCCTCTCCACCGAGGCGACCCACGGTATCGATATCTCTGAGGGTTTCACGACATACATCGCCGAGCTTTTGAAGAACCAAGTCGCCCACATGATGCCCGTGCATATCGTTTACGTTTTTGAAGTAATCAAT
>CAZCJW010000032.1:0-18769 GCA_964499185.1 uncultured Propionivibrio sp. | reverse complement strand
CGACAGGGGAATCAAGCGCAACGTTACCGGACCGCCGGATAGTATCGCCATATCCAGGCCAAAGGGAACGATATTCGCCTTTTCGCGCCACTGATATGTTCGAGTCACGCCTGTGTACCGGAAATCAGTAATGGGCGGAACTTGCTCTTCCGGCCAAACTGTCCTCCAAATGGTGCGGCGATCGTGGGCGGATGGATGTTTGCTCAGGTAGGCTTTGCTGCAAAGGAAGCGATGTCGACCGCGTCGATCTGTTCCGGACCCAGGAAACGCTCGGCATACTCGCGCCACACTCCAGCGGACAGGAATATTTTGAACAGGTCCGGGTCGATATGTTGCTCATCGCGCATCCGCGCCATGATGTGCAAGGCTTCAGACAAGGTCTTTCCCTTTTTGTAAGGGCGGTCGATTGCCGTTAGCGCTTCGAAGATGTCGGCGATCGCCATCATGCGCGCTACCGGCCCCATCTGCTCGCGCGTCAGTTGGCGGGGATAGCCGGTGCCATCCATTTTTTCGTGATGGCAGGCGGCAATCTCGGGAACGTCACGCAGGTGTTTGGGGAAGGGTAGCTGATTCAACATGATCAGGGTCTGCACGATGTGCTCGTTGATCTTGTAGCGCTCCTCCTCCGATAGCGTTCCGCGTGCGACGCCGAGGTTGTAGAGCTCCCCCTTGTTGTACAGCAGGTCGGGTACCGGCATGCGGAATCCCCAGCGGTTGTCCGCGGGCATCCGGTCTTGCGGCGGGCGAATGAATACATGTTCCGGCTTGTCGGTGAGCAGCCGCTCGGTAACTGGTAGCTCTTGGGCCGGAGTGCGCGCCTTGCGTTGCTTCTCTTCGTGCGAGATGCCGATGCGGTCGTCCAGCGTGCGCAGCCAAGTGCGCGCCGCAATGGCGGCCAGGCGGTCGAGCTTGTGCGGGGCCATGAATTCGCCGCCCTCGTTGCATTCGGCGATGAATGCGAAGTCGTCTTCCAGTTGCCGCAGTTCCTCGGCCAGGCGGGTACGCGCATCGGTTTCCGGGACCCCAGCGGCGATCGCCTTGAGACAGGCAATCTCGGCATCGCGTTTGAGTACCTCGAAGCGCATGCGGATTTCGTGAATGCGGTCATACAGCGTTTCCAGCTTGGTGGCCTTGTCGACGACGTACTCCGGCGTCGTCACCTTGCCGCAGTCATGCAGCCAGGCCGCCACATGTACCGCCTCCCATTCGTCATCGGTCAGGTTGAAGCTGGCGAACGGGCCGCTTTGTGCCGCACAGGCGGCACGCGCCAGCATCTTGGTCAGTTCGGGAACGCGCGCGCAGTGACCGCCGGTGTATGGGCTCTTGGCATCGATGGCGCCGGCGATTAACTGGATCATGGCCTCGAAAAGCCGTTTCTGGGCGTGGATCAGTTCCTTGTTCTCAAGGGAGATGGCCGTCGATCCGGCCAGCGCCTCGATGAAGCTGAGGCGATCCTGCCCCACGTTCTCGCGGCGCAACAACAGCATGGCGCCGACCCGCACACCCTGCCGGTTGATCAACGGTACGGCGATGGCATGCGTGGCGCCACTGGTTTCCAGGGCGAGTGCTTCCCTGTCGGCCGACTCCAGTGGCCCACTGTAGGCGTGGCCGTCGGCCAGCGCGCGACCGAGCAACGGACCGGCGGTGGTCACGGTGACGGTTGCGGGCTTGCCGGGCCAGGGCGAACCGTCGATGAGCAATGCGGCAGCCGGTGTCATCACGTCCTTGTCGGCAAGGTAGAGAATGCCGGCCTCTCCCTCGGCAGCGGACAGCGTTTCGCTCAGCAACCGGGGCAGCAGGGAGTCGAAACTGTGCTCGCCGGCAATGGCCTGGCTGATCTCGAGGAAGCGGCGGATCGTGCGTTTCATGCTGTCCATGGTGCTGGACAGTTCATCGACCTCGAGAATCAGCGAACGGACTGCGATCGGCTGCGAGAAATCGAAACGGCGTATGGCGTCGGCCTCGCTATCGAGTTTGCGCAGTGCCCGGGAAATGATGCGCGCCAGAAACCATGTCAGGGGAATCGACAGCAGGATAACGATGACGACGGCGATGCCCGACGTGCGCAGCAACGCGTTGGCCTCGGTCATCAGTTCGCTGTCGGGGATCGCGGTGATCAGATAGAGCGGCTTGGCTCCCTCCAGATGCACCGGGTAAATCGACGCGTGCCATAGCGTTCCGGCGACCGTCAGTGATTGACTGAACGTCGAGCCGGTGTCGATACCCGTGAGGACCGGAGTCAGCTCCCGGAAAACCGGCGACAACTCGCCGATCCGGGCGTGGACCGGTGCCCCGCCGGTTTCCGTTGGCAGGCGCACCGCCTTCCCCATGTCCTCGTAGGCAAGAGTCATTCCTTCCCTGTTGGCGATCACGATCTCGGTGCCCGGCGTCACCTTTTGGCGTGCCAAGGACTGATCCAGGGTCTCGAGGCGGATATCCGCGCCGACTACGGCGTCGCCTCGAGCAGCGCGGTTGGCGATGGTCGAGCCGACCTTGCCGCTGGTATGAAAGAGATACGGCGGCGTCTTGATCTGTCCGCCAGATGCCATGGCTTTCGTGTACCAGTCACGGGTGCGGGGGTCGTAGTCCGCCGCGTACTCCGGCCGGTCTTCCGTCCGGAGTACCTCGCGTGTGGCGTCGAGATAGATGTAGCGGCCTCGAAGCTCTCCGTCAGGCCGATCGACGCTCTGGACAACGTACGCCGTGTTCGCTGGCGCATTGAAGAACTGCCGATCCGCCTCGTCCCACATCCGGCGCAGCATGAAGAAGTCGCCCGTGCCATATCCGAAATACAGGCTGGAAAGCGCTTCGGAATTCTTCAGTGCCTCGCACAACTGGCCGATGCTGCCCAGACGTTCCTCCAGCGAAGTCGCCAGAGCCAGGCCATCGAAGCTCAGCAGGCGCGTCGCCATCTCGGCCGGGCCGATGATCTGGCTGAATGCGTTTTCGGTATTGCTGCCGATACGGGCGCTGATTTCGATCGCCGATTTCTTGAGGATGCCGCTGGCAGCGCGGTGTCCAAGCCAGCCAACGACCCCGCCGACAATCAAGGTCAGTACGATGAACAGCGTCGAGATGTGTGTGTGCAGAGGAAAACGGCGCGTCATCACGGATTCCGGTAGCAGATTGAAGGGTGCATCTTAGCCGGAAAGCACTGTTGCGGCAGGTCTCCCCGCTTGCCCTGGCGAGCGCTGACAATCACTTCAATCGGTTGTGCCCGGTTCGTGATCCGGTTGGGCGGGCGCACTGTCCGGATTGTTTTCCACCCAGTGCATGAATATCTGATAACCCAATGCCAGGACGACCGCGCCGACGAACATGCCAAGGATGCCCCCCGTTCCCATGCCGCCAAGTGCGCCCAGCAGGATCACCGGCATGGGCGCATCGACGCCACGCCCGAGCATCAACGGTTTCAGTACATTGTCCACCATGCCCGCGACCATCAACAGCACTGTGTAGGCGATGGCCGCTCCGGTGCCATGGCCACTGCTTGTCCAGATCCAGATGATGGCTGGCAGCGTGATGATTGCCGCGGGTATCTGGGCAATGCCCAGAACGAGCATTACGGCCGCCAATGCGCTGGCCCATGGCACGCCGGCGGCGAGCAGCGCCAGGCCGATGGCGATGGCCTGGATGAAGGCGACGCCGATGACGCCTTGAGCAACAGCGCGAACGGTGGCGGTCGTCAGGACGATGAATTCGGTGCCGCGTGCGCGACCGCAGATCCGGTCGAAGATGGCACGGCTGGCGCGGTCGCCGGCACGACCATAAGACATGATGATTCCCGCCACACCGAACGCCGCGATGAACATCAACAGGCCGCCGCCAATGCCGGCGACGGCGTTCAATATCGATTTGAGCAGATCGGCGATCTGAGGGCGCATGCCGGCAATCGCCGAGGGCAGATCGACGTACGCATTCAACCAGAACGCATGAATCCTCTTGCCGATGATCGGCCAGTCCTCGACTCCCGGATAGGGCGGCGGTACGGCGATCTGCCCGGCCTGCACCTTCTGCACCAGGGACTGTACGGATTCGCCGAGCGAATTCATCAGCACGGCGACCGGCGTCACGATCAGCGCCATGGCAACCAGTACCAGCAAAGTCGCGGCTACACCCTGCCTGTCTCCTATGTGCGTTGCGACGTATTGATGCAATGGATACATCGTGACGGCCATGATCAACGCCCAGACCATGAGGCTGACGAAGGGCGACAGGATCTGGTAGCACAGCAGAACCAAGGCCAGAACCAGTCCGGCCCGGATGAGTACGTCCATCAGGCAGGAAGCGACGCGCTGCTCGAGTTCGGAATTGAGTTTGAAGGGGGAACTCATGAATCGATACCTGAAAAAGTGGTTGGGGGCTTCGATGCCGAGAGGCCGGAGGTTCCTCTTCAATCTAGCGCATCTTGCAGGCGTGAGTGCTATCCCTTACAGACGACAGTTTTCACGAAGGCTATTCTTTGTCTGTGCAAACGAAGAGTCGTGCTGGTTTTCACAGAGCGCAGTTTGCAGGAGGAGTTCTGCAATGTTTTTCAATATATCCATTGTCATGGTGTACCTGCCGATTATTGGGGCGGCAGTCACGTTTGTGGTGTTTTTACTGCTCATGCATGCGTGCATTCGCATGATTGATAAGGAAGCAGAAAATGCGGCGAGGGACGAATGGTGGAATGATGAGCAAGAAATTGCGAGGACCCGCGGGGTTGCCAAGCCTCATTCATGAACGCTTGATTCTCTGGCGATTTAATTTTCGGTAGACGAGTACCTGGCATAAGTGGCATTTCTCTGAAAGTTGGGCATTCCGGGACGAAGGATTCGCGCGGGTGTTCCGTACACCAACGGAAGCCCTGATTCTGTCGACAACAGATGGTGAGTTCGGCAACCGTCGTTCGTGGGGAGTCTTCATGCGTTCACGGTTGCAAAGGTGACCAGAACATCCAGGCCGCTGCTTCCGCCTTCATGAGTACTGTTGTCCAGGACGATTCGACCGTTGAGCGAAGTCACGATTTCTCGCGAGATGGCGAGGCCAAGTCCGGTGCCCGGTGTCGAAAAACTGGTCGAAAAGGGTTCGAAGACCTGGCTCAACTGGTCGGCCGGTAGTCCACCTCCGGTGTCCCACACCTGCAGGGCTATTCGGTCGTGTTCCTGGCTGACCCGGATGCCCAGTTTCTGGCCGGGAGGTGTGTGTCGAATGGCGTTGTTGAGTAGGTTGCGGACGAGTTCGCCGACCAGCCAGGCATCCCCCCGGATTTGTCCGTCATCGGTTTCGATCTCAAAGTCGAGATTCTTGTCGGCGATCAGCGGTGAGAGTTCGAGTGCTGCCTCGCGTGCCAGGTTGCCTACATGGCAGCGTTCCTCCAGCCCTTGGCTGCGCCGCTGTTCGATCTTGGCCAGAAGCAGCATCTGGTTGGCCAGGGTGATCGTGCGTTCGACCGTGTCGGACATCTCCCTCAGTACCACATCACCTGGCGCATCGCCGCGCAGACCTGATTGTAGCTGCGTCTTGAGTACGGCCAGCGGCGTGCGCAGCTGGTGCGAGGCGTTGGCGATAAAACGCTTCTGGTGGCTGATGAGCAGGGAAAGGCGTTCCATCAGCTTGTTCAGCGCCTGGGTGACCGTATCGAGTTCGACCAGGTTCGTACGCAGCTTGAGTTGCGAGAGGTCGTCGGCTGACCTTCGGTCGAGTTCGGCGCGCAACTGATTGAGCGGCTTCAGTGCGCGGGTGACGGCGATATAGACTGCCAGGCAGGCGGCCAGGATAAGGATGCCCTGCCGGAGCAGGGTATTGCGCAGGATGTCCCGGGCCGCCTCCTGACGGATCTTCATCGGTTCCGCCACCTGGATAATGACGGTCCCTGATTCGTCATTGGAAAAGACCGGCTGGAGCAGGGCAGCGACGCGGATGGCCTCGTCGCGCAACGTGTCTTCATAGAATTGCACAACCGCTGGGTAGGCAGTGTTCCTGGGCAATGTTCCGCGGTACGCGGGGAGATCCTCGTCACCGGAGATGAACTCGCTGGTTCCGGTGCTTACGCGGTAAAAGTAACGGCCCGACTGGTCGGTCTCGTAGATCTCGAACAGAGCGAGCGGCAGCGACAGCTGGTACCGCCCGTTCTCATAGCGCACCGAATCGCCGACTGCGTGCGTGGTTGCCAGCAGTGTGCGGTCATAAGCGATGTTTACAGAGTGCAGCGCGCTCCGGTACAGGAAATAGGTGTCGATGACCAGGATGACGAACAGCGGCAGCGTGATCCAGGCCAACACGTAGCTGCGCACAGAGAGCTGCTTCCAGGAGACCGGCATTGTCATGCGTCTTTCGTCTGCTCTGCCGGTGCCGTCTCTTCGCGTAACAGGTAGCCCAGGCCACGTAGCGTCATCAGCACGGTCCGCGTTCCCGCCAGCTTCTTGCGCAGCCGGTGTGCAACCACCTCGATGGCTTCGAAATGCACCTGCTCCTCATCCGAAAAAACAATCCGGAACAAGCGCTCCTTGGTCACCGCGTGCCCAGGCTTGGCGATCAGCGCCTGCAACATGGCCTGCTCGCGCGGGGTCAGCTCCAGAGGATCGTCTTCAATGTAGAACGCCCCGGACTCGCGCTCGAAGCGCAGGTTGCCGCAGCGGACGGTTTTTTCCTCGTGGCCGTGGATGCGCCTTGCAAGAGCACGTATTCGCGCCTCGAGTTCGTCGAGGTCGAACGGTTTGGACAGGTAGTCGTCGCCACCGGCGTTGAGTCCTGCAATTCGGTCACCGACCGAAGAGCGGGCGGTAAGGATCAGCACCGGCGTATCGATGCTCGCGTTGCGCATGCGTTGCAGCAGGTGCAGGCCGTCCTCGCCGGGGATGCTCAGGTCGAGGATGATCAGGTCGTGGAGGTTCTGACGTATCGCTTGGAATGCCTTCAAACCATCGAAGCAGGGGGTTACCGTGAACCCCCGTTTTTCCAGCGCGCGTACCAGTGCCCTGGAAAGATCGGGGTCATCTTCGACAACAAGAATTCTCATCTGTCTGCCGGTCGGCTCAAGGTAAAAAATTCCAACCAGCTTATAGCACCCCGCCGCTTATGAAAAGGCGTTGGAGAACATGAGAAGTAAGAGCTCCCCGTGTTTCTGACAGCAACTTGAAAGCCAAGGGAAAGGCAATCGCAAGTCTCGGGGGCGAGGCGCCGTCGCACTGTTTTTTTCGACGATTACAATGGTTTTCTGACAGGTCGCCAGTGTCGTCGGAGGAAGTCGGCGCGGCGATCATTTTCATCGAGGCACGTTTCGACAAATATAAAACGAGGTCAGGCATGCAGAGTCTTCTGGAAACAAAGAAAAGAAAAATCCTGGGTTGCGTAAGCGTCGCAATGTCGTTGATGGCCGGTACGGGTGCGCTGGCCAATGATGCCTGCACCAACAGGGGCGAGTTGGATGCGGCGTATTGTGATGCCAACAAGGATCTGGTGGCCGATGCGCCGACGGACACCAAGAAATTCCGCAATCCGGGCACGCTGGTTTTTTCGTTTACGCCGCTCGAAGATCCGTCGGTGTACGAGAAAGTGTTCGATCCCTTCATCAAGTACTTGTCGCAATGCGCCGGCAAGAAAACCGTTTTCTTCTCGGTGCAGTCGAACTCGGCGCAGATCGAGGCAATGCGTTCGGGTCGCCTGCATCTGGCTTTTTTCTCGACCGGGACGACCAACTTCGCAGTCAACGTAGCGGGCGCCGTACCTTTTGCCATCCGCGCGGACGACAAGGGGCCGCACGGTTTCAACCTGATCGTCATCACCCGCAAGGACAGCCCGATCCAGAAAGTTGCCGACCTCAAGGGCAAAAAAGTCGCTCATACCTCGCCGTCGTCGACTTCGGGCAATTCGGCGCCGCGCGCATTGTTTCCCGGAATGGGCGTGACGCCGGAGAAGGATTACCAGGTGCTCTATTCAGGCAAGCACGACCAGTCGATCATGGGAGTGCTCTCCCGCGACTACGACGCGGCACCTGTGGCCTCGGACATCTTCCACCAGATGGCCAAGCGTGGCGTCATCAAGGAAGACGACTTCCGGATCATCTATACCAGCGAAAAATTCCCGGTCAATTCGCTGGCCTATGCGCACGACCTCGAGCCCGGCCTGCGCGACAAGGTGGTGAAATGCGTCTATGACTACAAGTTCGATAGCGAACTCTCGAAGGGCATGGAAGGTGCGACGCATTTCGCCCCGATAACCTACCAGAAGGACTGGGCGATTGTTCGCAAGGTCGGCGAGACAGCGGGCGAGAGCTACGGCCGTGCCGGCTTCGAGAAAGAGCGCGCCAAGGAAGAAGCCGCTCGCGCCAAGAAGCAATGACCCGGTGATTGTCACCTTATCGCCAGGTAAACCCCATGAAACATTTCTCGGTTGTTATCAGGAGCTGAAAATGAAGACGAAATCAAGATTCACCGTGAAGACCTGTCTATTGAGCCTGGCGATTCTTGGCGCCGCCGGTGCCTCGCTGGTTCATGCGCAGGACAGTTGCCCGAACCGTGGCGAACTTGACGTGATGTACTGCGATGCCAACAACGATCTGGTCGCTGATCCGCCAACCGATCCGAAGAAGTTCCGCGATCCGAATACGCTGGTGTTCGCCTTTACGCCGGTGGAAGACCCTTCGATCTACGAGAAGCTGTTCCAGCCTTTCATGGCTCACCTCTCGCAGTGCGTTGGCAAGAAGACGGTTTTCTTTGCGGTACAGTCAAACTCCGCTCAGATTGAAGCCATGCGCTCGGGCCGCCTGCATCTGGCGGCGTTCTCGACCGGACCGACCAACTTCGCAGTGAATATTGCCGGGGCGGTTCCCTTCGCCATACGTGGAACGGAGAAGGGGCCCGAGGGAGTATCGATCCAGTTGATCGCGCGCAAGGACAGCCCGTTCAAGAAAATAACTGACCTCAAGGGAAAAAAGGTGGCGCATACCTCGCCGTCTTCCAATTCAGGCAACCTGGCGCCGCGTGCCCTGTTCCCAGCGCTCGGGCTGACTCCGGAGAAGGATTACCAGGTGGTTTTCTCCGGCAAGCATGACCAGTCGGTCCTCGGCGTCAAGTCCGGCGATTACGATGCCGCGCCAGTGGCCAGCGACGTGCTGCAGCATATGATTGAGCGCGGCGTGGTCAGTGCTGACGATTTCACGACGCTCTATGTCAGCGAGAAATTCCCGACCGATTCCTATGCCCACGCGCATGATCTGGAACCGAAACTGGTCGAGAAGATCAAGAACTGCTTCTTCGACTACAAGATTCCGCCGGAGATGGCCAAGGGGCTGGGCGGCGACCGTTTCCTGCCGGCCGATTACCGGAAGGATTGGGAAGTGGTGCGCAAGGTGTCGATCGCTGCCGGACAGAACCTCGGTCGCAGTGGTTACGAAGCCGAGCAGAAAAAAGCCAAGAAGTAGTTGCGACGGATCCCGATCGCCCGCCGTTGCGTCGTGAATCGATGTGACGGCGGTTTTGGGTTGCATGCCTTGTTACGGCAGCAGTGAATTCTGAGAGGTTTTACAGCATGGCGGTTGTTCTGAGCATCACGGGATTGACCAAGGCTTACAAGCCAGGGGTTCCGGTTCTGAAAGGCATTGATCTTGATTTCGAGGAGCGCGGACTGACGGCGATCATCGGTTCGTCCGGGACCGGAAAGTCGACATTGATCCGCATCATCAACCGTCTCGTCGATCCGACTGGCGGATCCATCCTGTTCAAGGGCCAGGAGTTATCGCGTATCGAAGGACGGCATCTGCGCGAGGCCCGGCGGCGTATCGGCATGGTATTCCAGGAATACAACCTGGTTGAGCGGTTGTCGGTCATGGAAAACCTGCTGACCGGGCGGCTCGGCTACATCAGCCCGATGAACGCCTGGTTGCGCAAGTTCCCCGCCGAGGACATCGCCCATGCTATGGAATTGCTCGATGTAATTGGGTTGGCCGATTTTGCGCACCAGCGGGCAGACAGCCTGTCCGGTGGGCAACGCCAGCGCGTGGGGATCGCCCGGGCTCTGATGCAGCGACCGGAAATTCTGTTGGCGGATGAGCCGACTTCGTCGCTGGATCCAAAAACCTCGGTAGAAATCATGGAATTGCTCAAGTCCCAAGGCATCAATAACGGGATTCCGGTGGTGGTAAATATTCACGACGTTGAACTGGCCAAGCGGTTCGCCGACCGCATTGTCGGCATGACAGGCGGCCGCGTGGTGTTCGACGGGCCGCCGGAGCAACTGACAGACGATCACCTGAAGCTGATCTACGGCGGTGAAGGATGGTTGCAATGACTCCGCCGGGTGCCCAGACAATGCCGCGAATTCCCTCGGGACGGGGCCAGCCGTTTCATTCTTCCTTGCAGGTCAAGCTTCTTGCCTTAGTGGTCGTGGCGTATGCGGTCTATGCGTTGGGTCAGCTTGATTTTTCTTACGATCGCTTCATCAGAGGGCTCGATAACGGCGCTCGATTCCTTTCCCGCATGTTTCCGCCGAGCTACAAGAACTGGGACCAGTTGCTGACGGGCTTCATCGAGAGCATGCAAATCGCCGTCCTGGCCACCTTCTTCGGTGTGCTGCTATCGCTGCCGGTTGCCATTCTCGGTGCACGCAACCTGATGCCGGCCTGGGCGACCTGGCCGGCGCGGCTGATCGTCACCTTGTGCCGGGCGTTCAACCCGGTCATCGTGGCCATCGTCTTCATCAAGGCCGTCGGTTTTGGAGCGCTGGCCGGTGTTCTGGCACTGGTCGTTGCGTCGATCGGATTCGTCGGGAAGCTGTTCATGGAGGCCGTTGAGGAAATCTCGATGAAGCAGATCGAGGCGGTTCGCGCCACCGGTGCCCCATTCCTGAGCGTGGTTACTTACGGCGTGCTGCCGCAGGTGATTGGACGCCTGGTGGGGTTCTGCACCTACCAGCTCGACGCTAATCTGCGCAATTCGACGATGGTCGGTATTGTCGGGGCCGGGGGTATCGGCGGGGCGTTGTTCGCCGCGTTCCAGCGTTTCGAATACGACTTCGTACTGGCGATCCTGATCACCATCATCGCCGTCGTGCTGCTCGGCGAATTTGCCTCAAACTATGTCAAACGTATATTCCATGTCTGAGGTCAATGCTTCGACGCCGGTGTCAAGAGTCTGGCAACGTCATACGCTTGGCCAGAAAATGGCGCGCATGGCGCTGTGGCTGGTGATTGCGGTCGCCGTCATGCTTTCGCTACGGAGCATCAACGTCATCTGGGAATTTCTCTGGGACGCTCCCGAGCAAATGATGGATATGGGCCGGCGCATGTGGCCGCCAGACATGGCCTATTACCCGACGACGGTGCATGCGGCATTGATGGAAACGTTCCACATCGCCACGGTCGGGACGCTGTTCTCGATGGTGTTCGCCTTGCCGCTCTCGATCCTGGCGGCGCACAACATCACACCGCACAAGGGCTTGAACCTGTTCGCCAAGACCATGCTGGTCTCCAGTCGTTCCGTCAATTCGCTGGTCTGGGCACTGCTGTTCGTGGCCGTTTTCGGCCCCGGTCCGCTGGCCGGCGCAGTGGCGATCGCCTTCCGTTCCATCGGGTTCGTCGGCAAGTTGCTCGGAGAAGCACTGGAGGAGGTGCATTTCGGCGCCATCGAGGCACTCAAGGCCGCCGGAGCCACGCAGACGAGCCAGATACTCTACGGCTACTGGCCGGCCGTGAAACCGGCCTTCTGGTCGATCATGCTGCTGCGCTGGGATATCAATATCCGGGAATCCTCGGTTCTCGGACTGGTCGGCGCCGGCGGGCTCGGAATGGTCATGAACGCCGCCATCGACACCTTCCAGTGGGAACGCGTGGCGGTCATCCTGCTGACCATCTTTGCCGTCGTGGTGGTTGGCGAGGTGGTGGTGACGTATTTCCGACGGCGGTTGATTTAGTCTGCATGTCAGCAGGATTCAGGCCGTGTCGGGAGTGTTCCCCGCCATGGCCTGAATTGCCGGCAACACGCTATAACCCCCTCATCAGATCAATCCGGTCACAGATCACCGACGTTACGCCTCGCTTGAGCAGTGATTCAGCAAGGGGTCGTTCGTTCACCGTCCAGCACAATACCGGGATGCCTTTCTTTTTCGCTTCCGAGATGACCGCGTCGTCCACTTTGGCGGAGCAATGCAGACTGTAGGCATTTAGCTCTTCAATACGGCTAAGCCAATCGGTTGGCGGTATGTCCCAAAGGTGTCCCATGGGAAGCATCGGCGAGACACGGCGTGCTGATTCGAGAGCCGTTCCCGAGAAAGAGGATACAAGCGGCAAAGGAGCTCCATGCCAAAGATCGAGGATTCTGCGCGCCACGACTTCGCCCGTGATCGCCTCGAAACCGGCTGCCGGCTTTATCTCTACATTGGCCTGAATGCCGAGCTCACGACACAACGCGGCCGCAGACTCAAATGTTGGCAAGGGCTCGAGGGCATAAGACCGGTGGTGATACTTGCCGGCATCAAGTGTTTGCAGGACGGTATCCGCGGATGAGCATACCTGCCCGATCCCATCGGTTGTTCGTTCTAGTGTTTCGTCGTGTATCAACCAAGGGGTTCCGTCGGCAGAAAGCATGACATCAAACTCGACAGCACGAATTCCCAGCGCTGCTGCTATGCGCAGCCCGGCCAGCGTGTTCTCCGGTGCCAATGCGCCCCCGCAGCGGTGGGCAAATACGCGAGGAATAGGCCACTCGGGTGATGGGCGGATCATTTTTTCTCCTTTGCTTGGCTAAATGGATGTTGGAAGGGGGTGGATAAGGAATGGCATCGTGTGGGTCAGGACAAAATTCATGCCCACGCGCGCTGTTCGGAATTAGGAACGTTCGGTTTTTGAGGCATTGTTTGAAACCACACAGCAGTTCGAAATTCATTTTCGAAAAACAGGCGTAGGCGGCCACGAGATTGAAATTGTCTCTGGAATTTAACTGTTTACGCTTCGATAGGGGGAGTTGTATTAAATCTGTTGACAAATTAAACCACGATCAATAATGTCTGATAAAGAAAAATATGTTCGTTAACGAAATTTTTTCGTTGTTCGCTTTCGATGTTTTGGGCGATGTACGGACAAGATGGACGGGTTACACAAGCAGAGCAACTGGCCGACTCAAGGGGAATCGTCTCAGGATGGGGGCTATTCAGAAATAATCGTTTTCGTTTTACGTGCTGCACGTAGATTTGACCGTGGTAACAATCCCTAGACTAAAAGGAAAAGACTATGAACATGAAGAAAACTCTGGTCGCGGCAATGACAACCGTCGCGCTCTCGTTCAGTGCTGCAGCCATCGCGGCCGACGATTACAAACTGACACTCAAGCTTAGCCACGTATTCAGTCCGGCCGAGGATCTGACGAAGTTTATGGATGAAGTTGCCGGCATCATCAAGAAGAAAACCGACGGCGCCATCAATATCCAGACGTTCCCGCAGGGGCAGATCGCCACTTACAAGGATGGTATGGAGCAGGTCGTTCGTGGCGCCAACTTCATTTCTGTCGAAGATCCATCCTATGTCGGCGACTACGTCCCGGATTTCAAGGCACTGGTTGGCCCAATGCTGTATGACACCTACGACGAGTATTCGACTCTGGTGCGAAATACCAAGCTGGTAGCCGACATGAAGAAAGCTGCCGAAGCCAAGGGCATCAAGATTCTGGCTCTGGACTACGTGTTTGGCTTCAGAAGCGTGATCACCAACAAGGTCATCACCAAGCCGGAAGATCTGAAGGGTGTCAAGCTTCGCACCCCGGGTTCTAAGCTGTTCATCGATACGCTTAATGCCATGGGTGCAACGGCGACTCCGTTGCCTTGGGGCGAAACCCTTTCTGCCGTTTCGCAGGGCGTAGTCGACGGTCTCGAAGGTTCAGAATTCACCAATCTGGGTACCAAGGTCTACGAGGTTCGTAAGAACGTCGCGTTGACCCGCCACTTCCTGGGCACTTGCGGTGTTTATATTTCCACGCAAGTCTGGGACAAGATTCCGGCCAAGTATCAGAAGATCATTGCCGACGAGTTCGATGCCGGTGCATTGCGCATGGTTGAAACGATGAAAGGCAAGCATGGTGCTGTCGTCAAGGAACTTGAATCTTACGGCGTGAAATTCAACGAAGTTGACAAGAAGGCTTTCAAGGATGCGACCGCTCGCATTTACAAGGAAATTCCGGGGCTGACGCCGAACGTCTACGAATCCCTGGTGGGGGAATTGACCAAGATCCGCGCAGCCAAGAAGTAACAGGATTTCGCACCGAACAAAGGTTGCAAAGATGCAATATCAGGGTCATTCGGGTGGTAAACCCTCGCCCGACTGACCCGTTTCCAAACCTCAGGGCCTCTTGAGGCCCGCAGGAATCCACAATGAACAACCTGATCAAGAATTTTGAGGAGATTGTCGGCGGAGTCTTCCTCACGATTACGACACTTGTCGTGATCTTGAATGTCCTGTTGCGCTACTTCTTCAATACCGGGCTTTTCTGGGTCGAAGAAGTTGCCACTACGGCATTTGTGTGGAGTGTTTTCGTCGGTTGCGCAGCGGCTTACAAGCGCGGAATGCATATCGGCATCGACGTCGTCACCAGTTTGCTGCCCAAGTCCTTCCAGCCGTTCATCGAAGTTGTCGTCCATCTGCTGATGATCGTCATCAACGGCTACATCTTTTATTTGTCGATCGTGTTCGCCAGGGCGTCCTCGATCAAGACGACGCCGGTTCTTGACATCTCTTCCGCCTGGGTGAGTTCGGCAATTTGCGTCGGTTTCGCTTTGATGACATTCCATGCGATCCGCTATTTCGTGCGTGATATCGCCAGGATCATGGACAAGACGGCACAGGGAGGTGCGCAATGAGTGAAATGACCCTGTTACCGGTTTTTGTGGTTTTCATCCTCTATTTTTCTTCAATTCCCATCGCCTTCGCCCTCTTCGCGTCTGCGCTTGCCTACTTCACCTTCATCAATGCCGGCTCGCCGGTGGACTTGCTCTTGCAGAAGTTCATAAGCAGTACATCGTCGTTTCCGCTGCTTGCTGTGCCGTTCTTCATCATGGCCGGCGAAATCATGAACTACTCGGGCATCAGTTCGAGCTTGATGAAGATGGCTGAAGTGCTGACAGGCCATTTGCGCGGCGGTCTGGCTCAGGTGAACGTCATGCTGGCTGTGTTGATGGGTGGCATTTCCGGATCGGCCAATGCCGATGCGGCCATGCAGGCGAAAATCCTGGTGCCGGAAATGGAAAAGCATGGCATGAGCAAAGGTTTTTCCTCTGCACTGACTGCTGCGGCTTCGGCTGTTTGCCCGGTAATTCCACCGGGAATCAACCTGATTATCTATGCACTGATCGCTAATGTTTCGGTCGCCAAGATATTCATTGCCGGTTATGTCCCCGGCGTGTTGATGGCGGCGTGCCTGATGGTGACTGTCGCCATCATTGCCAAGAAGAGGGGCTACAAGCCGACGCGCGATAAAAGGGCGTCGTTGCGGGAAATGATGGTTCAGGCACGCCACTCCAGCTGGGCTCTTCTCTTGCCACTAGCCATCATCATGGGGCTGCGTTACGGTGTATTTACGCCGACTGAAGCAGGTGCTATCGCCGTCGTATTTTGTACGTTTGTCGGCTTCTTTGTTTACAAAAAGCTGAAGTGGAAGCATTTTCCACACATTATTCGGGATACCGTTTACGCGACGAGTTCTGTCGTTCTGCTGCTCGTCTCGGCCTCCGTGTTCAGCTACTACATGAGTTGGGAGCGATTGCCGCAGCAAATCACCGAAGTGTTGATGGACTTGTCTTCCAACGTCTACGTCATGCTGATGGTCATCAACATTCTGCTGCTGGTGCTCGGAATGTTCCTTGAAGGGGGAGCCGTGCTCATCATTACCGCCCCGCTGCTGGTCCCGGTGATGCTCAAGATGGGTGTCGATCCGATCCATTTCGGCATGATCATGATCGTTAATATCATGATTGGTGGCGTAACGCCGCCCTTCGGCTCAATGATGTTTACAACGTGCGCGATCACGAAACTGCCGGTTGCCGAGTTCGTCAAGGAATCCATTCCCTTCATCCTCGCCCTGATCGTGTCTCTCATCGTAGTCACGTACTGGCCGTCGCTGATCATGGTCCTGCCGAACCTTCTTTAGTGGATCGAAAAAACTCCTGTGGTTGCAAAACAAAGTGAGTCAAAAAAAACAGGCTGCCGGGTTATAAGTCCGGCAGCCTGCAACCACATCACAATCTTAAAATCGTTTACCGATCAGCTTTTTTCGTCTTCCCAAGCCTGAGAACGTTCCACGGCTTTTTTCCAACCCTCGTATTTTTTGTTGCGGGTCTCGGCGCTCAAGATCGGCTGGAAGGTTCTGTCGACGTTCCACTTCGCGGCGATCTCACCTTTGTCTTTCCAGAACCCGACGGCGAGGCCGGCGAGGAAGGCGGCACCCATGGCCGTGGTCTCGGTGACTTTCGGGCGTTCTACCGGAACGCCGAGAATGTCGGCCTGAAATTGCATCAGGAAATTGTTGGCCACAGCACCGCCGTCGACCTTGAGGGCCTTGAGGGTGATGCCGGAGTCCTCCTGCATGGCCTGCAGGACGTCTTTGGTCTGGTAGGCGATCGATTCGAGCGTGGCGCGCACGATGTGATTGCGGTTGGCGCCACGCGTCAGCCCGACGATGGCGCCGCGGGCGTACATGTCCCAGTAAGGGGCGCCGAGGCCAACGAAGGCCGGCACGACATAGACCCCATTAGTGTCGGGAACGGCGGCGGCCAGTTCCTCCGATTGCGCGGCATTATCGATCAGCTTCAACTCGTCGCGCAGCCACTGCACCGCGGCACCGGCGACGAAGATGCTGCCTTCGAGAGCATATTCGACCTTGCCGTCGACACCCCAGGCGATGGTGGTGAGCAGGCCGTTGCGCGAGGGAACGCGTTTCTCTCCGGTGTTCATCAACAGGAAGCAACCGGTGCCATAGGTGCTCTTAGCCATCCCGTCGGCGAAGCACGCTTGGCCGAAAAGGGCGGCCTGCTGGTCGCCCGCATCGCCGGCGATCGGGATTGCCGCGCCGCCGAAGGTTAGCGGGTCCGTGTGGCCGTAAATGCAGCTTGAAGGCTTGGCGTCGGGCAGCATGCAGGCGGGGATGTCCAGCGCATCGAGAATCGTCTCGTCCCACTGCAGAGTACTGATGTTGAACAGCATGGTGCGCGAGGCATTGGAGTAGTCGGTGACGTGCGTTTTGCCGCGCGTCAAATTCCAGATTAGCCAAGTATCGACGTTGCCGAACAGCAGTTCGCCTTTTTTCGCGCGCTCGCGTGCGCCGGGAACGTTGTCGAGGATCCACTTGACCTTGGTTCCCGAGAAATATGCGTCTATGACTAGGCCGGTGTTTTCGCGGATGGTGGTTTCGAGGCCATGCGCCTTGAGTTCGTCACAGAGGCCGGCGGTACGGCGGCATTGCCATACGATGGCGTTGTAGATCGGCTTGCCGGTAGATTTCTCCCAGACGATGGTGGTTTCACGTTGGTTGGTGATGCCGATCGCGGCGATTTCCTCGGGACGTATTCCGGTCTTCTCGAGCACCTCGCGTGCGACACCGCTTTGTGTGCCCCAGATTTCCATCGGGTCATGCTCAACCCAGCCAGGTTTCGGGTAGATCTGCGTGAATTCCTTCTGCGCGGTGCCGACGCTTTTTCCCGATGGGTCGAAAAGAATGGCGCGGGAACTGGTCGTTCCTTGGTCCAAAGCCAGAACGTATTTCTTGGTCATTTCAATCCGTCCTCTTCGTTTATCTCTGCGGGGTGTCGCATTCCTCGAAGTACTCGTCGAATTTGGCCTTGGCCTGGTCTTCGAACAGGATTTCGCATGCCTCCATCAAACCCTCCGCCATGCGAATATCCTCCTTCCTGACCACGAGCGCAATCTTGGAGCGCCGTCGCAGGAAATCTTCCAGCTTGGTGATCATTTCCTGCTGCTTGGCCAGGCGGATTTCGCAACGGATGTAATCGGTCCCCTTGATCAGGATTTCTGCCTGGCGTGGGTCCTCGCGGATGTCGGCGAGCAATTCCAGTGCCTGCAGGTCATAGCGGCGCCAGAGGCGCTGGCTCAGTTGCTCAATCGCATCCGGGGAGGTATAGCTGTCGAGATTCATCAGTTTCGCCTGTTGCAGGTACTCTTCGCGCACTGAAGAATGCGGCTCGCCGTACCACTTGTAATCCGGGTTGTCGAGGTGCACGCCCATCGTCGATGCGTAACTCGCGACCTCGTTGCCGACATTAACGCAATCGGTCAGTTTGCCACCGAAGATGCTGATGTGAGCCGTGTTTTGGCTGACATCGATTTCGTGCTTGCGTGACATCTGCATCCAGTCGCGCTCCTTGCCGTTACCGTTGGATGTGCTGACGACCAGCGGCCGGACCCCGCAGCGTTCGGCGATGATGTCGTCGCGGGTCAGTGGCTTTTTCAGGTTGAGGCGTTTGTTGATGTTCTCCAGCACAAACTGGCGATCCTCTTCGGTCACCTCGCTGAATGGCGACTCGGTGCGGGTGTCCGTCGTCCCGATGCAGGTGCGCATGCCCATCGGGATGACGAAGAACAAGCGCCCATCGTCGGCGAAGAATGTCAGCACGCGATGGTTTTTAGTAATCTGCGGGACGATCAGGTGGATGCCCTTGGAGAATACGTGGCGGTGTTCTGTCGATTCGCCGGTCTTGCGATTGTGTTCGTCCACGAACGGGCCGGCGGCATTGATCAGGACCCGTGACCGGATTTCAAACTCGTGGCCGGTCATGCCGTCGCGCGCCCGGG
>CAZCJW010000031.1:0-18848 GCA_964499185.1 uncultured Propionivibrio sp. | reverse complement strand
TCAACGACCTGATGCAGACGGACAATGGCCAGGGCATCGTCAATATTCTGGCTGCGGACAAGCTGATGGCCGCGCCCCGTTTGTATTCGACCTTCCTGCTCTGGCTACTGGCCGAACTGTTTGAACAGTTGCCCGAAGTCGGCGACGTGGATAAGCCCAAGCTGGTGTTCTTCTTCGACGAGGCGCATCTCCTTTTCAACGAAGCGCCGCCCGCGCTGCTGGAGAAAATCGAACAGGTCGTGCGCCTGATTCGTTCCAAGGGCGTTGGCGTCTATTTCGTCACCCAGAATCCGCTCGACATTCCCGACAAGGTGCTCGGGCAACTCGGTAATCGCGTCCAGCATGCCCTGCGCGCCTTCACGCCGCGCGACCAGAAGGCGGTGGCGACAGCCGCCGAAACCTTGCGCCCGAATCCGGCGTTCGATGCTGCGGCGGCGATCACCGAGCTGGGAGTCGGCGAGGCGCTGGTGTCTTTCCTCGACGAGAAAGGGCGGCCGACCATCGTCGAGCGGGCCTTCATCTTGCCGCCCGCATCGCGCATCGGACCGCTGACGAGCGACGAACGACAGACGGTCATCCGGTCGTCGCTGGTCTTTGGCGTCTATGAGAAGACTCTCGATCGTGAATCGGCCTACGAGAAGCTGAGACAATCGGCGTCGGCTGCGCAGGTGCCGGCCGAATCGCCCTCGTACGGTCGTGCCAACACGCCCGCGCCAGAACCGGTGCCCTCTTCGGGAGGCGGTCTCTTCGGCGGGCTGGGGGATCTGCTCGGCGGAACGCGCGGGCCGCGCGGCGGTGCGGGTCGCGAAGGCGTGGCGGAAGCGCTGGCCAAGTCAGCGGCCCGGGCGATTGGCTCCCAGGTGGGCCGTCAGATCATCCGGGGCGTGCTCGGATCGATCCTGGGGGGTGCCCGGCGGCGCTAAGATGTTTTCGAGGACTTCCCCGTGACGAGGAAGTCCTCGAACTCCCGGGCGGTGAGCGGGTGCGAGAACAAATATCCCTGGCCGTCGTCGCAGCCGATCGCCAACAAATGGTTGCGCTGGTTCTCCGTCTCGATGCCTTCGGCAATCGTTTTCAGGCCCAGTTGGCTGGCCAGTTGCTGGACGATTCCGGCAATGCTGAAATCGTTTCTCTGGCTGTCCTTCCCGCTAATGAAGGAGCGGTCGATCTTGAGGCGATCGACATTGAGCTGGCGCACGATGTTCAATGACGAATAGCCGGTTCCAAAGTCGTCGATGGCGATGGCGACGCCCGCCGCGCGCACGGCCGCCAACTTGTGCTGGATCAATTCGATGTTGTCGATGGCGACGGATTCGGTCAGTTCGATTTCCAGATTGCCTGGCGAGGTTCCGAATTCGGCGATGGCTGCAACCAGCTTCTCGACGAAATCAGGTTCGCGGAACTGCACGTGCGAAACATTGACCGCCATGCGCAGGCCGGTATGCCCGAGATCGGCCAAGTGTCTCTGGAATTTCAGCGTACTGCGAATGACCCAGTCGCCGATGGGTACCATCAGGCCGGAATGCTCGGCGAGCGGAATGAACGTGTCGGGAGAGACGAACTCGCCTTGTTCGGTACGCCAGCGCAGCAGGGCTTCCGCACCCACGATCCGACCGGTGGCCAACTCGATGAAAGGCTGGTAAACAAGGAATAGCCTTTCCGCGGAGAACGACAGCCGCAGGCGATTCAGCATCTGCATGCGGGCGCGGGCAGAGATGGCGTGGGCCGCTTCGAAATACAGCGCCTTGCCGCGATTCACGGTCTTGGCCTGCTTGAGAGCCACGCTGGCATTCTTGAGCAGTTCAACCGCCTTGTCAGAGGAGTCCGTCAGACGCAGCAGGCCGGTCGTGGCCGACAGCCGGAGGCTTTCCCCGGCGATCTCGTAGGGGGTCGCGAAAACGCCTTCGATGCGCTCCGCGTTGACTTCGCCATTCGGCCCGAGGATGCCGAACACGTCATTGCCAATACGCGCGATGTCGACCGCGGAGGAGAAACTCTGGCGCAGGCGCCGGGCGACGGCCTTCAGAACACCGTCGCCGAATTCCTGGTCGAGAACGCTGTTGATATCCGCGAAGCCGTCGATGTCTACCAGCGCCAGCGTGTCCGAGGCATCACCGTGTTGGGCCAGCCTTGCCAGGAAGGTGTTGCGATTCGGCAACTCCACCAGAGAATCTTCGTAGGCCAGTTCGCTAACCTTCTTGAGCAGTACCGTGTTTTCGAATGCCACCGAGATGTTGCTGCAGAAGACCTCCAGTAATTCCACGTCGAGCGCGCTCAACTGGTGATCGACGTCGACGAACGAGGCAATGGAAATTCCGCCGGGAGCGCTAAAAAAAAGCCGTGTTGTATCCCCGAAATGATGACAGCGCTCGGACAGCGATTTTTCCAGTTCGCGCCGCACGCGCGAGTCGGGGATGCGCTCCAGCGGCAGGCCGATCCATTCCGAATAGCGCCCGGCGGCGGCCAGTATGCGCGGCGGAGTGGCTTCCGTCTTTGCGTCACCAGGACTGGCCGCTGCGCAGACCACGCCTTCCTCTTCAACGCCGAGCAGGGCGCACAGTTGCGTCACGACACCTTCTGCAAAGCGCTGCAGTCCCTTGGGGCGGCTTAGGTCGGTGCTGGCCGCCACGATCATTTCCAGCCCTCGGCGATTGGCTTCGAGCTGATGGATCTGCCAATAGGAGCGGATGGCTACGGTCAGGCTGGTAAATAGCCTGACACGCGTGAGTTCCGATTTGGTCTTGTAGTCGTTGATGTCGTACGAGCGGATGGTGTCGATTTCGGGCGCGTACCCCGGCTGTCCCGTGCGCAGTATGACGCGCAACGCGAGGTTGCCCAGTTCTTCACGCACATAACGGATCAGCTGCAGGCCCGCGTCGGGCGTTTCCATTACGACGTCAAGCAGCATGACCGACAGGTCGCGGCTATTCGCAAGACAGATGCGTGCTTCCTGTGCCGAGTAGGCGTGGACGAATTCGACCGGCCGTCCATCGATGTCGACGTCCTTCAGGGCAAGCTCGGTGGCGTGATGAACGTCAGGCTCATCGTCCACGATCAGGACGCGCCAGGCTTGTTTTCCACCTGCCGGGGCATCCTCAGGCTCACTGAGGAAAGTCATTACTTCGTCGCTGTCTGGGAACATCGTTTACCGCTCCATCTGTCCTGCTCTGTTCGCTTCTCCAGTGACGGGCATTGTCACCGAATGTGGTGGATCCTCCAAGCGCCAGGTGTTAATCCACATCTTCCGGAGGAGGCACGACGTTGTCACGCCGTGCTGCGCCTTCAGCGCCACGTTCCGGTGCAATCAGCGGGAAATCCAGCATGAATGTCGTGCCTTGACCAGGCACCGATTCGACAGAAATATGCCCTCCAAGTATTCCGGTAACCAGCCCGTAGACAATGCTCAGGCCTAATCCGGAGCCTCCCTTGCCCAGTTGCGTGGTGAAGAATGGGTCAAAAATCCTGGCCAGATTTTCGGGCGGTATTCCGTTACCATTGTCAGCCACCATCACGTTGGCCCGGGAACCTTGCGGCGCAACGGTAATGGTGACAACGCAATCGGAACGGCCTTCGGCGCCGTGGATGATCGCGTTGTCAATCAGATTGGTGAGAACCTGTTCGAGGATTCCCGGGTAACTGTCCATGACAATCCTCGGCGGCGCGACGACCTCGATTTCCACCGGGGCATGCTTGTAACGCAAGCGTACGGCCACCATCATTTCCCGGAGCATCTCATGCATTTCGAATTCCCGGCGGCGCGAACTCGTCTGGTCTACCGCGACTTGCTTGAAGTCGTGGATAAGGCGTGCGGCGCGCTGCAGGCTGCTCTGCG
Organism: uncultured Propionivibrio sp.; assembly: GCA_964499185.1. Lineage (GTDB taxonomy): Bacteria > Pseudomonadota > Gammaproteobacteria > Burkholderiales > Rhodocyclaceae > Propionivibrio. The sequence continues at coordinate 15,016 of CAZCJW010000031.1, read as the reverse complement.
CCAGCGCGCTGGCTTTTTCGATGTCATCGAGCATCGCGTCGAGTTGCGAACGGCGGATGCCTTGGTCAATCTGTCGGCGCAATTCGAGGCATTTGTCGGTGATCGTGCTGATCACCGTCACGCCCGTGCCGATGGGAGTATTCAGTTCGTGTGCTACTCCGGCCACGAGGGATCCCAGCGATGCCAACTTTTCCGATTGAACGAGCAGGTTCTGCATCCGCTGCAACTTGTCCAGCGTTGTCTGGAGTCGTGTGTTGACGGCCTTGAGCGCGTAGGTTCGCTCTTCGACCCTCTCCTCAAGGCCTGCGACCGACTGCGCCAGCGAATCGCGCATGGCGTCGAGCCTCGTCGAGAGTTGGCCGAACTCGTCGTTGCGCAATATCGGGACGGCGCTTTGCAGATCGCCCTCGGCAATCCTGTTCGCACTTGACCGCAGTGTCTCAAGGGGCTTGAGCACCCGACGCGATAGCCAGGCGCCAATCAGAACGAAAGAAACCAGAAATTGCAGGGCAATGATGGCAAGCAGCCGTGTGGATGCACGTCTCGCTTCGTTGATGGCGGCGGAGGTTGAGTAATTGATGACCACCTGTCCCAGATATTCCTGGTCGCGGGTGATAGCCCGGGTGCTGACGATTGATTCGCCTTCGCTCAATGCTTCCCGTCGGTAGTCCAACAGGAGACCGTTGTTTATGTCATAAACCTCGATCAGCGTTACCGACGGGTCGGTGGCAATGGCCTTGACCAGCGGCCGGCCTGTTTCCGGCGCCATCTCCCAAAGGGGCATGGTCATGCCCGCCTGCAGGAGATCCGCAAGCTTCTCGGCACGGACGCGGGTTTCAGATTCGAGCGTGCGCTGCAGGCTGAGGTAGATCATCATGAAACCGGTGACGATCCCGGGGAGCACGAGGGACAGAATGAGGACGACATACAGCGCCCGCCGCAGCCCGCGTTGATGGGGTGTGCCAATATCTTCGAAGTGGTCTGTTGCTGCTTTGCCCAAGTCGAGCACCTGTTTAATCCATGGACCTTAAAAAAATCGGTTAAAGCTCGTCGGGTGCGGCGAGAGCCTCGCCTCTGCTTGCCGTCGCCCGCAATTGGAGCGCCACTATGGCTGCATTCCTGCGGGTTCCACTTCCAGGAATAGTACGTTGGCTTCCTTGAACATGGCCCTGGCCTCCTTTACGTCGTCTTCCCAGCGAACGAGAAAATCTGCGCCAGGAGAAGGGTAGACCACGCGCCTGATTCCCTCCTGAACGATCTGGGCGGCGCAGCGGGCGCAGGGCGGGTGAGTGATGTAGATGGTGCATCCGGTCAGGTCTCGCTTGGCAAAGGACATGGCGTTCTGCTCGGCGTGCAGGACGCGCCGATACTTCCGTTCGCGATCCCCGTAAATGGATGGGTCGTCGTCCGTCCCCGCGGGGAAGCCGTTGAAGCCCAGCGAGACAATGCGCTTGCCGTCGGCAATTACGGAGCCGACTTTGCTCGACGGATCTTTGCTCCAAGTGGCCACAAGCTGAGCCATGGCCAAAAAACGATAATCCCAGTTAGTCATCTCGCGCTTTCTATATGCCTGTAAGGGATAAGATTTTCGAAAGTCTAGCTCAGGTTGTCCGTGCGAACAGCAAAAAAACCAGGGCGTCCGTGAGAAGTGCAACTCTTGAATGCATCAGGCTGTCAGAGCCCTCAGTTGATCCATGATGCAGGTGGAGTGCAAAGGCCCCGGCCGCTGGAGATCATGAACCGGTTACGTGTGCGAGGAGAGTAAGGTGCGAATCGTTTTGGCAATGCTCATGGTTTTTGCGGCCACTCCGGCCATTGCGGCGTGGGAAATAATGGTGAGCAGTGGCGGTGTTGTCATTTATATCGACCCGCAGACAATCAAGATCAATGGCAACAACCGCAGTGTCTTGGCACTTGTTGCTTACAGTGATGTACTGCCCAACGGGGCGCGATCCGTTCGAGGCAGGATGGAGTATGACTGCAAGGAAAGGCGGTTCAGAACCCTCTCCTTTAACCAGTACGCAGAGCCGCTGGCGCAGGGAAGCCTTGTGTCAGGCAACGAAGTCCCGAGCGATTGGAGCTCGGTAACCCCGGAGACGTTCGCGGCCGACGCACTTAACCATGTCTGCAAGAAGTAGCGGCTGTTTTCCCGGGGCTTCAGCGACAGTCGAATCATCCCGGCTAAACGGCCATGGGAGCCGTCAGTGGAGCGTGGTGTTCGTATCCTTCCAGGATGAAATCGCCGGGTTGCACCTTTTCCAGCCACTCTGGCTCGTACCTGCCGGTCGCGGCGTAATCCGGAATGCGGTCTGACAATACCAGCTTCGGGCTTGCATGAGGCTCGCGCTTGAGTTGCTCTTTCAGCATGTCAAAGTGGTTCTCGTAGATGTGGGCGTCACCAATGAAGTAGGTGAACCAGCGCGGCGAGTAGCCGGTTAGCCGGCCCACCAGATGCAGCAGGGCAGCGCCTTCCGCAAGGTTGAAAGGAGTGCCGAGTCCAACGTCGTTGCTCCTGATGTAGAGGCAGAGCGAGATTTCACGGGTTTCCGCATTGGCCAGAAACTGGTACAAGAGGTGGCAGGGTGGAAGCGCCATCTCCTCCAGTTGGGCCCAGTTCCATCCGTGAAAAAGAATGCGTCGGTTACCGGGGTCCGCAATAAGAGTGTCGAGACAGTGGCGAAGCTGATCTATTGCCTTGTAGAGGATGATGCTTGTGGTTTTTCCTCGTTCACCCTCCTCATCCACCGCCCCGATTTGTCGGTAGCCGCGATTCAATGCGTCAGCAATTTGTGCGGAACTTTGCGGTTGGCCCAGTTCGATACGCTTATAGGCAGGCCATTGGCGCCACTGAACGCCGTATACAGGGCCGAGGTCATCCATCTGGAGCCTGTAGGGGTTGGCCAGCCACTGCGTGTTCTCGTTGGCGTTTTGGTCCCACACCTTGCATCCAAGGGCCCGGAATTCGGCGGCACTGCGGTAACCACGCAAAAAACCGACCAGTTCGCCGATAGCCGACTTGAATGCCAGTTTTTTGGTGGTGACCGCAGGAAAACCCTGCTGCAAATCAAATTTCATCATGGCGCCCGGGATGCTTCGGGTGCGAATGCCGGTGCGGTTGCTCTGCCAGGAGCCGTTGTCGAAGATGTTCTGAACGAGGTCGAGATACTGTTTCATGTTTGAGCTTTGATGGTGGCGTGGGGCAGCGGCCGAAGGGGGCATTGTAATGGATTGAGTGCCACGGGCGTTTGCTGTCAGCGTGTCCTCTGACGGGGCTTTCCGATGGTTTGCAGCATCTGTCAATCGCCTTATACTGGCGGAATACCCATTTATCTTTTCGTTGTTCCTGATGGCCGGTTTACGTGTCCGGCAGAACGGGGTTTCATGATCCTCAATCTCTTCTCATCCCGTCCCGATCATCCTCTGGGTGATCCCAAGGAATTCAAGCGCGTTCTCGCCGATCTGCCGCTCGATGCCTTCAAGGCCGTTGATGAAATCTACGGCTGGTTCGAATCCTTGCGGCTGGCCGACGATTTTCGCCTTGATCAGTTGTTCGATGTAGTCGCGCGCCTTGATGAAGCAGCGCAACAACATCTGCGTCGCCTGGCCCGGGACTATTTGCAGGCGCCCAGGTTGTCGAAGACGGATGAACGGCGCCTGTGGACGATTTGCTTCAATTACTGGGGTGAAGCCTCCGGTTTGTATGCCCGTTGTGTCGAGCGTTACCGCAGGAATCCCAAGGACAAGGGTAGCGAGGCCTTCAAGGAGGATTTGCCGCTGGCCGCAACTCGTCTGATGGCGGCGCGTTCGAGCCAGCTCAAGTGGATCGAATACCGCTATGGCGCGATTGGCGAAGATCTGTGGCTCGGGATTGGGCGCCCCTATCTGGTTGCCGAAGCGGATGGCTTTGCCCAGAAGCCGGTGCAACTCTACCCGGGGACAGCGGGGATGACCAGCGTGGCCCAGCAATATCTGCAGGTGCTGATTCGCGCTTCGTCGTCGATGGGGACGCTGCTGCCGATCGAGATCGAGTTGGCGGACCGGCTGATTGCGCACTTTCTTCCTGGGTTCGTCTTCGCCAACACGTGTTTGCCGGGAAGCGTCTATTGGGTCGACGCCGCAACCGGATCACCACCGATTCGGCTGGCGCGGCCACCGGCCCAGGTGTCTGCGTCGCTACGGTTTTTCCTTCCTGGGACAGTGCCGCAGGCGTTGAACGAGTTGCTTCACGCCGTTGAGCGCGGGTCGCTCCCGGCCGATTTGAATCTCGGCGGTGAATATCCAACGGCCACGGTGCTCAAGGTTTTGCAGCACCTGTCCTTGTACTGGGCTCCCAAGCCCCCCCAGCGAGAGCACGTTCGCCATGCCGTCAAGACGCGAATTTCCGTGCTTCAGGGATTCGACGATTGCCTGACTGTTTTTGCCGGTAATGTTGCCCGTCTCGGAATCGAGCGTTCCGCCGAAAGCTGGGTCGTCGAGAACGTCAGTCTCGGCGGCTTTTGCGCAGGAGCCGAAGGTATCGGCGAGTGGCTGAAGATTGGGGTGCTTTTGTCCATTCAGCCGGAGGGGGGCGACAACTGGGTCCTGGGGATGGTCAGGCGCTACAGCGTCGCACCCGACGCGCGCGCCAGCATCGGCATCCAGACTCTTTCCAGAAATGCACAAAGCATCGAGCTTCACCCGCGGACCTCCGGATTTTCGGCGGCGGATGCCATCCCGGGTATCTGGCTGCGCGAGGAGCATGTGGCCGGCGAGATACGGCTGGTGTTGCCGAGAGGGGGCTTTGATGTGCGGGAGAGTCTTGAATTCGTCCAGGGCGAACGCCGATATTTGTTGACTCCTGCGGAACTTGAGGAGGCAGCGGGCGACTTCGAGATTGGCCGTTACCGGGAGCAGGTACTCGCCTGATCCTCAGGTTTGCTGGTCGGCATCCTTCAGTAGCTGAAAAATCGCGCGAAAATTCCGGGGCGGTTTGTTCTGTTCCTGTTCCTTGAGCGCAGCTCGGCGCAACGACCGCAAATGCTGCAGGTCAATGGTCGGATAAAGCGTGGCAATGTTCTGCAGTGTTTTTTCGTCCGTCAGCAACTCAGTACGCAGCCGTTCCAGGCGATGCAGCCGGGCGGTTTCGCTGGCGGATTCGCCCCGGGCATCGGCGAGGGCAGCGCGGATCGGTTCGATTTCCACGCTGCGCATCAGCCGGCCGATGTACTGCATCTGCCGGCGCTTGGCCTCGTCCTGGCGGGGCATGCGTTGCGCCATGCTTACGGCTTCACGCAGATCGTCAGGGATGTCCAGCTTCTTGATCCGGTCGGCGGGCAATGCCACCAGTTCTTCACCAAGCGATTGGAGTTCTTCCATCGCGTGCTTGCGCCGGGTTTTGGAAAGAGGGAGGCTGTCTTCGTCTGAATTGTTCATCTGCGCTGTCGAGGGGAGGTGAGCCCGGAGGCCGGAGCCGGCGGGTGAACTGCTTGGGCTGCTATGATAGCGGTTTTGTAACCGGCTCCGTCATCCATGTCACGCAAAACCGTTCCGCTTTCCTCTGAGTCGAGGTTCAGTCATTCGCTCGACGCGCTACGTTCCTATGCTCAGGATGTGCTCGACCATGCGCGAAAATCAGGTGCCAGCGATTGCGAGGTCGATGTCTCCGAGGGATTCGGGCAGTCCGTCACCGTGCGTTGTGGCGAGGTTGAAACGATCGAGTACAACCGCGACAAGGGGATCGGCGTGACTGTCTATATCGGACAGCGCAAGGGGCATGCCAGCACGTCCGATTTCTCGGCGGCAGCCCTGCGCGAAACCGTCCAGGCCGCGCTCAACATCGCCCGGTTCACTGCTGAAGACGATTGTGCGGGCCTTCCGGAATCCGCCCGGTTGGCTACTCGCGAGCAGGGGTTTGCCAATCTGGATCTTTATCACCCGTGGCAATTGTCGGTGGATGAGGCGGCTGATCTGGCCCGGCGTTGCGAGCAGGCCGCCTTCGACGTCAGTCCGCTGGTGACGAATTCCGAAGGGGCTTCGGTATCGATCCAGGAAGGCCATTTCATCTCGGCCAACAGTCTCGGATTCATGGGGGGCTATCCCACGTCGCGGCATTACCTGTCTTGCTCGGTCATTGCCGGCAAGGACGAGAGCATGCAGCGTGATGACTGGTACTCGACGTCGCGGAATCCGCAGCATATCGCTTCGGCCGAGGCGATTGGCGACTATGCGGCGCGTCGGGCGCTGTCCCGCCTGGGCTCGCGCAAGATCAGAACCTGCAAGGTTCCGGTGCTGTTCGAGGCGCCTCTGGCCGCCTCGCTGATCGGCAACTTCGTGCATGCCGCGAGTGGCGGCAGCCTGTACCGCAAGACCTCATTTCTGGTGGATTGCCTGGGGCAACGCCTGTTCCCCAAAAATATCCAAATCAGCGAACGTCCACATCTGCCCGGCGCGCTGGCAAGCAGCATGTTCGACAATGACGGGGTGGCTACGCGCGATCGCGAACTGGTGGCGGATGGCGTTTTGCAAGGCTATTTCCTGAGCGCTTATACGGCGCGCAAGCTGGGCATGCAGACGACAGGCAATGCGGGCGGTTGCCACAACCTGATCGTTAAACCCGGACGGCATGATTTCCGGGGCTTGCTGAAGAAGATGGGACGCGGCCTGCTGGTGACCGAACTGCTCGGACAGGGCGTCAATTACGTTACCGGCGATTACTCGCGCGGCGCTGCGGGTTATTGGGTCGAAGGCGGAGAAATCCGGCATGCGGTCGAGGAAATTACCATTGCCGGCAACCTGCGCGACATGTTCCGGAATATTGTCGATGTGGGGTGCGATGTGGCCGTGCGTGGGTCCAGGCAGGTGGGCTCCATTCTGGTATCGGAGATGAAGGTCGCCGGCGGTTGAGACCGAGCGACCTTTGGCCGGGCTAGTGGCAGGCCATTAATTCAGGTAGCCCAGCGAGCGCGGAAGAGCCAACGCCAACTCCGGGATGAAGGTCACCAGGAGGAGGGCCACCGCCATTGCACCAACCATCCACATCGCCCAGGGTACCGTCTTCTCGATGCTTATGCCGGCGATGCGGCTGGTGACCATGAGATTGATGGCCATCGGCGGCGTGAATTGCCCAATGGCCATGTTCATCGCCAGGATGATGCCGAACCACACCGGATCCCATTTGAAATGTAGTAGGACCGGCAGAAGAAATGGAACGAAGATAAACAGAATCGATACCGCGTCGAGGAACATGCCGGCGATGAGCAACAGCAGGGTGACGGCAAGAAGCACGACGGTTTCGTTGGAAGACAAGCCGATCAATACTGAGCCCAGGGCTTCGAAGGCGCCCAGCGTGCTCCCCGCCCAGGCGAATACGCTGGCCAGGGCGATGATCAGCAGGATGACGCCGGATACTTCGGCGGATTCCGCAAGGACCTCGAAAATCGACCGGCAGTCGAGCGTGCGATAGATCACCAGTCCGACGAACAGCCCGTAGAAAACCGCGACCACCGCGGCCTCGGTTGGCGTGAACACACCGGAGCGCATGCCGCCCAGGATCAGCACGGGAGCCAGCAGTCCCCAAATGGCTTCCTTGAAGGTCTGCCAGAAACCAATTTTGACCATTTCATTACCGGTATTTTCCTCACCAAAGCCGTGCTTGACGGACAACCAGATGACGGGTGTTATCAGGGCAAGGCCGGCCAGTATGCCGGGCACCATTCCTGCGGCGAATAGTGCCGGTACCGATGCCTCCGGGACCAGTACGCTGTAGAGGATGAAGGCGATTGACGGCGGGATGAGGATGGCTGTCGATCCGGCAGCGGCAATCACGCTCGCCGAGAATGCGGCCGGGTAACCGGCGCGGACCATGCCGGGGATCATCACCGTGGCGACGGCTGCCGCATCTGCCGGGCCGGAGCCTGAGATCCCTCCGAGCACCATGCATACCAGGATAGCCGCCAGCGCCAACCCCCCGCGTCGATCACCGACAACCGCGACGGCGAAGCGAACCAGCCGCAAAGCGACTCCGGAGCGTTCGAATACCATCCCGGCCAGTACGAAGACCGGAATCGCCAGCAGAGGGTACTTGGCAATGCCGGTGTACACACTGGTGGGCACCGACATCAAGCCGAGATCGGCCAGAAAAATTACAGCCGTGGCCGACAGGCCCATCGACACGCCGAGCGGCACCCCGGAAAACATGAGGGCGAAGAAAACGATGAATAACAGCATGTTCATGCCGGCTTCCTCCGTCGGGCCAGCAGGAAAAGAAACAAACGGATGACAATCAGTGCGGACAGCAGGGGTAGCCAGGCGGTGTAGATCCATTGCGGCAAACCAAGTCCTGGGGAAGTGACCTCGAACTCGAAGTCGTCCAGCGCCATGCGATATCCCGTCCAGGCGAGCAAGGCAAACATCGCGACATTGGCCCCCCATTCCAGCGACGAGCAAATGGCCTTTCCGGCCTTCGGTAGCTTGTCCACCAGCAGGGTAATGCGCACATGCCGACCTTCCGCGAAGGCGCTGACCGATCCCAACAGGGTCAGGACGAGAAGCAGGAAAACCGAGAGTTCTTCCGTGAAGGCGAAGGAGACATTGGTGAGGTAGCGAACGAGAACGTTGGAGAACGTAATGATGCACAGCAGGGCCATGCATCCAGCGGCGAAGGCGCGTTCTAGCCTGGCCGGACGTTTGTTGCCGGGAGTGTCCATGAGCAGATAGGTTGTGACGCGGGATGAGCTTCGGAAAAAGACCGATGGCTACGGGTTGCCGTAGCCATCGCTGAACACGTTGTGCGAAGAACAGGACTACCGGGCGTTGGCGATTGCCGTTTCCGCCTTCTTGACCAGGTCCTTGCCGACAGTGGCAGCCCACTTGTCGTAAACCGGGCGGGTTGCCTCCTTGAAGGCTTTCCGCTGCTCGGGCGTCAAGCGGGTGATCGTCACGCCATTCTTCTCGATGCTTTGCAACAAGGCGTCGTCACCGGGAGTGATTCCCTTGCGCGCGGCGACCAGGTTCTCGGCGGCGGCCTGCTCTGCGGCTTCGCGCACGGCCTTGCGATCGACGTCGCTCCAGGAGGTCCAGATTTGCTTGCTCACGACAAAAATCAGCGGATCCGCCATGTAGCCCCACAAGGACAAATGATTTTGCCCCAGCGTATGCAGCTTGGCGATGTTGAATACGGACAGCGGATTCTCCTGGCCGTCGACCGCCTTGGTGGCCAGCGCAGGTTGCGCGTCGGCCCAGCTCATCTGCGTGGGATTGGCGCCCAGCGCGGTAAACGAATCAATGAAGATGGGCGAGCCGACGATGCGTATCTTCAATCCTTTGAGATCGGCGGGGGACTTGATCGCATGCTTCGAGTTGGAGATTTCGCGGAAACCGTTTTCCCCGAAGGCCAGCGGCACGACGCCCTGTTTTTCCAGGATGGCGAATATATCCTTGCCGACCTCGCCCTTGATCAAGGCATCCAATCCCTTGGCGTCCGGGGTAAGGAACGGCAGCGAGAACAGGTTGAGCTGCTTGACCTGCGGTGACCAGTTGATCGACGACCCGATGGCAAGGTCGATGACCCCCTGCCGAATAGCCGAGAACTCGCGGGTCTGGTCGCCGCCGACCAGGCTGGTGCCCGGATAGAGCTTGATGTTGATGCGTCCGTCGGTTTTCTGCTTGACCAGTTCGGCCCAGCGCTCTCCGGCTTTGCCCCAGGTAAAGGCCGGACCGAGGACGGTCGACAGGCGGTACTCCGCTTTGTAGTCTGCGGCGTGGGCAATGCTGCTGGCCATGGGCAGCGCGGCAATGGTCAAGGCAAGAGCGGCAGTGTGAAGCCTGTTCATGGTTTCCCCCGGAAAGAGTGGTGTGTTGTTGGAATGGCTCCCGAGTTTAGGGGCCATTCCCTTGCCGCGTCAAGGAATGGCCCGCAATCACAGGGCAAAAAGCCCCTTTTGGCCTCCCGGCTTTGGCTATAATTAACCGGTTGTAAAAAGACCGGTTCATCACCTACGGAGAGAATAAATCATGGAAAGACGTTCCTTTTTGAAGAAAGCGGGGGTTGGTCTCGCCGCGGGTGCCGTTGCCGCCCCGGCGATTGCCCAGAACGCCCCGACGATCAAGTGGCGGATGGCATCGAGCTTCCCGAAGAGCCTGGATACTCTTCACGGTTCGGCAGAGTTCCTGGTCAAGCGTATTGCCGAGATGTCCGGCGGAAAATTCCAGATCCAGCTGTTTGCTGCGGGTGAAATCGTTCCCGGCCCAGGCGTGCACGATGCGGTCAAGGACAACACCGTTGAAATCGGGTTTACCTGCTCCTATTACTATTTCGGCAAGGATCCGACATATTGCATCGATACGGCGATCCCGTTCGGCATGAACGCCCGTCAGATCAAGGCCTGGTATCGGCAAGGCAACGGCGCCAAGCTGATGAACGAGTTCTTCGCCAAGTCGAATATCATCTCCTTCCCGAGCGGCAACACGGGTGTGCAAATGGGCGGCTGGTATCGCAAGGAAATCAAGAGTGTCGCTGATTTCAAGGGTCTGAAGATGCGTGTCGCCGGCCTGGCGGGTTCCGTCCTCGCCAAGCTGGGCGTGGTGCCGCAGCAGATCGCCGGCAGTGACATCTACCCGGCGCTAGAGAAGGGCACGATCGATGCGGTCGAGTGGGTCGGACCCTACGACGATCAGAAGCTCGGCTTCAACAAGGTGGCCAAGTACTACTACTATCCGGCCTGGTGGGAAGGTGGTCCGCAGATTTCGACCTATGTCAACCTGCAAAAGTGGGCTGAGCTGCCGAAGGAGTATCAGGCGATGATTCAGGCGGCGTGTGCCGAGGTGGATGCCGAGATGTGTGCGCGCTACGATGCCAAGAACCCGCTGGCTCTCAAGCAGTTGCTGGCTTCCGGCACCAAGATGCTGCCCTTCCCCAGGGATGTCATGGAGGCGAGCTACAAGGCCGCTATGGCGTACTACGCGGAAACGTCGGCGACAAATCCCGAGTTCAAGAAAGTTTACGACGACTACAAGAAGTTCCTGGACGAACAGAACTTCTGGTTCCGGGTGGCCGAGAACGAGTACGGGAAATTCATGTTCAGTCGCAAAACCTGAAAAGCGATGGCGACATAAAACAACGGGGGCGATGCCCCCGTTCAGACTGCTGACGAACCCCGTCTTTTTTTGAAAGGCGGGGTTTTGTTTTATTTGGTTGAGGTCGAGTTCTGCTGTATCGCTTCTTCCGGTTGATTGCCGGCGTCTGTCGCCGGATTTTCCGCCTCGTAAGGTTCGTCGTAATTGGTTTCCGGGAGCACGATTTCAACCGCGTTGACATCGACCGTGCTCGGCTTGTCCAGTCCGAAGGTGACCATCTGCGGGAAGGCGATGATCAGGCTGACCATGAGCAACTGGATGAACACGAAGGGAATGGCACCCCAATAGATATCGCTGGTTTTTACGGAGGCCGGGGCGACCGAGCGCAGGAAGAAGAGCGCGAAACCGAACGGTGGGTGCAGGAACGAAGTCTGCATGTTGACGCCGAGCAGAACACCGAACCAGATCAGGTCGATGCCCATTTTTTCGGCGACCGGGCCGAGCAGCGGCACGATGATGAAGGCTAGCTCGAAGTAGTCCAGGAAGAACGCGAGCAGGAAAACGAGAAGATTGACGACAATCAGGAAACCGATTTGCCCCCCGGGGAGGTTGCCGAGCAGGTGCTCGACCCAGTGATGTCCGTCGACGCCGTAGAAGGTCAGCGAGAAGACGCGCGCCCCGATCAGGATGAACACGACGAAGGTGGTCAGTTTGGCCGTGCTCTCCATGGCCTGCTTGAGCAGCTTCAGGGTCATGCGCTTGCGCAGGATGGCCATGGTCAGCGCGCCGGTCGCGCCCATGGCGCCACCCTCGGTTGGTGTGGCGATGCCGAGGAAGATCGTGCCGAGCACTAGGAAGATCAGCATTAAAGGTGGCAGCAGGGTCGTGAAAACGCGCAGCACCAGTTTTCCGCCGTGCAGCGTGCGCGCTTCGGGAGGGAGGGCGGGAACCCAGTGCGGTTTGGCGAACGAGACGATGACCACGTAGCCGACATAAAGCATGGCCAGAATCATGGCCGGGAGGAAGGCGCCGGCGTACATGTCGCCGACCGATTTCCCGAGCTGGTCGGCCATCACGATCAAAACCAGAGAGGGAGGGATGATCTGGGCCAGCGTGCCGGAGGCCGCGATGACACCGGTGGCGACGCGCTTGTCATAGCCATAGCGCAACATGATGGGCAGCGAGATAAGCCCCATTGAAATGACCGAAGCGGCGACCACGCCGGTGGTGGCCGCCAGCAGCGCGCCGACGAAAATGACGGCGTAGGCCAGTCCGCCGCGGATCGGGCCGAACAGCTGGCCGATCGTGTCGAGCAGGTCTTCTGCCATTCCCGAGCGTTCAAGCACCAGTCCCATGAACGTGAAGAATGGTACGGCGAGCAGTGTTTCGTTGGACATGACACTGAAAATGCGGTCTGGCAGGGCCTGGAAAAGCTGAGGTCCGAGCAGTCCGAGTTCGATGCCAACCAGCCCGAATACGACGCCATTGGCCGCCAGTGCGAAAGCGACCGGAAAGCCGACCAGCAGGAACGCGACCATCGAGAGGAAGATGATCGGGGCCATGTTGGCGATAAGGAATTCGGCCATCACGCTTCTCCCTTTTGCGCCTTGATGGCGTTTGCCAGTTCCTCGACCGACGTCAGGGCGTTGCGTTTCTCGGTCGGGTCGGGGCAAAGCCCCCTGATGAATCCGATGCGCTTGATCAGTTCGGACAGGGCTTGCAGGATGAGCAGCAGGAAGCCCACGGGAACCATCAGGCGTGCCGGCCAGACGATGAGTCCGCCAGCGCTGTTGGACATTTCGCTCGATTTCAAAGCGTCGATGAAAACCGGCCAGGACAGTACCATGATGGCGATGGCCATCGGCATGAGGAAAAACAGGATGCCGAAAATGTCGATCCAGGCTTGCGTGCGCCTGGAGAAACGACCGGAGATCAGGTCGATGCGCACATGCTCGTTGCGCAATAGCGTATATCCCGAACACGAAAAGAAGATCAGGCCAAACAGGTACCACTGGATTTCGAGCAGGGCGTTTGAGCTGTAATTGATCGTGTAGCGCATGATGGCGTTGCCGGCGCTGATCAGCACGACGATCAGCACCAGCCAGATGGCCGATTTGCCAATGCGTTCCGTCAGCGCATCGATCCGTCGCGACAGCTTGAGTAAGGCGTTCACTGGAAAAATCCTTGTCGGGTGTCAGAATCTCGGGTGTTTGCTCGGGCAGGAGGGCGGGTGGATCTCACCCGTGGGCTTGAAGGGGCGACGTTTTTTTCCTTGTGGGAGGTTGGGTTGCGCCCGGCCCGCAAACAGCCCGTGGATTATCGCACAGGTTGACCGGTTTGAGCATTTTCAGCGGCCGTGCTTGCGTCCGAACTGTGCAGGTACCCCATTGTTATAAAAGTGTTTTTTCGGGAGATGAAGAGTGGCTGAAGCGGTAAGAGTTTGCCTGATCCGTCACGGAGAGACGGATTGGAACGCCGAGCGGCGCATTCAGGGGCATCGCGACCTGCCGCTAAATGCGAGCGGATTGGCGCAGGCGGAAGCGCTGGCGCGGGGATTGGCTGATTTGACGGTTGAGGCTATCTACAGCAGCGACCTCCTGCGTGCCAGGCAGACGGCGCAGCCGCTGGCGGATTCGCTGGGAGTAGCGTTGCAAACGGACCCTCTGTTGCGTGAACGGAACTTCGGTTGCTGCGAAGGCAAGACGATCGACGAGGTGATGGCAGGAGATGCGCTGATTGCTCGGGGGTTGTCCGCGCGCCAGCCCGATTTCGTTCTTCCGGGCGGCGAAAGCCTGTTGCAGCATCTCGCCCGTGTTGAAACGTGCTTCGCACGGCTCGCTACGCGTCATGGCGGACAGTGCGTCGTCGTTGTTTCCCATGGCGGCGTGCTTGACCTGGTTTATCGCCGGGCGCGTGGGGTCCCGATCGAACGGGCGCGCGACTTTCCTCTGCCCAATGCCTCTGTCAATTGGCTGACGATACGGGGTGAGTGCTGGCAACTGGAGTCGTGGGGCGAAACGGGGCATTTGGAGGGTATACCGCAAGTGGCCTTCGTGACGCGGATATAGGCCCGACACCGCATTTCAGATGCTCAAGCAGTGTCGGAGAGGAGGCCTTTCGGTTCCGATCGCGTGGTACAATCCGCTACTTTTCAATGGCTTGTGAGGCACGCGATGTTTTCAGCAAAAGACACCCTGGCAAAAGTTGATCCGGATCTCTGGAAGGCGATCGAAAACGAGAATCGCCGCCAGGAGGAGCACATCGAACTGATAGCCTCCGAGAACTATGTCAGCAAGGCGGTGATGGAAGCCCAGGGCTCGCAGTTGACCAACAAATACGCCGAAGGCTACCCGGGTAAGCGCTATTACGGCGGTTGCGAGTACGTCGACGTTGCCGAGCAGATCGCCATTGACCGCCTGAAGAAACTGTTCGGCGCGGAGGCCGCCAACGTGCAGGCAAACTCCGGTTCCCAGGCCAACCAGGCCGTCCTGATGGCTTTCGCCAAACCGGGTGACACGATCATGGGCATGAGCCTGGCCGAAGGTGGCCACCTGACCCATGGCATGGCACTCAACATGTCCGGCAAGTGGTTCAACGTCGTCTCCTACGGACTGAACGAGAAGGAAGAGATCGACTACGACAAGATGGAGGCTCTGGCCCGCGAGCACAAGCCGAAGATCATCATCGCCGGCGCCTCTGCCTATTCGCTGCGCATTGATTTCGAGCGCTTTGCCAAGGTCGCCAAGGAAGTTGGTGCCATCTTCTGGGTCGATATGGCGCACTACGCCGGCCTGATCGCCGCCGACTGCTATCCGAATCCGGTGCCCTTCGCCGACGTCGTGACCTCGACCACGCACAAGACGCTGCGCGGTCCGCGCGGCGGCATTATTCTCATGAAGGCCGAGCACGAAAAGGCCATCAACTCGGCCATCTTCCCCGGATTGCAGGGCGGTCCGCTGATGCA
>CAZCJW010000030.1:0-19044 GCA_964499185.1 uncultured Propionivibrio sp. | reverse complement strand
CTCAATGTTATGGCGGATGCTTTCCGCAGGCAGTTGTGATGCAATAGCGTCCAGTCCATTGTGGAGCAGCAATAACAATAATGATTTCCGCTTTTTTTGAACGTCTGGGGATTCGCGGCAAGCTGATCCTAATCTTTGTTGCCATCAAGGTGGTGCCGCTGGTGCTGCTCGCCGGTTACGCCTGGCAAGCGGCTCAGGGGCTGGGCGAAGGGGTGTCGTCGCGCGGGGTGGAAATGGCCGATGCCATGCGTGATACGCAGCGGCAAACCGGAAAGATGGCAATCGACGATGCGGTGCGTGCCTTGGACGAGCGCTCGCGCGAGGCCATCGAAGCACTGACGACGAGTCTCGCCCGGCAGGTCGCGGATTTTCTGCATGAACGCGATGCGGATGTGCTGCGGGCGGCGGATCTGGAGCCGTCGGAAAAGGAGTACCAGCGCTTTCTGGCCGGGCATCAGCGCGAATTGTACGAGCACGGGAGATACGTTCCGTCGGCCGATGGGAAATCCTGGGTGCCCGAGAATTCGCCGTTTGCCGAAAACCCGGTCCGGCCGCCTTTGCCGGATAACGCCAAGGATTTCCACACTCGCGAGCCAGAGAATTATGGCAAACGGACGCTCCGTCCTTTGTTCCTGGAAATGACCTTTGTCGACCTCAACGGCATGGAAAGGGTCAAGGCGCAGACCGGAGGCGTACTGTCACCGGGGTTGCGCGATATTAGTCGTTCGGAAAACACCTTCGTCAAGGCCGAAACGTATTGGTCCGAACTGAAGAAGCTCAAGGCGGGCGATATTTATGTTTCGGAAGTCATCGGTCCCTATGTGCATGCCGACTGGATTGGCCCGTACACGAAGGCGCGGGCCGAAGAACTGGGCAGGCCGTTCTCGCCAGAGAATTCGGGTTACGCCGGTCTGGAAAATCCGGTCGGCCAGCGTTTTCGCGGTATCGTTCGCTGGGCCACGCCCGTGGAGAAAGGAGGGCGGGTCGTCGGTTATGTAACGCTGGCGCTCAATCACGATCACCTGATGGCCTTCACCGATGGCGTGAGGCCTACCCCCGAGCGCTTTGCCCCGATCGCCGATCCGGCCTCGGGGAACTACGCCTTTATCTGGGACTACAAGAGCCGCTCGATCTCACATCCGCGCGACTATTTCATCGCCGGCTATGACCCCGAAACCGGTAAACCGGCAGTGCCGTGGATGGACGAACAGTTGTGGGCGGAGTGGAAAGCCAGCGGCAAGCCGTGGCACGAGTTCATGGTTGATATTCCGCCGTTCCGAGACCCGTCGCTAAAGCGCAAGCCATCGCCGGAATCGAGCCAATCCGGCAGTGTCGGATTGGACTGTCGGTATCTCAATCACTCGCCTCAGTGCCACGGCTGGGACGCTCTGACCGAACATGGCGGGTCAGGGTCCTTCGTGATTTTCTTTTCCGGGCTGTGGAAACTGACGACAGCCGCGACGATTCCCTATTACACGGGACAGTATGCTGCCAGCAAGCGCGGTTTCGGCTACGTGACAATCGGCGCCAATGTCGATGATTTCCACAAGGCAGCGACGGAATCCGGAAAACGCATCGATGGGCTGATCGCCCGCGCTGACGAGAAACTCAAGCAGGAGCGGGAGGGACTGCTGGGGGCGATAGATACTCACTTGGGAACAACGGCGTTCGGACTGGTCTCGTCAACGCTGGTGATGATCGTGATTGTAATCGTCATCGCCATCTGGATGGCCAACGTACTGACCAGCCGTATCACTGAAATGGGAAGCGGTATTCGCCGTTTTCAGGAAGGCGATCTGTCTCATCGTCTGGTGGTTCGTGGGCAAGATGAGATGGCTGATCTTACTAAATCCTTCAATCGCATGGCCGACGAAGTGCAAACCTCGATCGCACGCCTGGAGGAAGCGCGCTCCGCGGCGGAATCGGCCAATCGTCTGAAGAGCGAGTTCCTGGCCAGCATGTCGCATGAATTGCGTACGCCGCTCAACGGCATTCTCGGGTTCTCCGAGCTTCTTGAGTCGGAACTCACGGATCCGGTGCAGCGCGAATACGCGCAGACAATCCGGACCAGTGGAGGGCATCTGCTGGCGCTGGTGACCGACATTCTCGATATGGCCAAGATCGAAGCCGGGCGCATGACTTTCAGCTTCGGGCTGATCGATCTGCCCGAGTTGCTGCGCGAGGTGTTGAACATCCAGTCCGGGCACGCACGCAAAAAAGGTCTCTTGCTCGAACTGGTCGAGGACGGTCTGCCCCCGTCGGTCTTTGCCGACGGTCTGCGTTTGCGTCAGATCATGTTCAACCTGACCAGCAACGCCCTGAAATTTACCAGCCAGGGCGGGGTGATCGTGCGGGCCTGTCCGGAAATTGTCGATGGGTGCGAGTTTGTGCGCATTGAAGTCGAGGATACGGGGATTGGCATCAGGCCAGAACAGCAGCAGTTCATCTTCGAGAAGTTCCGGCAGATCGAGTCCTTCTCCACCCGCAGCCATGAAGGCAGCGGCCTGGGCTTGGCGCTGACCAAACAACTGGTCGAGCACATGGGCGGCAGCATTGGAGTATCATCGAACCCGGGGGTCGGCTCCGTGTTTTACGTACTGTTGCCAGCCAGGAACGAGAAGGCGTGATCGAGCATGGGAGTAGCGGGGATAACGGGCGAGAGGCGGGCTCTGGTTGTCGATGACGTGCCGGCTAACCGTCAGTTGGCCGCCGCATTTCTTGCCCGCCTAGGGTGGTGTGTAGCCGATGCTGAGGGCGGCAGGCCGGCTCTGGAATGGCTTGGTCGCAATCCTGATGTTGACCTTGTTCTGCTCGATATCGGAATGCCCGATCTGAACGGCGAGGACGTTTGTCGTGAATTGCGCCGTAATTCCTGTTTTGCCGGCCTGGCCGTCGTGGCTTATACAGCGCATGCTTTGCCAAGTGATATCGAGCGTTTCTTGGCCAATGGTTTCGATGCCGTGCTGATCAAGCCGATTTCGCTGCAGATGCTTCGGGACGTTATCGACGGCTTTTCTTGCGCCTGAGCGCGCTGTCGGCTCAGGCTGGGTTTTTCCGCACTGTGCAGAGGGTGACTATGAACGTTGGTTTTGTCGGTCTGGGTATCATGGGGCGCCCAATGGCGCTCAATCTGCTAAAGGGCGGTCACGCATTGACCGTCTGGGGGCGCCGTACGGAATCGATGCGGCCGCTGCTGGATGCCGGTGCGCGTGCCGCCGCGAGTCCTGCCGATCTGGCAGAGAGAGTCGATGTCCTCGTTTCGATGGTTGCGGATGCGCCAGACGTGCACGAGGTCATGCTTGGCGAATCGGGTGTTGTCAAAGGCGCCCGGCGCGGGTTGGTGGCCGTCGACATGAGTACCATCCTGCCCGCTGCGGCACGCCGGATAGGGGCGGATTTGCAAGCGGCCGGCGTGGACTTCCTGGACGCTCCTGTTTCCGGGGGCGAGGTCGGAGCGATTGCCGGGACGCTATCAATCATGGTTGGCGGCTCGGCTGTGGCTTTTGCCCAGGCTCATCCGGTTTTTGCATGCATGGGCAAGAACATCGTGCATGTCGGTGCGTCCGGTGCGGGCCAGGTGGCCAAGGCGGCCAACCAGATACTCACCGGTGTGGGCGTTTTGGCGGTGGCCGAGGCCCTCAATTTTGCGCGCCTCAACGGGGCCGATCCGTCAAAAGTGCGCGAAGCCATGCTGGGTGGCTCGGCGGCGTCGAAAGTGCTTGAGAATCACGGCCAGCGCATGCTCGACCGGAAATTCACGCCGGGCTTCAAGTCATGGATGCACCAGAAGGACATGAACATCGTCATGCAGTGTGCGCACGCGCGGGGCATTGCCCTGCCGGCTGCCGGGGTGGCCGCTCAGATGTTCAATGCCATGGTCGGTTCAGGCCTTGGCGAGGAGGACTCCGTTGCCATGCTGAAACTGCTCGAAATGCTCTCGGGAGGATCTACCGCATCGGAATGAGCAGGTGCCCGAGGCCATTGTGGTCGATCTCATGCATCAGCGCCAGCAGCTTGCCCAGCTCACCGGCTGGAAATCCCTCGCGCGCAAACCAGTTCAGGTAGTGGCCGGGCAGGTCGGCGATCGCCCGGCCCTTGTATTTACCGAAAGGCATGCTGACGGTGACGAGTCGCGCGAGCACCGCTGAATCCATTGCCGGGGTTTCGGACTGTGGCCGCAGAGCCTGCTTCTCCTACTTCTTTCGGGAGATATCCTCGACGGCCCGCCGCATTTCGGCGTTCAGCACATCAGTACTGGTCCCATAACAGCCGCCTACCTGGATTTCCTCGATGACGGCTTCGCCAAGGGCGGCGGTCGTCGACTGGCGTGCTCCGAAATGCTGGGCTTTCCAGCGGGCCAGCATCAGTTCGTCATCCCTGAGCCCGGTGGCCATGCCTGCCGGAACAACAGCACCGTGTTCGATGAGTACCTTGACGACTTCGGTTTTGCCGGCACGGACGGCCATCGACAACGGCGAGGTGGGAATACCGTTGTCGCTGAAATTGACTTTTGCCCCCCGGATGGCCAGTTCGCGCACGATTTCCGAGTGCCCCATGAAACAGGCAATGGCCAGCGGCAAGCCGGGATCACCCTTGCCATCGTCGAGCTCGATCGGAGCGCCGGCATCGAGTGCGGCGATGACCGCGGCAAGTTGACCTGTCCTGATGGCCTTGAGCAGGTCCGGTGGGGTGTTCACGGCGCAATCTCCATTGAATTCACTGTAACGTATGCAGCAATTCTAACATCTGACTTTAGTTATAGAGGTGGCTTTGTCGGGAGGTTCCGGTCCTGCTGTTCCGCGAATCAGTCACCGTTGATGTGCCGGGCTACTGCCTCGGCAATCCGGATGCCGTCGATGCCGGCCGAAAGAATGCCTCCGGCGTAGCCGGCACCCTCCCCTGCCGGATAGAGGCCTTTCACATTCAGGCTCTGCAAGTCATCGCCGCGCGTGATGCGTAGCGGCGACGAGGTACGCGTCTCGACGCCGGTGAGTACGGCGTCGGGCAGCGCAAAGCCGCGGATCTGGCGGTCGAAGGCCGGGATCGCTTCGCGGATGGCGTCGATGGCGAAATCCGGCAGCGCAGTCGACAGGTCGGTCAGGTGCACGCCAGGCTGGTATGACGGGGTGACCGAGCCGAGTCGGGTGGACGGGCGCCCGGCGAGAAAGTCGCCGACCAATTGCCCCGGCGCCTCGTAGGTGCCCCCTCCCAGTTCGAAGGCGCGGGATTCGAGTCGGCGCTGGAAAGCGATTCCGGCCAAGGGGTTGTCGCCGCCGCCGGGGAAATCTTCCGGCGAGACGTTGACCACGATGCCGGCGTTGGCGTTGCGCTCGGCCCGCGAATACTGGCTCATGCCGTTGGTGACCACGCAGTTCGGTTCGGAGGTGGCGGCCACCACCTGCCCGCCCGGGCACATGCAGAAGCTGTAAACAGAGCGGCCGTTGTCGGCGTGATACACCAGTTTGTAGTCGGCGGCGCCGAGCAGCGGGTTGCCCGCATTCGGCCCCAGCCTTGCACGGTCGATCAACGATTGCGGATGCTCGATGCGGAATCCGACCGCAAACGGCTTGGCCTCCATGAACACGCCGCGCTCATGCAGCATCTCGAAGGTGTCGCGCGCGCTGTGGCCGAGCGCCAGGACGACTTGATCGGCCGAAATTTCATCTCCGTTTGCCAGTAGGACGCCGTGGACCTGGCCGTCCGCGATACGCAGCTCCGTGACGCGGCTTTGAAAGCGGATTTCTCCACCGAGCGATTCAATCTCGCGGCGCATGCGCTCAACCATGCTGACGAGACGGAAGGTACCGATGTGCGGCCTGGCGACGTAAAGGATTTCTTCCGGCGCGCCGGCCTTGACGAATTCCGTCAAAACCTTTCGCCCCAGGTGTCGCGGGTCGCGGATCTGGCTGTACAGCTTGCCGTCCGAGAAAGTGCCGGCGCCGCCTTCGCCGAATTGCACGTTCGATTCGGGGTCGAGCTGGTTGTTGCGCCAGAGTTTCCAGGTGTCCCGGGTGCGCTCGCGCACGGCCTTGCCACGCTCCAGCACGATCGGCCTGAAGCCCATCTGCGCCAGCACCAGCGCGGCGAAAATCCCGGCCGGCCCAAAGCCGACGACCACCGGGCGCCGAAATGGCTTAGCCGGTGCCTGCGTGACGAAGTGGTAGCGCGTATCGGGAGCCGGTCCGATCTTCGGATCGTGGGAAAAACGTTCGAGTAGTTGCACCTCGTTTGCGATATCCACGTCGACGCTGTAGATGAACATCAGCGCATTCTTCTTGCGCGCATCGTGGCTGCGCTTGAATACGCTCAGGCGGCGAATGGCGGCCACGGATATGTCCAGCCGTGTGGCGACAGCGGCGGGCAGTGCTTCCGGAGGGTGTTCCAGTGGCAGGCGAAGCTCGGTGATGCGGATCACTGGGTGGAATCCTGTTGTCCGTAACTGGCAAATTTCGCCAGAACCGTCGCCATTTCCTCCGGATTCAGCAGCACGGGTTGTCCAAGCTGGCAGGCGCGCCAGTATTGCTCGCACAGCGCCTCGAACTCGACGGCGAGGGTGAACATGTGTTCGAGCGTTCTTCCGAAGACCAGCAGGCCATGGTTCGCCAGCAGGCACGCGCAGCGATCGCGCATGGCGGCGAGCGCGTTTTCGGAAAGTGTCTGCGAGCCGAAGGTGGCGTATTCGGCGCAGCGGATGGTGTCGCCGCCGAAGCGCGCAATCATGTAGTGGAAAGGCGGGATGTCGCGGCGCAGGCAGGCAAGGCTGGTGGCGAAGGGCGAATGCGCGTGCAGGATGGCGCCTGCCTCCGGGCGGGCGGCGTAAATGTCGTGATGGAAACGCCATTCGGAGGAGGGCTTGCGGCGCCCGTCGGGCGTGCCGTCGAGGCGCATGAAAACGATGTCTTCCGGCATCAACACCTCATAGTCCATGCCGCTCGGCGTAATCAAATAACCGTCCTCGCCGTTCTCGCGGGCGCGTACGCTCAGGTTACCGGCGGCACCCCGGTTCAGATTGGCGGGCGCCATGCGGCAGGCGGTTGCGATGAGCTGTCGGCGTAGTTCAGGCATGACGTCCCTCCGGGTAAAGGTTGAGCAGTCCCGCTGGTGTGGCCGGGCAGCTGCCGCGTTCGGTAATGATGGCACTGACCAGACGGGCCGGCGTGACATCGAAGGCCGGGTTGGCAACCGCTTCGTCGGCCGGAAACTGTCGGATCGAACCGGGTCGGCCGGAGGTGTCGACACCGGGAACCACGCGCAGTTCGTCGCCGCTGCGCTCCTCGATGGGAATGGCGTTGCCATCCGGACACGTGAAATCGATGGTCGAGCGGGGGGCGGCTACGTAGAACGGGACGCCGGCCTCGCGTGCGGCGAGCGCCTTGAGATAGGTACCTATTTTGTTGGCAACATCTGCATTGGCAGCGATGCGGTCGGCGCCGACGATCACCGCATCAACTTCTCCGCGGGCCAACAGCAGTCCGGCGGCATTGTCGGCGATGAGCGTGTGCGGCACGCCATGCTGCTTCAGCTCCCATGCGGTGAGCAGGCCCTGGTTGCGCGGGCGCGTCTCGGAAACCCAGACGTGCACGTCCCAGCCAGTCAACTTCGCGGCGTCGTAAGCGGCGTAGATCGGTGCCAGCGCCGTGCCGAAATCGACGGTGGCCAGCCAGCCGGCGTTGCAGTGCGTCATCAGGTCGAGCCGGCCGCGTTTTTCGGCCAGCGGGCGCAGCAGAGCCAGGCCGTGGTCACCGATGCGGCGGCATTGGTCGACATCTTCCTCGGCGATGGCGGCGGCTTCGTGCCACGCCGCTTCGGCGCGTGCGCCGGCGGGCAGCCTGGCGAGTCGTGACTGCATGCGCGCCAGCGCCCAGTGCAGGTTGACCGCAGTCGGCCGGGTCGCCGCCAGCGTGGCGACGGCGGCGGACAGGGTAGCCTCGTCATCTATCCTTGCCAGCGCCAGCGCCAGGCCGTAGGCAGCGGTGACGCCAATCAGCGGCGCGCCGCGCACCTGCATGCTGCGGATGGCGTGCGCAGCATCCTCCAGGCTGGACAGGCGTATGGTGCGGTAAGTGTGGGGCAACGCGGTCTGGTCGATGACGTCGACGGCGCGGGCGTCTGCGACGGGTTGAATGGTGCGGGCAGGAATATCGTTGATTCTCATGGCAGGGATTCTACCAGCGGGAACCCGGCCCGAAGGGTTTGCCTGACGGTCTCTGTCCGCAGGGTCAGCCGGCGGTCAGCGCCCGTCGTTCGGCTTCAATGCGGGCCATGAAGCGCTGGATCAGCGTTTCGTCCGAGGGCGGCAGATCGACAAACTTGCAGCCCATGTGCCACAGGGTCTTGCCGGTGCGGCTTTCCATGGCGTTGACGTAGCGTACCTCCAGCGCAACATTGATCATGCCGCTTTCGCGGAGGTCGATCCAGCAATTGTTCAGTTTCTCCAGTTGCGCGTAATCCAAAGGTGTCGTGGAGAGGATGCCGATTCCACCCACCGAGATGTCGTGCAGCGGCAGAAGGGCTTCCTGGGGTGTGCCCCGACGGACGCGGCAGGTGAACGGCTTGGTGCTGGGTAGCGGTAGCCGGAACAGTTCTCGCCGTTGCAGGCGCAACATTCTCGGCGGAATCTGTGCGGCAAAAGCCGGTTCGCCGCGCAATTTCGTCTCCCGGCAATGCTTTCCGGCGAACTGGATGCGGATGCCGTCAACAAAGGTGCTAAAGGTGCAACTCTCCGTTTTCAGGAAGGCCTGGTTCATTTCGTTGCTGCCGCCGATGTCGAAATAGAGCAGTCCTTCCCTGACAGAGATGTCGAGCAGAATCGTCAGGAAACTCTGCCGGCCCTCCTGGAATACGACTGAAACCCTGTCGCCGCGCTTGATCAGGCTCTTGAGTTGAAAAACGATCTCATGCTGATTGGTCAGGGTGCAGCGTTCGATTTCCTCTTCGGAATAATTGTTTTCCATGGGGCGTGCGGCAGTTCTTGGCTCGTCGGCGACTCTTGGGCAAATGATGGGCAATGGTAAAGGTGATGAGGGGAATGCGCTAGGGCTATGATGAAAAACACCGGAATTATGGGACATTCCTTGCCTCGGTTATCCGCTGGTCGTAGAGTTCACTCAATCCATCCTGCAACCCAGACAAAGTCCATGATTTCTTCGTCCATTGCCATCGATTCGAAGCTGCCCTGGGTGGGCACGACCATTTTTACCATAATGTCCAAACTGGCGGCCGACTGCGGCGCCATCAACCTATCGCAGGGGTTCCCCGATTTTCAGGCCGAGCCGGCCTTGTTCGAGGCTACGATGCGAGCGATGAACGCGGGGCGCAACCAGTATCCGCCCATGGCCGGTATGCCGGAACTGCGCGCGGCAATCGCCGGAAAGGTCGAGTCGCTCTATGGCGTTCGATACGATGTCGATCACGAAATTACCGTGACGGCTGGCGCGACGCAGGCGCTATTTACGGCGATTGCCGCTTTCGTGCGCGGTGGAGACGAGGTCATCGTCTTTGCCCCGTTCTACGACAGCTATGTGCCGGCGATCGAAACCGTCGGCGGCCGCGCCGTCTACGCGCAGCTCCGGTTCCCGGATTACAAGCCGGACTGGAATCAGGTGCGCTCATTGATCACGCCGCGCACGCGCATGATCATCGTGAATTCGCCAAACAACCCAACGGGCAGTCTGTTCGATGCGGCGGACCTGGAGTCGCTGGCCGAACTGACCCGCAACACCGATATCGTGGTGCTCTCCGACGAGGTGTACGAGCACATCGTCTACGATGGCGCGTGCCACGTCAGCGTCGCCGCGCATCCGCAGCTATCCACGCGCAGCATCGTGCTTTCGTCGTTTGGCAAGACCTTTCACATCACCGGTTGGAAGATCGGTTATGTGCTGGGGGCCGCTGAATTGATGACCGAATTCCGCAAGGTGCATCAGTTCAATGTGTTCACGGTGAACACGCCCTGCCAGCTTGGTATCGCCGAATACATGCACGATCCGGCGCGCTATCTTGGGTTGGCTGCGTTCTATCAGCACAAGCGGGATTTCTTTCGCGAGCAGATGCGGGGAACGAAGTTCGAGCTGTTGCCCTGCCGGGGGACCTACTTCCAGTTGGCGCGGTACGATGCGATCTCCGACATGCCCGACCGTGAATTCGCTCAATGGCTGACGCGTGATGTCGGCGTGGCAGTCATCCCCGTGTCGGTGTTCTATCACGACGCGCAGGACGATCGCGTGGTTCGCTTCTGTTTCGCCAAACAGGAGAGTACGCTAGCCACGGCGGGGGAACGGTTGCGCCGGCTATGATGGGTGTTGTTGCGCGTCACTGCGGTTTATTCTGGTTGTTCAACGTTTCTTGAGGAGGCTTGCATGAGTATGATGAAGGAGTTCAAGGAATTCGCCATGAAAGGCAATGTCATGGATCTTGCCGTCGGCGTGATCATTGGCGGGGCGTTCGGCAAGATCGTCGAGTCCGTCGTCGGGGATCTGATCATGCCGATCGTTTCGCTGATCATGGGTGGCAAGCTTGACTTCTCGGGACTGTTCGTCGTCCTCGGCAATGTGCCGCCCGGGACCGCGATGACGCTCGACGCGCTCAAGAAGGCGCAGGTCCCGGTGTTCGCCTACGGCAATTTCATCACCATCGTGGTCAATTTTTCCATCCTGGCTTTCATCATCTTCATGATGGTCAAGCAGATGAATCGTCTGCGCAAGTCCGAGCCGCCGGCCCCGCCCCCCCCGACTCCGGAGGATGTCCTTCTGCTGCGCGAGATACGCGATAGCCTGAAGAAGTAGCTGCTACGGGTTCTGATCAGGCGGGGCGTTGTTGAGGTGCCCCGCTTTTTTTCTGCACGCCTCAGGAAAAGACGAGCGACCACAATGCACGCACCGTCTCAATGTTCTTGCGGTGCGCGTCGCGTTCAACGCGAGCACCACGGATACCGTCGAGGCGGAAGGCATGCTGCATGCGACGGTATTCGCGGTAGATGTTGCGCACCTGTTCGGCCAGATCCAGCGGGATGAGGCCGAGTTCGCCGGCGATGCGCAGCAGGGCGATGTTACCGAGATTTCCGCACAGGCGTTCGTGGGTGTGGGCGTGCCCGAGGATCAGGTACTGCACGATGAACTCGACGTCGACCAGTCCGCCGGGATCCTGCTTGATGTCGAACAGTTCTGCGCTGTTCGAGGCGTGGGCATCAAGCATGCGCTGGCGCATGGCCAGTACCTCTTCCCTGAGTTTGGCCAGATCGCGCGGCTGGCGCAGGATCTCGATGCGGATTTCCTCGAAGCGTCGGCCGACTGCCGGGTTCCCGGCGCAATAGCGGGCGCGCGTCAGCGCTTGATGTTCCCAGGCCCAGGCCTTTTGCAGTTCGTATTCGCGGAAGGCGTCCACCGAACAGACGAGCAGGCCGGCGTCGCCATTGGGGCGCAGGCGGAAGTCCGTTTCGAAAAGGGCGCCGGCCGAGGTCTGGCTGGACAGCCAGGTGCTCATGCGCTGGACCAGGCGGGCGTAGATTTCCCCCACTCCAGGTTCCGGGTCGTCGTGCAGAAAAACGAGATCGAGATCCGAGCCGTAGGCTAATTCCTTGCCCCCCAGCTTGCCGTAAGCGATTACCGCGAACTTCGGCGGTTGGTCGGGGTGCGGGTGGCGTACGCGTAGCCGGTTCCAGCACAGGTCCAGCGTCGTCTGCACGATGATGTCGGCGAGTTGCGTGAGATGGTCGGCCAGCCGTTCGACCGTCTGCAGGCCGGCGATGTCCTGCGCGAGCAGACGGAACACCTGGGCGTGGTGTTCCTCGCGCAGTACATCCATTTCGCGCTCAGTATCACCGGTTTCGCTGGCCAGGCGGGCGTCCAGCTCGTGCTTGAACGTTTCCCAGTCGGTGGCCACGTCGTACAGGCGCGGATCGATCACCTCATCGAGCAGGATCGGGTGGCGAGTGAGGTAGGAGGCGGCCCAGGCCGAGCTGCCGATGATCTCGGCGACCTTCATCAGGGCTTGCGGATGCTGTTGTAAGAGCGCGAGGTACGCCCCGCGCCGGCTGATGGTCTCGAACAAATCGAGGCCGCGCTGCCACGTGGCATCCGGTGTCTTCGTTGCTGCGGCGGCCTCGATCAGCCGCGGGCCGATAGCATCGAGTCGTTCGCGGATCGAAGCCGCCAGCTGCTGGTACTTGGCGCTTTGGCGAAACGCGTGCAGACGTTCGAGCATGGCCTTCGGGTGGCGAAATCCGAGGTTGCCGACGGCCTCCAGCGCTTCGTTGTTTTCGCTTTGCTCGAACCAGAGCCCGGCGAGCGAATGGGTGCCGTCTTCCGGGTTGGAAAAAATATCCTCGAAATGCAGGGCGACGCGCTGGCGATGCGTTTCCAGCACGGTGAGCATCGACAGCCAGTCGGCAAAACCCATCGAGCGGGCGATCTGCAGCTTGTCGTCCTCTGCCGTCGGCAGCATGTGCGTTTGTGCGTCATCAACATACTGCAGTCGGTGTTCCAGGCGTCGAAGAAACTCGTAAGCGTTGACCAGTTGTTGTTCGCTGTCGACCGGCAGCAGTCGCCGCGCGACCAGCAATCGCAATACTTTGAGTGTTGGCCGTATCTGCAGGACCGCATCGCGCCCGCCGCGGATCAGCTGGAATACCTGTGCCATGAACTCGATCTCGCGGATGCCGCCGGGGCCGAGTTTGATGTGGTCGGCCATATCCTTGCGCGCTACCTCGCGGCGAATCTGCGCGTGCAAGTCGCGCATGGCGTTGATTGCCCCGAAATCGAGGTACTTCCGGAAGATGAAGGGACGGGCCACGTGCTCCAGCGCCGCCGCCCACTCGGGCTGCAGGTTATCGCCGTCGTTCATGACCCGCGCCTTGATCCACGCGTAGCGTTCCCATTCGCGCCCTTGGGCGATGAAATAGTTTTCCAGCGAGACGATCGAGCCGACCAGTGGCCCGGAGTCGCCGTTGGGGCGAAGGCGCATGTCCACCCGGAACACTTGTCCGTCGCCGGTGATTTCGCCGATCGCGGCGATCAGTCGCTTGCCCAGGCGGGTGAAGAAATCGAAGGCCTCGATCCGCCGCCCGCCGTCTGACGTCCCCGCCGTCTCACCGTCCTCAGGATAGACGAAGATGTAATCGACGTCGGAAGAGACATTGAGCTCACGCCCGCCGAGTTTACCCATGCCGATGACCAGCAGGCGTTGCGGTCGTCCTTCCTTGTCCAGCGGTTCGCCAAATTGCGCCGCGAGTTGGCGGTGCAGGAAGTCCAGCGCGTAGTTGGTAGTGATGTCGGCAAGCAAGGTCATGGTTTCGACGACTTCGGCCAAAGGTGCCGCTTTGCCGATGTCGCGCACGATGAGAGTGGCCATGACGCGTTGGCGCAGGCGGCGCAGTGCCCGCTTAAGACTGTTTTCGTCAGTGACGCTTTCTGTGGCCAGAAAATCCTGCATGTGTCCGGCGTTGAGTGGTGCTTCTGCCTGGTTGTTCAGCCAGTCGACGACGTCCGGGCGCGTGGCCAGCAGCTGGCGCAGGAAACGGCTGTGTGCCAGTGCTGGTTGCCATGCGTTCGGGATCGTGGGCTCTTGCGCGTCGGTCATTATTCTTTCTGCCATAGTTCGGGGGGATTGACCTCTCGGAGGCGAACGGAGGTCAAAGCCGTTACACGTTACAATTGAGGTCGGACAGGTTGACAGGTTTGCAACATTCTAGTGACGTTCATCGAAAACAGGCAAAGCTTTCCTCAGGCGGCAACATCATGATGCGCGGAAACGCCTTGCGCGCGGCGCTCTATAGGCGCTTTCACTTCCTGCTGCCGTTCATTTCCGGTGCGGTAGGCCGGGGGGCTTGGCGTGCGCTTGTCTGGACGTTCTGGTTGATCTATTTCGCCTTCGTCCTGACAGTTCTGGCGCTGCGCTACGTCGTTCTGCCTCACGTCGAGGAGTACCGTCCGGTTATCGAGCGGCTGGTCAGCGAAGGAATGGGGCAGGCGGTCAGCATCGGGCGTATCAAGGCCAGTTGGGCGGGCATCAACCCTGACCTGACCCTCTACGATGTCAGCGTGGCCGATGCCGAAGGGCGTCCCGCATTGGCGTTCTCGCGTGTCCAGACGGTGCTTTCCTGGTGGTCGGTGCCGAATTTTCAATTGCGTTTGCGTCTGCTGCGCATCGACGAGCCGACACTGCATCTACGCAGGAGCGGTGACGGTCGCTTGTTCGTCGCCGGCATACCGCTCACCCAGGAGGAGGGTGACCGCGACGTGTCCTCCTGGGTCCTGGAGCAGCGGCGTATCCGCATCCGTGGGGCGACGCTGGTCTGGGAGGATGAACAGCGAGGGGCTCCGCCGCTGATCCTGGAAGACGTAAATTTCGCCCTCGACAGTGAGGGCTCGCAGCACCGGTTCGGCCTGACGGCCCTGCCGCCGGAAGGTTTTGCCGCGCGCATCGACGTTCGTGGCGATTTTCGCGGGACGGATTTCGCTGCGTTGAAGGAATGGTCTGGCCAACTGTATGCGGAAATCGACTATGCCGACCTGGCCATCTGGCGCCACTGGGTCGACTATCCGGTGACCTTGCCGCACGGTAGCGGTGCCTTGCGCACCTGGCTGTTCATCGCTGGCGGTTCTTTGCGTGAGGTAACGGCCGATGTTTCGCTGCAGGATGTGAGCCTGCAGTTGGCCGGCGACCTGCCGTCACTGGAACTCGAACGCATGTCCGGACGGCTGCAGGTGCGCTTCCCGGCGACCGGGTTGTCCATGAAGGGGCGCAACGTCATGCTTCTCTCCCGCGGGACAGCGGCGGGGGCTGAGGGCGGTGCCGAACCGATACGCATCGATCCGACGGATTTCGAAATCGAGTGGCAAAACGATCCCCATGCCAGGAGTTTTATCGGTAGTGCTGAAGTCGCTCGGCTGGATGTTGGCGCGCTGGCACAGCTTGCTGCCCACTTGCCTTTCGATGCAAAGACCCGAAAACTGCTGAGCGACTATTCCCCGCGCGGCCGGATAAGCGGATTGAGTGCCCGTTGGAAAGGCAATGCCGAGAGCCTGCAAACTTATGCGTTGAAAACAGGTATGCATGATCTGGGCGTGAAGGCTAGAGGCTATTTTCCCGGCTTTACCGGGATATCCGGGACTCTGGAAGCCACCGAAAAGGCCGGCACCGTCGTATTGAATTCTGGGCGATCATCGCTCGACCTGCCCTCGGTTTTCCCGGAATCCCTGATCCAGCTTGATTCACTGGCGGCCCAGGTCAGCTGGAAAATCAACGAGGGCGAGTTGCAGGCGGATCTGTCGCAGGTGGAGTTTTCCGGCCCCGAAGCTGCCGGTTCGGCGAAAGGCGTTTATCGAACGTCGTCCGACGGGCCGGGCATCATCGACATGACTGCTGCGCTGACGCGCGCTGATGCCCGGGCAGTCTGGCGTTACATGCCTCACGTGGTGGGCAAGGGCGCGCGTCACTGGTTGCGCGACTCGCTTCTTTCGGGAAAAGCGACCGAGGCCAAGTTGATTCTGAAAGGAAATCTGAAAGATTTCCCGTTCCTCGACAAACGCCACGGGCAATTTTTGGTGACGGTCAAGGCGCGCGATACCGTCCTCGACTATGGTGCGGGATGGCCGCGTATAGACGGAATCAACGGTGATCTCCGCTTTGAAGGCAACGGCATGGTGGTCGACGCGCAGCGCGGCCGGATTCTCGGCGCCAGGCTCTCCAACACGCGGGCCGTGATTCCTGATTTCGATGCGCCGATCTCGACCCTCTACGTCAAGGGGCAGGCCGACGGGCCGACCGCGGAATTCCTCAAGTTCATCGACCAGAGTCCGGTGGCCGAACAGATTGACCATTTCACCCAGGACATGCGCGCCACCGGCAACGGGCGTCTCGATATCGACCTCACTATCCCGCTGGAAGAAGCGAAGCTCGGCGAATCGAAGATCGCGGGGAACTATCGCATCATCAATAACGAGGTCATTGTCGATTCGGCACTTCCGCCCTTGCGTCAGGTCAATGGCAGCATCCGCTTCTCAGGCAGCGATCTGAACGTGCCGGAGATCAACGCCACGCTGTTTGGAGGTCCGCTGAAAATTCAGGGTGGGTTGCAGAAAGATGGCCGCGTACTGATCACAACCAATGGGTCAGTGGATATTGCCCAGTTGCGCAAGCAGTCCGATCATCCGGTTCTGGCCAGTTTGTCGGGGGCGACACCCTATCGCGGCGAAATCCGGATCAACAAACGCAACGCCGATCTGGTGGTTGATTCGACGCTTGCCGGACTCGCGTCGACGCTGCCTGAACCGTTCGGCAAGACGGCTGGCGAGGCGCTACCATTACGTTTTGAAAAAATCCTGTTGCCTGCGGCCGGCGGTGTCAATGGAAGGAAGGCCGATCCCATTGTGCGTGATCAGGTCAGCGCATCGCTCGGCTCGGTCATGGCCTTGCAGATCGTGCGCCGGAGATCGTCCGAGGGATTCTTGGCGGAAAGGGGCGCCATTGCGATCGGCCGTCCGCTGCAACTGCCGGAAAAAGGCGTTTCCTTGGCCATGTCGACCAAGACGCTTGATCTGGACGCCTGGCAAAAAGTGTTTGATTCAGCCGCAGGGAACGCCAAGGAGCAGGCGTCCCCGTCCTTCACTCCTGACTCGGTCAGCCTGCAAGCGACGAATCTTCTCGCGCGCGGGATGCTCTGGAACGATGTCGATCTGCAGGCGGCGGCCAGCCAGCAGCAATGGAAAATTCGATTGAACTCGCGGCAGGCCGCCGGTGACATTGTGTGGAGTGGCGAGGGCAACGGGCGTCTCAATGCACGCCTTAGCCGCCTCGTGATCGACCGCTTTTCATCATCGTCGGGATCGGCGGCGAGCGAGCCGACGAGCAAGCTGCCGGCACTGGATGTCATCGCTGACGATTTTTCCCTCCGGCAACTGCGTTTCGGACGCCTCGAACTGCAGGCCAGCAACGATGGCGGTATCTGGAACCTGAGCCGCATCCAGGCTTCGAACCCGCACGGTACGTTTAACGGAAAAGGTTCGTGGCAACGTGCCGGAGGCACGAACCGGACGCAGTTGAGTTTCAAGGTCGATAGTTCCGACGTTGGCAGCCTGCTCGGCCGGATGGGCTATCCGGGAACGGTGCGCGCGGGAACGGCGCAACTGGACGGAAAACTCGCCTGGAACGGCGCGCCGACGGATATCGACTATGCCACGATGAACGGTGACCTGAATCTGGAAGCGAGCAAGGGGCAGTTCCTCAAGCTCGATCCCGGCGCTGCCGGGAAACTGCTCGGTCTGATCAGTCTGCAAAATCTGCCGCGCCGGATTGCGCTGGATTTCAGGGATGTATTCAGCGAGGGATTCGCCTTTGACAACATTGCCGGAACGGTGGGCGTACAGAAGGGCGTGATGCGTACCGAGCGCCTGCAGATCGACGGAGCGAGTGCACGGGTGATGATGCATGGAGAGGTCGATCTCAAGCGCGAAACGCAGAGGCTCAATGTCAATGTCCGGCCGGAGGTGGGGGATACAGCAGCGCTGGGGCTGGCTATTGTCAATCCGGCCGTGGGGGCGGCGACCTGGCTGGCCAACAAGGTATTTCAGAATCCGTTGGGCGGGATGTTCGGTTACAACTATCTGATTACCGGGACATGGGATGATCCCAAAGTCGAAAAACTCTCTGCTAACGTTCCCGCGGCAACCTCGCCGCGCCAGCCGGGCGCAACAATTTCACCAGGAGCTGCCAATGAGCCTTCCCAACGATGAGATGTCCACGGAGCCGAAGAATGCCCGTGTTGCCGCTATACAGATGATCTCTTCCACGCGCGTCGAGGAAAACCTGCAGACGGCTGGCGCACTGATCGCCGAAGCCGTGGCTCAAGGGGCGGATCTGGTGGCCTTGCCGGAGTACTTTCCGATCATGGGTCGGCGTGACGCCGACAAGATCGCGGCGCGCGAAGTCGACGGCAGTGGCCCGATCCAGGATTTCTTGGCGGAAACGGCGAGCAAGCATGGTGTTTGGGTGGTTGGCGGCTCGATGCCGCTGGTCGCCAGTGCCGAAGACAAGGTATTGAATACCTGCCTGGCCTTCAATCCACAGGGCGCGCGCGTGGCGCGCTACGACAAGATCCACCTGTTCGGTTTTCAGAAGGGCGAGGAGTACTACAACGAAAGCGCCACGATCGAACCCGGCCGCCAGCCGGTGACGTTCGATACGCCCTTCGGGCGCGTCGGGCTGTCGATCTGCTACGACCTGCGCTTTCCGGAGCTCTTTCGCGCACTTGGGGAAATCGACCTGCTGGTGCTGCCCGCGGCCTTCACCGAAGTGACCGGACGCGCCCACTGGGAAATCCTGCTGCGCGCCCGCGCCATCGAGAACCAGTGCTACGTGCTGGCCATCGGGCAGGGCGGCGTGCACGAAAACCGCCGCGAGACGCACGGCAACAGCATGCTCATCGACCCGTGGGGCGACGTGATCGCCCGGCGCGAAAAAGGAGCGGGCGTGGTCATCGGCGAACTTGACCACGCGCGCATTGCCGAAGTACGTAGCAGCCTGCCGGCGTTGACGCACCGGGTGCTGTAATTGTTTCTTGAACTGGAAAATTCATGACCGATAAAGCCCAATCCCTGCTCGTGCAGGCCAAGAAAACCCTGTTGACGCCGTATGGCCTGGACGTGGCCGACCTGACCAAGATCATCGGGCGGATCATGACGCACGAGGTTGATTACGCCGACCTCTACTTCCAGTACAGCCGCACCGAAGCCTGGAGTCTGGAAGAAGGCATCGTCAAGTCGGGTAGCTTCAACATCGACGAAGGCGTTGGCGTACGCGCGCTTTCCGGTGAGAAGACCGCCTATGCCTATTCCGACGACATCAGCCTGCCGGCGCTGGCCGATGCGGCCTCGGCGGTACGTGCCATCGCGGCCGCCGGGCAGCACAAGCGGACGCAAACCGGTACGCTCAAGGAACTGAAGGCCGCGCATTCGCTGTATCTGCCGCATGATCCGCTGGCCTCGCTCGATGCGACGGCGAAGGTTCGGATGCTCGAGCGACTGGAAGCCTTCGCCCGCGCCGAGGACA
>CAZCJW010000029.1:16616-19060 GCA_964499185.1 uncultured Propionivibrio sp. | reverse complement strand
CGCATCGGCAGGTAGATAAGGCGCGCTTGCGAAAGGGCGCATTATACGCGCCGGACTGCGGTTTCGTCGGACAGTGACGTTGTTGTGCACTTGCTGAACGATCCGGCGGGCGTCGTCGAAATTGATCGGTGGGAATACGTATCGCCTCTGTAATGCCCGCGCACTAACGTAAAATGGCGGACATGACACGATGCTGCCTTGGCGCCATTCCCCGATGATTTCCCATTCGTTCGTTAAACGCTCGCTGGCTGTGCTGCACGATCTCGCCGCCGTCGCGCTCTGCTGGTATTTGGCCTACTGGTTGCGTTTCAACCTCGACATTTCCACACGTTACGTGGAAAGCGCCGGTCACGCCCTGATTCCGGTATTCGCCATCTATGCGCCTGCCTGCTGGTTTTTCGGCCTGTATCGCGGGATCTGGCGCTACGCCAGCATCATGGATTTGCGTCGCATTATTGTGGCAGTGACGACAGCGTCGGTTGTTGCGGCGGCGGCAATCTACATGCTCCGGTTACCCGACGTGCCGCGCTCGGTGCTGGTCCTGCATCCCATTCTGCTGGTCCTGGTCATGGGTGGCAGCCGGTTTGCCTACCGCGCCTGGCGCGACCGTGCCTTGTATGGGCGCATGATGCTTGCCGGAGACCCGGTATTGGTGATTGGTTCCGGCGACGCGGCCGAACGTCTGGTACGTGAACTGGCCCATTCGCCCGATTGGTGCGTGGTCGGCCTGCTGAGCGAGGATGCGCGTCGTATCGGGCAGGAACTGCATGGCGTCAAGGTCCTCGGACTGCAGGAAGATCTGTCGGAGTGGGCCGGGAAACTGTCGGTAAGCAAAGCGATCGTGGCCATGCCCGAGGCTTCTCCGCGCAAGCGCCGCCATGTCCTGGAACTGGCCGTCCAGGCCGGATTGTCGGTAATGACCGTGCCCAGCCTCGACGACATGCTCGCCGGCAAGGTGGCCGTGTCCAATATCCGCCAAGTGCAACTCGAGGATCTGCTGGGGCGGGACCCGGTCGCACTCGATAACGCCGGCTTGCACGCCTGGCTCGAAGGCAAGACGGTTCTCGTCACCGGAGCCGGTGGTTCGATCGGTTCCGAGTTGGCGCGTCAGGCGGCCTCGTTCAATCCCGGTCTGCTGGTCCTCCTCGATATTTCGGAATTCGCCCTGTATCAGGTCGAGCAGGAATTCCAGCGGCAGTTCCCGCAGGTGCAATGCGCTTTCATTGTCGGCGACGTCAAGGACGTGGCATGGCTTGACTGGATTTTCTCGCATCATCGCCCCTCGGTCGTCTTCCACGCGGCCGCCTACAAGCATGTCCCCTTGATGGAGGGCGAGAATGCCTGGCAGGCCGTCAGAAACAATGTGCTCGGTTCCAAGAGGCTGGCCGAGGCGGCGCAACATTACGGGACCGACAAGGTGGTCCTGATTTCCACCGACAAGGCGGTCAATCCGACCAATGTGATGGGCGCCACCAAGCGCCTGGCCGAACGAGTCCTGTCGGCAATGCAGCAAGCGCAGACGGGGACCGGAGGTGGGACCCGTTTCATCACCGTGCGCTTCGGCAATGTGCTGGGCAGCAATGGCTCGGTGATTCCGACCTTCCGCGAACAGATCGCGCGAGGGGGGCCGGTGACGGTGACACATCCGGAGATCATCCGCTATTTCATGCTCATTCCCGAGGCTGCGCAGCTGGTGTTGCAGGCCGGGCTGATGGGGCAAGGTGGCGAGATCTTCGTGCTAGAAATGGGTGAACCGGTGCGAATTGCAGATTTGGCGCGCGACATGATCCGCTTGTCCGGCTTCTCGGACGAGGAGATCAAGATCGAGTTCACCGGACTGCGGCCGGGGGAAAAACTGTTCGAGGAGTTGCTGACCGACAGCGAGCAGACGCTGCCAACGCCGCACGCCAAGCTGCGCGTGGCGATGTCCGAGGCGGCACCGGATGCCGAATGGCGGCGGGAACTTGAAAGCTGGTTGCGCGAACCGGTACCCGAGACGAATAGCGACCTGAAGCTGCGCCTGCACCGATTCGTCCCCGAATATTCTCCCCAACTCAACTGAGATCATCAGGGCAAGGGAACATGGCCACCTACGCGATCGGCGACATCCAGGGCTGCTTCGGCTCCTTCTCCCGCCTGCTAGAACAATGCCGTTTCGATGCATCGGTCGATCGTTTGTGGCTGGTCGGCGACCTGGTCAACCGTGGGCCGCGTTCGCTGGAAACCCTGCGTTTCGTTCGCGACCTGGGAGACGCAGCGGTTACCGTGCTGGGCAACCACGACCTGTCACTGCTGATGGCGGCGGAAGGCTTCGGCAAGCGGGGCAAGGGCGATACCTTCGATGACATCCTGAATGCGCCGGACAGGGACGAACTGTTGTTCTGGTTGCGTCACCAACCGCTGTGTCATGTCGAGGAAGGCTATTGCCTGGTGCATGCCGGATT
>CAZCJW010000029.1:8060-16516 GCA_964499185.1 uncultured Propionivibrio sp. | reverse complement strand
CCCCTTACCAGGGCAATTCGCCGAAGGCCTTGGCAAAGCATCCAGCGATATCGTTGCGGGTCGGACGGTGGTTTTGCCCTCCGCGCGAAGCGACCTTGATGGAACCCATGACCGCTGCGAGCCGGCCGGTTTTTTCCCATTCCCAGCCCTTGGAGATGCCATACAGCAATCCGGATCTGTATGCGTCGCCGCAACCGGTTGGGTCGACGACCTCTTTGGCCTCCACGCAGGGAATGTCGATGCATCG
Source organism: uncultured Propionivibrio sp. (assembly GCA_964499185.1). Lineage (GTDB taxonomy): Bacteria > Pseudomonadota > Gammaproteobacteria > Burkholderiales > Rhodocyclaceae > Propionivibrio. Next base: position 16,269 of record CAZCJW010000029.1, on the reverse strand, counting down.
ACCGGCCGCATAGATCAGCGATCCTTCTGCCCCACGTGTCACGATCAAGGCTTCAAGTTGACCGGCGAGTTGTTCCAGAGACTTGCCGGTGCGATCGCACAGCAGGCGGGCCTCGTAATCGTTGAAGCAGGCATAGTCGGCCAGTTGCAGGAAATGCAGCAGTTCCTCTCCGGAGAACATCGGCAGTCCCTGACCTGGGTCAAAGACAAATGGGATTCCTGCCGCGGAAAGATCTGACGAATGCTTGAGCATGCCTTCCCGCCCGTCCGGGGCGACGATGGCGAGTTTTACGCCACGGGTATCGGAAATGCGATTCTGGTGCGAGAAGCTCATCGCGCCCGGGTGGAACGCTGTGATCTGATTGTCGTCCAGATCGGTGGTGATGAAGGCCTGGGCTGTATAGGCGCCGTCAATCTGCCGCACGTGGGCGCGGGGCAGCCCCAGGCCGTCGAGCCGGCTAAGATAGGGGGCAGCATCCTCACCGACCGTGGCCATGATCAGCGGGTCGTCGCCGAGCAGCTTGAGGTTGTAGGCGATGTTGCCGGCACAGCCGCCGAATTCGCGGCGCATTTCGGGCACCAGGAAGGCCACGTTCAGGATATGAATCTGCTCCGGAAGAATGTGGTTCTTGAACCGGTCGTGAAACACCATGATGTTGTCGTAGGCGATCGATCCGCAGACTAGTGTAGGCATGGGCGTGGGCACCTTGTAATTGAGGCGCCGATTATAGCATCGGGCTTAAGGACGCTCTTGACGCCTCGGCGTCGGGTCAGGGATAGAAAACGTAGAGTCGGTAGCCGGCTGCGCTGATGTCTTTGGCTTCGATCCACAGGCGCACGGCGATGTCGGAGTTGCCCGGGAACGGCTGTTCAGCGGGCGTTTTCGCCGGGAGGTATTCCTGAGGAGTGAATACACGCCGGGCAATGGCGACGTCCTGCGTGTCGGTCAGCGACAGTTCAAGCGCGGGGTAGGCTTGTCCATAAGGCGCCCGGTTGCGCAGCGTGGCATTCAGCACGAGCAGGTTGCCGCGTGCAGCGTCGGTCTGCAGGTCGGACGTCTCGATGCTGACCAGTTCTGCGCGGGCCGGCAACGGTAGCGGACTGTCGAGTGCTTGTGAAAACGCCAGGAGCAACGGCTGCAGGCGGGGGAATGCAACCGCCAGTTCGCTCCGGTAATGGAAGGTCGCTTGTCCGGAGAGTCCCAGTGCCAGCAGCACGGCCGCCAGGGAAAACGGCCAGCGGGAAGGTTTTTCCTCAGGGCTGGCGGTCGGCGCAGCCATGACCCCCTCGTTCCATTTGCTGTAGCCCGGGATTTCCGAGGTGTCACGCGGAAGAATCAGTCCGGTGGCCTTGGCGAGTTCCTGCGTGGCGGAGGCGTCATGCGCTTCGTCGTTAACGGGCGGAGCGTCATTGTTCTCAGACTCCGGAACCTCTGGTTCGGATTCCGATGCGGATAGCTCGATCTCAGCCACCGGTTCCACTGGCAGAGGAATCCCGACCGGTGGAATGTCGATCGCAGTCGCCGGGGTGGGCGCGGCGACCGCGATATGTCCTTCGAGCAGGCTGTCCAGCGCGTTGAACACCGCCTGGCAGTGGCCGCAGCGGACTTTTCCGGCGCGCGCCTTGAGTTGTTCCGGCGTGACGCGGAAGACAGTCTGGCAATCCGGGCAGCGTGTTTTCATGCGCAGATTTTACGCGGGTTTGATGCCGGACAGGCAGACCCAGCCTTCGCGCGTGTCGGCGACGTCCAGAGCGATCCATGGTGCGTAGGCCGCGATCAGGTCTTCCGTTTGCTCGGCGAGAATGCCGGAAAGCGCGAGACTGCCACCGGGGCGGACGTGCGAACAGATCGCCGGGGCCAGCGCCTTGAGCGGATTGGAAAGGATGTTGGCGACGACGATATCGAACTGCCCGTTTATTTCTCCGGCGGAATCGGCGAAGCGTGCGCTCACCTCATTGCGTTCGGCATTGCATTTTGCAGCGCTGACGGCCTGCGGGTCGATATCGACGCCAAGCACGTCGCGGGCTCCCAATCTTGCCGCGGCGATGGCCAGAATGCCCGAACCGCAGCCGTAATCGAGCACGGAAATCCCGGGTGTCACCGTGCGTTCCAGCCACTCCAGGCACAGCCGCGTGGTGGGGTGGGATCCGGTGCCGAACGCCATGCCGGGGTCGAGGACGAGGACAATGGCGTCCGGATCGGGGGCGGTGTGCCAGGAAGGCACGATCCACAAACGCCCGGAGATACGGATCGGCTCGAACTGCGACTGCGTGAGCTGGACCCAGTTCTGCTCTTCCACTTTCTCCAGCGAGTAAGCGGGTGTTTGCTCGAGTCCGGCGAGCGGGGCGCAGGCTTCCAGAAGCTCGTCGACGTCGGTATCGGATTCAATCAGGGCGACCACGCGCGAACGTTCCCAGCCTGGTGTGGTGACCGAGCCGGGCTCTCCGAACTGCGGCGTTTCGGCGGGCGTGCCGGCGTCGGCATCCTCGATACTGGCCGACAGGGCACCGGCATCGAGCAGGGTGTCGGCCAGCCGTTCGGCGTGCTGGCAGTCGGTTTCGATGGTGATGGAAAGCCAGGACATGCGTTGTTATCCGTGTTGGGTCACTTCATTTCAGTGCGTGCGGCGAGTTTCTTTTCCAGGTAGTGGATGCTGGTGCCGCCTTGCACAAAATGGGCATCGTGCATCAGTTCATGGTGTAGCGCAATGTTGGTCTTGATGCCGTCAACGCTCATTTCCGACAGCGCGATACGCATGCGCTGGATAGCCTGCTCGCGCGAGTCGCCATAGGCAATGACCTTGGCTACCATCGAATCGTAGTGCGGCGGCACGGTATAGCCCTGGTAGATGTGCGAATCGACGCGGATGCCAGGACCACCGGGCGGGTGGTAAAGGGTGATCCTGCCCGGAAACGGCGCGAACGTGTAGGGATCTTCGGCGTTGATGCGGCATTCGATCGCGTGACCCCGGGGCGTCACTTCACGTTGCCGGAAGCGCAGTTTTTCGCCGGCGGCGACGCGGATCTGTTCCTGTACGATGTCGATGCCGGTGATCATTTCCGTCACCGGGTGCTCAACCTGGATGCGGGTGTTCATCTCGATGAAGTAGAACTCCCGGTTTTCGTAAAGGAACTCGAAGGTCCCGGCCCCGCGGTAATTGATCCGCTTACAGGCATCCGCGCAGCGCTCGCCAATGCGCGTGATGTGGCGAGAGAGAATACCGGGGGCGGGCGCTTCTTCGATGATTTTCTGATGTCGCCGTTGCATCGAGCAGTCGCGTTCACCCAGGTAGATGGCGTTGCGGTGGCTATCCGCCAACACCTGGATTTCAACGTGGCGGGGGTTCTCCAGATACTTTTCCAGATACACATTGGGATTGCCGAAGAAGTTCTGCGCTTCGGTGCGAGTCATCGCGACGGCGTTGAGCAATGCCGCTTCCGTGTTGACCACGCGCATGCCGCGGCCTCCGCCTCCGCCGGCCGCCTTGATGATCACCGGGTAACCGATGGTTTTGGCGATTCGCAGGACCTCTTTCGGGTCGTCAGAAAGAACGCCTTCAGATCCTGGCACACACGGCACGCCAGAGGCCTTCATGGCCGCCTTGGCAAAGACCTTGTCGCCCATCAGGCGGATCGTTTCCGGGCGTGGGCCGATGAAGACGAATCCCGAGGACTCGACGCGCTCGGCGAAATCCGCGTTTTCCGAGAGGAAGCCGTATCCAGGGTGGATGGCTTCGGCATCCGTCACTTCGGCGGCCGAGATGATGGCCGGGATATTGAGATAACTCTGGTTCGACGGGGCCGGGCCGATGCACACGGATTCGTCGGCGAGCTTGACGTATTTCGCCTCACGGTCCGCCTCCGAATGTACAACGACGGTCTTGATGCCCAGTTCGCGGCAGGCGCGCTGGATGCGCAGCGCGATTTCCCCGCGGTTGGCGATGAGGATTTTTCCGAACATGGCGGAAACCTCCCTAGCCGATGATGAACAACGGTTCGCCGTATTCGACGGGTTGCCCGTTCTCGACCAGGATTGCCTTGACCGTGCCGGCGAAGTCCGCCTCGATCTCGTTGAGCAGTTTCATGGCTTCGACGATGCACAAGGTATCGCCGACCTTGACCGTGCTGCCGATTTCGACGAATGGGTCCGATCCCGGACTGGGGGCGCGATAGAAGGTACCGACCATCGGCGACTTGACGACCTCGCCTTCGGGTTCGTCGTTATCGTCGTCCAGATCGTCCTCGTCGAACGATGACGACTTTTCACGGGGCGTCGAGGGGATTGCGGCAGGAACGCCTTGCGGAATCATGTAGGTTTGCGGTGCTGCCATGGCGGTATGTTTGACGATGCGCACTTTTTCTTCGCCTTCGGTGACTTCGAGTTCGGCGATGCCTGATTCCTCGACGAGGTCGATCAGTTTCTTCAGTTTTCTCAAATCCATCGGGTGCCTCCAGTGTGGCTGTGATTGACGGCTTCGGCGCGGCGAACGGCGGCGCCTCCAGAAAGCGACGGGAATGTTGACGCTATGTTGTGGCCAAAATCGCTGAAAATGCGGGGATATTGATGCTCGGTGAGGGTTCGGGCGCGTAGAAAAGCCTGGTGTTGTACGTGCGCGTATTGCGTTGAACGCGGCTAGTTTGACGTAGTTCGCTGCATTTTGTCCAGTCAGGGGGCGGCCGCGCTTTTCAGCAGCCTCTCCAGTTCGGCTTCCGGAAGGCGGCCTGTTCGAGCCAGCAGAGGTTCTCCGTTTCGACCGAGAATGAGCGTATACGGCAACCCTGATTGACGGTTGCCCAGGTCGATGCTCATGGCTACGGTTTGCGGCCCACCGACCAGTAACGGGTAGGCAACCCCGTGCTGCTTGGCAAAAAGACGGATCGTGTCCGGCGGGTCGGCGGAAATCCCGACAAATTGGACGCCTTTCCCCGCGTATTCTTTGCTGAGTCGGGAAAAGTAGGGCATTTCTTCGCGACAGGGTGCGCACCATGTCGCCCAGAAGTTGATGACGAGGATTTTTCCCTTCCATTGCGAGAACGGATAGGGTGTCCCGCCGTAATCATTGAACTGAAGGTCGAACAGGCCGGATAGCGTTCGTTTTGATGCGAAATCCTGCGCCGGGGGGGGCGAAACTCGTTTCTCGGGCCGGGCGAGAAAACCAGCGGTGAAGGCTGCCGCCCCGACGAGGGCGCAAAGGGCGGCAATCGTGCCTTTTCCAAGGGTCATGTATGGTCGCCGTCAAGCAATTTTCTGACGGCGGCGATGCGTGCACGCGGACGCGTTTTCCCGTCGCGGGTCTTGAACACCACGCGTTCATCGTTCGCCGGGTAAACAACAAGATTGATGTCCGCATCGTCGTCGCGCACGGTGAGTACGGCTTCCGCCCGGTCGGATCTTGGCGTACTGTGCTGGTAATCGATCTGTCGGTTGAGCAGAAAAATCTCGACGTCCTTGGCGCTGTCAGTGAATAACTGCAGATCGATCTCTGCGTATCGCCCGGCAGTTCCTTCGAGCACGGAACCTGTCAGGTATGGGTTGAATGACTGCATGATCGCCATGAAATCGAGTGCCTTTTGCCGAAGATGAGCGATTCTTTCCGTATGTTCCTCGTTCTGATAAAGGCGTTGGTAGAGACGCAACTCGGCTTCGACTTCGGCGTCTTCAGGCAGTGCCGTATTTTCGGGTAGGCCGAGACTGAGGACGGCCTTGCGCTTGGCCATGGAAGCGCTGTTGATGCCGTCTTCGGCCATCAAGCGTGCGGCGACGCTGGCGATTCGGGAGCGTTGTGGGTCGCTGGTCGGGAAGGGGCTGTCTTTGCTCATCAGTCCGTGCTCCGGTGGTCAAGGCGGAGGGGCTCTCGACGCTTCGCCCGTAAAGCGCGGGGTACAATCCCGCTGATTGGCGAGTGCTTCGCCCGGTTGGACAATTCTAACTTGGATTTATTTCATGCATATTCACATCCTTGGCATCTGTGGCACGTTCATGGGCGGCATCGCCCAGTTGGCGAGGGCTACCGGACATCGTGTCACGGGCTGCGATGCCGGCGTGTACCCCCCCATGAGCACACAGCTCGAAGCTGCCGGAATCGATTTGATCGAGGGCTATGGCGTCGAGCAAATCGGGTTGAATCCGGACTGTTTCGTCGTCGGTAACGCCATATCCCGAGGCACCCCGTTGCTGGAGGAGATTCTCGACCGCGGCTTGCCCTATGTTTCCGGTCCCCAATGGCTGGCGGACAACGTTCTGCATGGACGCTGGGTGTTGGCGGTGGCTGGAACGCACGGCAAAACGACCACGTCTTCAATGCTGGCGTGGATCCTTGAAGACGCTGGTTTGAGTCCCGGCTTCCTGATTGGGGGGGTGCCGATGAACTTCGGCGTTTCGGCGCGGTTGACAGGGCAGCAGGACGATTCGCCGTTTTTCGTGATCGAGGCCGATGAGTACGATACGGCGTTTTGCGACAAGCGGTCGAAGTTCATCCATTACCGCCCGCGGACGGCCGTTCTCAACAATCTCGAGTTCGATCACGCGGATATCTTCGCCGATCTTGCGGCGATCGAGACGCAATTCCATCATCTTGTCCGCACCGTGCCGCGTCAGGGGTTGATTGTCACCAACGCGGCCGAATCCAGTCTTGAGCGGGTTCTGGCGCGCGGTTGCTGGACACCGGTCGAGCGATTCAACGAGATGGCCAGCTGGCGCGTAGAGGGCGATGATGCGTCCGGCGAGATCTCCCTGATGCGCGGTGATGAGATGGTCGCACGCACGGTGTGGTCGCTGTCCGGCGAACATAATCGCTCCAATGCCGTTGCGGCGCTGCTCGCGGCTCGTCACGTCGGGGTTCCGCTGGAACAGGGGATGGAAGCCCTGTCGCGTTTCCAGAACGTGAAGCGGCGCATGGAGTTGCGCGGTACCGTGAGAGGAATCAGCGTCTATGACGACTTTGCGCATCATCCCACGGCGATGGCCACGACGGTGGCGGGGCTGCGGCGCAAGATCGGGACGGACAACAATCCGCGCATCCTGGCGGTTCTCGAGCCGCGCTCGAACACCATGAAGCTGGGCGTGATGAAGGCGCAGCTTCCCGGTAGCCTGGCCGAAGCGGATCGCGTCTTTTGCTATGGCGCCAATCTCGGCTGGGACGCGGCTGAAGCGCTGGCGCCGCTCGGCGGGAAGGCCATGGTTGCCGATCAACTGGACGTCCTCGTTGAACGAATCGTCAGGGAAGCGCGGGCCGGAGACCATATCCTGGTCATGAGCAACGGTGGTTTCGGCGGTATTCACGGCAAATTGCTGGCTGCCCTGGAGGTTTGACTCAATCAAACGCGGCGTGCCAGGGCAGCACCTTCCGTTTTTGGCATTCCCTTCGAACTCCATGCACGGAATCGTCCCGAATGCAGCAAGCGCTCGGAGTGACACCTGCTGTAATAATTTGCAGTCGATTCTCCCTGCCGGGAAATCTTTCCGAATCATTTTCTTCCGACAATGACGCCTCGGTCACACTGTTGCGTCCGCGGGTGATCGCCGCCTGCTGATCCTTTTATTCGGTAGATATCAATCCGATCGCCGTAATTGAGCCAGATGATCACAGCGCAGAGGTCGCTAGCCATCCCTCGCGAGCGTTGGCGCTCATCTTCGGCAAGCAACCTCCAAGGCGTCATCAGTGAGCGCAGTTGGCGTTTTCAAATCAATCCGCTTCCCTTCCGTGGTGCTGGCAACTGCCCTGGGGAATGCTTTCGTCAGCGCGTTTTTGGCCGGATGCAATGACAGCTGGTCGGCCGCCAACACGGTTGCGAAGCCGACCGAAGTGGGTGTGGTGATGTTGGCGGCGCAGCCGCTGACCCTGAGCAGCGAACCGTCGGGACGCACCATCGCGTTCATGGTGGCGCAGGTTCGTCCCCGGGTCGGCGGCATCATCCAGAAGCGCGTCTTCACCGAAGGCGCCATGGTCAACGCCGGCGAATTGCTGTACCAGATTGATCCGGCCAGCTATCAGGCTACCTACGCGAGTGCCCGGGTCACCGTGTCGCGTGCCGAGGTGATCTTGAATGCGGCGCGGCTGAAAGCGCAGCGCCAGGGCGACCTGCTGGCCATCGATGCGATCAGCACGCAGTACCCTGAGTGAGCGTATGGCTGCGCAAGAAGCGGAAGTCGGTGCCAATGCCACCAGCCTTCGTCTGTCGACGGAGCGCTACCGATCAGGTACCGATAC
>CAZCJW010000029.1:0-7960 GCA_964499185.1 uncultured Propionivibrio sp. | reverse complement strand
CGATGGTCGGCCGGAACAAGCAAACGCCAGCGTCTACATTGATCTGCCCAGACCTTGGAACGATTCATGTTGTAAGGCGTTCCGGGCGTGTATAAGCTGAAAAACGATAGCCGGGGATTTCAGGCGGTACTTCAATAACCGGACGGGAGGACACAATCATGGGATGGTTCGACAATCTGAGCTTGCGCGGCAAGCTCATCATCAATTTCGTCGTTAGCGGTGGCGTGCTTGTCGCAGCCATCATCTTCTGCATCGTCCAGATCAGGGCCGTTGGCCGTGATACCGATGCCCTCGCCAAAAACTGGCTGCCGTCAGTTCAAGCGGCCGGAGAAATCAGCCAGCTGAGGTTGCGCTACAGAGTGCGCAGCCTCGAGTACCTTCTGCCGGCCAGCGACGACGAGAGAGCGAAGATGGAGAAATCTCTTAACGATCTCGATGCCGAACTTGGTGCGGCGCTCAAGAAATATGAGTTGCTTGTCTCGACCGACGCGGAAAGGAAGGTTTTCGAACAAGCCGTCAAAGGCGCCACGGCGTACCGCGTGACGGTCAGCGAGGCGATCTCGTTGAGTAAAGGGGGGAAGCCCGACGAAGCGCAGCAGTTGCGCAAGACCACATGGGTCAAGGAGGCGAATTTCCTCCGTGACCAGACTGACGAGTTGCAGAAGCTGAACCGCGAAGGAGCGGAACGCTCATCCGCCAACGCCGAGAGCAGCATTTCTGCCGCGATCAACGGCGGTATCACGGCACTGGTGCTTGGTGTCGCGCTGGCTTTGGCCTGCAGCTTTCTGATTGCACAACGCATTGCGTCTCGGCTCAATCAGGCGGTAGGTGCGGCGCGTGAAATCGCCAAGGGCGATCTGACAGTTGAATTGCCGCCCGCCAGTCGCGACGAGGTCGGCACGCTGTTGGGGGCCATGGGGGATATGCAGGGCGCGCTACGCAACGCGATGCGCGAAACGACCGGCAGCGCGCAGTCGATCCTTGGGGCAGCGAGCAACCTCAACGACGCCGTCAGCCAACTGAATCAATCGGCAACGATTCAAAGCAGTGCTGCGTCGGCGATTGCCGCGAACGTCGAACAACTCACCGTTTCCATCAACATCGTGGCTGACAACACGGGGGAAGCGGCCAGGGTCGCGGTGGACTCCGATGCGCAGGCCAACGAAGGCCACAACGCAATCGAGAAACTGGTGGAGCAGGTCACCGGGGCGGCTGCGGTCGTCAGGGAAGCGGCGGACCAGATGAATCACCTCAAGAGCGAGTCCGAAAAGATTTCGAACATCGTGGCCGTGATCAAGGATATTGCCGATCAGACCAACCTGTTGGCGCTCAATGCGGCGATCGAAGCGGCCCGTGCCGGTGAGGCCGGACGCGGTTTTGCCGTGGTGGCGGACGAAGTGCGCAAACTGTCGGAACGCACGGCGCTTTCCACCGGCGAGATATCTCACATGGTAGGCGCCATCCAGCACTCGACCGGCCAGGTGGTGTCCGGCGTGTCGCACGGCGTGCAACTGGTCGACAGCAGCGTGGCTTTTGCCGAACAAGCCGGAGGGTCCATCGCCAGGATGCGCGAAATGGCACAGCGCGTGGCGAAGCTTGTGGGTGATGTTGATGGGGCTCTGCGCGAGCAGTCGGCTGCCTCTACCGAGGTGGCCAAGAAGATCGAAGATATCGCCACGCAGGCCGAGGAAGCAAACGCCGTCGCCAACGAGACTTCCTTGGCAGCGAATTCGATGTCGGCGACGGCACAAGGGATGCAGGCCCTGGTGTCGCGCTTCAAGGTGTGACGAAACGCTTGATGGGAGCGGCTCTCAGAGGGCCGCTCTTCTGAACCCATCGCGCCAGCCGCTTGAGAACGCCAGAGCATCGGGCATGAAGATCCGGAAGTCGGCTTCGAACCCTGCTGCATTGGCGAGGAATTCCTCGATGCCGCCGCCCAGAGGATTAGCCCGTCGCAGTCGATAAATTGCCATGCGATCGATGACCCGGCCAACGGCCGCCACGTCGCGGTAGGAGCAGAGCCAGTTATCGATGCGCATCATTTCGGCGATTTCACGAGCTTTTTCTGGCAAGAGGTCGGAGTAAGCCTGCAGCGACGCGTAGAGCCGGGCTGCATAGTCTTCCAGTACGCCCGGTCCTTGGTCCGTCCAGTCGCGAGCGAGCAAGTGGTCGTAGAAAAGGTCGACAAGGACGCCGCTGACGCGCCTGCGCGCCGGGCTGATCCGCGCGCGGCTCGCCACAAAGGCCGGATGCCGGTCGGCGAAGCTGTCGATGGCCCGGTGCAAAGCGACTCCAGAAGCGAGATCGGGCGGTAGCCCCGCTGGAAGAGGGCCTTTAATGAAATCCCCCATCAGGCCGCCGACCCGGTCCGCTTCGGCGTCTCCGGAGAGCAGGGCGTGCGCGAGAAAATTCATGGGCTTCGGCGGGTTTCCGGGGAGGGTGCGTACTACAAGGAAATATCCAGTCGTCCGGGCAGCACTTTCAGCGCCGAAATCTGCTTGCCAATGAAGTCGTCGGCCTTGTAGACCTCGACACCTTCGAGTCGGGGCAGGACTACCTGATTGACGATGGCCTTGAGCAGTTCGATATCTTTTTCGCTGACGCCAGGTGCGTTGAGCGAAACCAGGGTCATTCGCGTCGCCAGTAGCGAACCGGTTTCCTGACGCCATTTAGGCGTCATGTCGGCACAGAACTCGACGTCGTGGGTGATGACCTTGGCACGCACCCGGGCGCAGATGTTCGCGTATCCGTCAAGCAGGGTGATTTTCGGGTCGAGTACCTGGATATCGCGCTGTCGTTTCTCGGCGAGTTTCTGCGTGACGAACTTGTTGAGCATCTCCTCCGATATGTCGATGGCGAACGCGGAAGCGCAGGCCAGTAAGAATGCAGGGATGAGCAGCAGGGGTTTCAGTTTCATGGGTGCAATGGTTTTCTCTTGAGAGCCTCGTCAAAAATGGCTTCCAGCACCGGGTGGGTGCCGCGAATTCCCTCAATCACGGCCGCGGCCCAATCGAAATACGCCTGCTGCCGCTCCAGCGCCCAACCGGCGGGTGGGCTCCGGGAAATATCACGCAGATTGCAGATCTTGTCGGCTAGCTTGACCAGTTTGGCGCGGCGGCTGATTCCGCCGGAATTGACCACCTGTAGACGCTTGCGTTCGGCCTTGGGCAGCGCCTTGTCGTCGGTGACCTCGAGCACGATGGCCGCAACTTCCTGCCCGAATTCCCGGACGAGTTCCGTCTCGGTGGTGTCGGTATCCTCGATCGTGTCGTGCAGGACGGCAGCGATCAGGACGGTTTCGTCGTCCACGCCGGCCTCGTTGGCCAGCACGTTGGCCAGCGCAATCGGGTGGTTAATGTAGGGCGACGCCGCGATATCCTTGCGGCGTTGGTCGCGGTGCTTGTGCGCGGCGAAGGCGAGGGCGGAAACAAGTCGGTTCATGATGTTGCCGGAACGGATTCAGGAGAGGTTAGCATGGTGGCCGATATCCTGATTTGAATGGTTTGCCTGGAGTGGAAATGAAGATCTGCATCAACAAAAAGAACGGAAAACGTTACGTAGTAATGGCCGAGGGCATCGACTGCACCAACGCGCGCGACGGTATGCCGGTCATCGTCTATTACCCGGAGGATAACCCAAGCCTGATATGCGTTCGGGAACGCACCGAGTTTCTCGCCAAGTTTGATCCGGAATCAGCGCAATAATTCCAGCGCGCTATTGCCGGCAAGGGCGCGGGATTCGCCGAGCCTGGCCAGCGCGACCGCAAGGCCACCGATCACGATCGACGAGCAGGACTCGGCGAGCATGAGGTTTACCGCGTGCCCGAAGTCCTCAATCAGATGACCGTCCCGGTCGCGCCATAAGTTGGTGTTGGCGTCGTAGGCGATTTCGCCGTGCAGTCGCTCTACCCGCTGCATGAGGTTTTCCGGCCGGGAGACGTAGCCGATGACCAGCTTGCCCAGAGCGGCGGCGAAGCCGATCTCGAACGCCGTTCCGGAATCCACCTCGGGACCGCGGAAGGGGTTGAGGTTGGCCAGCACCGCATCCGAATCACGGATCATCCCGATGTTCGTGCGAAAGATGCCCTGCGATGACAATGTCGCCTGGTCGAACGGGTGCAGCGGTTCGAACCCATGCTTGAGGCAGAGCGCCTTCTGGAGTTGGGCACGCTGGCCAGCCTCGGGGAGGAATACGTCGGGGCCGGCGAGGTAAACCGACTTCACTAGCCTTGTACCATCCGCACGTCGCGTTGCGGGAAGGGAATGACGATGTTCTTGTCGCGGAACGTCTCGAGCACAGCCTTGTTGACCTCGCTCGTTGCCGCTTCAAAATCGGGTACCGCGACCCACGGATTGATGTTGAGGCTGACGCTGGAATCCGCAAGCTTCGCCACGCCGACGACCGGGGCCGGTGTCTGGAGGACGCGCGGATTGGAGCTCAGGACGCCGTGGATCAGGCGCAACGCCTCATCCACGTCACTACCGTAGGCAATCCCGACCGATACCGCGAGGCGGCGGATCTGGCCGCAGTTATGCAGGATTTCGCCGACGATCTTGCGGTTCGGGATGATGACCTTCGAGCGGTCGAAGTGGCCGAGCGTGGTGCTGAACAGATTGATGTCGAGCACCTCGCCCTCTTCGTCGCCGATCGAAATGTAGTCGCCGACGTGGAATGGTTGCGTAAAGATGATCGTCAGCCCAGCGGCGACGTTACCGAGAACCCCTTGCAGCGCCAGCGCCATGCCTGCGCCGGCCACGCCAAGGCCGGCGACCAGCGGCAGCAGTTCGACACCAAGATTTTGCATGGCCATGATGGCGAAGAGCCCGAAGACCAGAATCTGGGCGATGCGTTCAAGCAGCGCGCGTACCGGCGGTTCGAGCTTGAAGCGCGCAAGCAGGCGGGTGACAACGTTTCCCGCCCAGCGGGCGGCAACATAGCCAGCGAAAAGAATTAGCCCGGCGACGACCAGTTTCGGTCCGAACTTGACCGCCATGTCGATGGCTGAAGCCTTGACCTGGTCAAGCGATTGAAATTGTTCTCCCATCGCGTTTCTCCCTGTGTGACGGATGTGGCAATGGCGCAAGTTTAGCTCAGGCGGGATTCAGTTCCGAGTCTGAAATCTACCGGGGATGCCCCGCGCAAACTCGAGCGATGGGGCACCACCTCGCCAGAGCAAAGATCACCCGCTGCCGAGCCATTCCCGAGGACGGGCCGTCGACGCGAGTGCAGGCGCTCTTCTCTATCCTTGTTGGAGGCGGCAGGGGGCTTCTGATTCTTGCGGGATGACGGCTAGTCCTCGTCCGGAACGCGAACCACGCACAAACCTGATTCCTCGATTTCTTCGCAAAATGCCGCCGGAGCCATCCAGTCGGTGACGATCATGTCGATCCGGTTCAACGGGCAGGTCAGGAAACTCGAGACACAATTCATCTTGGTGTGATCGGCCACGATGATGACCTTGCCGCTGGAATTCTCGATCATCGCCTTGTTGACGGCAGTTTCCTGGTGCACGGCGGAGGTACACCCCTTCTTGATGCTCACGCCGTTGATGCCGAGGAAGGTGACGCTGGAGAAGATACTGTGCAGCCCGGCGATGGTCAGGTCGCCGACCAGTGATTTGGACGCGCTGCGATAATCGCCGCCAAGCAGGATGAGTTCCTGTTCGGGGTCGAGATCCAGACCCAGGCAGGCAGCGTTGTTGGTCACGATCCTGACCTTCTTGCCGCGCAGGTGGCGGATCACTTCCAGCGTGGTCGAGCCGGCGTTGACGAAAACTGTCTCGTTTTCCGAGACGAGCGAGGCGGCATAGCGGCCGATCAGGCTTTTCTCCCTTTTCGCGACATGGTCTTTTTGGTCGAAAAGTTCCTCCAGGCGCAGGCCGGAGGCGAGTACGGCGCCACCGCGCGTGCGTTCCAGGAGCTTTTCCCCGGCCAGTGCGTCCAGATCGCGCCGAATGGTGATTTTCGACACGCCGAATTCTGTGGACAACTCGTCAGCGGAAATGGACTGGCGCTGGTAGAGCATCTCCAGAATCTTTTTGTGCCGATAGTTGCTGATCTTCATTTTCGGTTGATCGTCCGAGCGGGTGGGCAATTGAGCGTTCATTTGATGTGCTCCCGAAAGTCGGGCGCGGCCAACGCCTTGTAAAGTTCGCGCGCGCGGCGGCATTGGCGCTCATAGACCGGCAGATTTGCGGGATCGGGTAGGTATGATACCGAAGATCCCGGGTCCACGGCGCGTTTGAAAGCCTGGGCATGACCGGCGTCGATTCCGCAGGCGACCGAACCCGCGATCCATGCCCCGAGCGACGTGGCCTCGCTGTTCTTAAAGCGGACAACCGGGCGCTTGAAGACGTCGCTCTGTATCTGGTTGAAAAGATCCGATCGCGTCAGCCCTCCCGAGACGCTGACCGAATCGACGCGGCCGCACAGGGTTTCGACCAGGTCCAGGCTCTCCTTCATCTCGACGGCGATGCCTTCCAGAATGGCGCGCGCCATTTCGCCGCGCGTCGTGCCGAGTGTCAGGTTGTAGAAGACGCCCTTGGCTTCGGTGTCCCAGTACGGGGCACCGCACCCCTTGAAATGCGGCAGCAGGATCAGGTCGTTTGACCCGGCCGGAGCGGTTGCCGCCTCGCCGTTCAGGCGCGAGAACGCCTCTGCGGACGGGCTTCCGCTCCCGAAACTGAGTTCGGCGAACCAGCGGTAAATGGTGCCCGAAGTCAGCACTGCGGCCTCGACGATATAGGCGCCTGGTACCGCAGATATATTGCAGGCGGTTCGCATCTGGTCATCAAGCGCCGGCGTGTCGCTGTGGCCGATGAGGTAAGACCCGGTACCGGTGTTGGTGACAGCGCGTTCGCCTGAGAACAGCCCCAGCCCGAGTGCCGCACACTGCTGGTCACCACCCGCTGTGACCACGGGCAGGCCGACGGGCAGGCCGGTCTCGCCGGCAAAGGCGGGAAGCAGTCCGCCAACGATCGAACCCGGAGGAACCAGATTACAGAGCATGTCGGCGGGGACTTCGAAAAGCCGCAGCAATTCGTCGTCCCAGCATTTGCGTTCGAGGTTGAAAAGATTGGTTCGGCTGGCGAAGGTGTGGTCGGTGACCAGCCGCCCGGACAGCAGGTAGAGCACCCAGTCCTGGATGCCGATCAGCTTGCGCGTCCTGCTCCAGATATCGGGCCGGAAGCGGCGGAGCCAGGTCATCTTGATCGCCGAGAATACCGGCGAGATCTTGAGCCCTGTCTTTCCATAGACAAAACGATTGTGGTCGTTCATGGCCTGCGCCAGTTCGGCTGTGCGCCGGTCTTGCCACATGATCGCCGGGTGCAGGGGGGTGCCGTCATTGTCGAGAGGAATGACCGAGGAGCGCTGCGCCGTTACGGCGATGCACGTCGGCTCGATTCCCCGGTCGCGGGCCGCCGCGGCACAACTGCTGAGGACCTCCGGCAGGATTTTCGTCCACGCCGATGCATCTTGTTCCACGCGTCCGTCGTTGAAGTAATCGGGAATGTTTTCCTTTTGATCCATATGGATCATGTGGCTGTCGGCGTCGTAAAGCACGGCACGCATGCTCGTCGTGCCAATGTCGACGGTGATCACCCCTTTCATCAGCGTTCCCTTTTTTGGTCAGTAACTCAAGCGCGAAGCGACTAAACTCAGTCCAGTGTAGTCGTTCGTGTTTCTGTTTTCATTGCGATCGTTTTGATCGTTATATTCTTTATAGTGTTGACATTATGATATAAAATCACCGAAAAAGTGGGTCAATAATTTATCTTGAATCTCTGGAGGCTGTCCGATGAAGATCGACAAACATTTCCTGGCAACGCTGAATCGTTGCTATTCCTGCAACAGCATCGAAGTCGACGGGCAGACGCGTATCCTGCTCGCCAGCGAAGGCGAAGGTGCCTGCCTGGCCTGGAGTGCACCGGACTACACGCAAAGCCATACCGTGTGGGAGG
>CAZCJW010000028.1:0-19292 GCA_964499185.1 uncultured Propionivibrio sp. | reverse complement strand
CAGCTATCGCGAGGATGAGCAACAACGCCAGGCGGGCAAAGACAAGTTTTCGTGTCCCGTTATTTGCGAAGCAGACCACTAGGGTAAACAGTTGTGTGCGTGGTCGATTTCGTCGGTGCGGCCCATCAAATGCTCAACCCGAGGTGGGAGAGACGGGGTCATGAGCGATAGGATAGTGGCTTGACCGACGTCACCTGCGAGAAGTCAGCAGTGAGCCTCAACTTCTGCGAGTCGACCGAAGTGCTGGCGGTAATAATCCAGCAACTTTTCAAGTGGAGTGGTCAGATGACTGCATCAAGAAATCAACAGATGGTCCGGTTCCTCGGCGTGGCCCTGGTGGCCATCATGGTGGCTTGTTCGTGGCTGTCGCCATTCGATACGACGGCTAACGCGCAGGTGGATGCCGGATTGAAACGAGCGGCGGCGACCTATGCGAGTGCTCGTCTGCTCAATGGCGCCATCTCTGTAGTGCAGGGGACTCAAATCTCTGCCGCACCCGCGGGCATGGGAATGACGTTTGCGCCGGGCGAGATTCTCGACCCGCTGAATGACTTGGTCGAACAGTTTTCCCAGGTGATGTTGGTGGCCATGGTCGCCTTTGGTGTCGAGAAGGTGTTGTTGACGGTCGGCGCCTCCTGGATGGTTTCGCTGACGCTGTCGCTGGTTGCGGGGGTATGGGCCATCCTCTACATGCGTGGAATGACGGGCCCGCGCTGGCTGTCGGGGTTGCTGCTAGTGTTTCTCGTGACGCGGTTTGCGATGCCCCTGTCGCTCATTGGAACGGACGCGATATTTCAGCAGTTCATGGCGTCGGACTATCAGGAGAGCCAAGAGGTGCTCACGTCGGTGCAGGGAGAAGCCAGTAAGCTGGGGGTTGCCGGTGCACCCGAAAAACACGGGCTTTGGGAAGAATTCAAGAGCGCTACGGTGGATGCCTTCGCAGAGGCCGGGACCCGTCTGGAGAACCTGAAGCGGGCTGCCGAGAATGCGGTGGACCGCATCATCAAGCTGATGGCGATTTTTGTACTTCAGACAATTGTCTTGCCTGTATTCTTCATTTGGGTGCTGCTCAGTGTTGGCCGGGGCGCATTCGATATGCCGCTGTTACGAAAACAAATGGGAAGGCAAAGTCCATCGGACTCGATGGTTTAGTGAAAATGTAATCCTGGTTTTTTTCACACCAGGAGAAACTTCGTCAAGCAGTCGAGGTCTGATCTTCCGAATCCCCTCTGTTGGACCTTGCATACCCCGGCGCATAAATTTCCCGCCGGGGTTTTTGTTTTGCGGGTCACGCTTGGAAATTGAGCCTGCTCCCCCCAGTTTTCGTCTGCCGTACCGGGTGGCAGTGATGGGGCGCATTAACTCATCTCCGTAGTTTCCGCTGATTTTTGCGAAAAATACGGATGCACAACGGTCTCCATTTTTGCCACCATGTGAGCAGAACGATGAAAACATCGTTGATATTGATGCGACACGATGATGCGTGAAGGCGTCACCCCGGCGAAAGCCGGGGTCCGGTCGGCAATTGTTCTTCGACACTGGATGCCGGCCTTCGCCGGGGTGATGGGAGCTTGCCACTTCATCGGGCCGAAGCAAAAAGAACGCGACCACGTATTAATGTGCGCTGTCGCTTGAGGGGTCACTAAATAGAATCAGCGTTAAAAGACATGGATATTCGGGGTGTTAATTCAGTCGAGGCGCTTGCCCGGTTTTCCGGAAATGCCGAGCGATATCGACATTGGGTCTTGGAATTCGTTGAATTTGGTCCTGCTGTGGTCAGAGAAATCAAGGCCGCCATCACGGCGAAAGATCGTGACAAGGCGAGACATTTGACGCATGGCTTGAAAGGTCGAGCCGCCATATTGGGCATGTCAGAAATCCAGTCAATCGCCAGTTCGCTGGAACTTGCACTTCGGAACGGCGAACCATTGGATCTCTGGCTCGACGAGCTTGAAGAAACATGTACGGAAATGGTTCAGGAAATTCAACGCTCTTTAGCGACTTAGGGCTGCCGGCGGTTGCCTAAGTACCCAGAGAGACTGGGCTAACGACCCGATCAACATCTCGAGTTTTTAATTTTTAGGCGATTAGCATATGACTTCATGTTTTAAGGTCTTCGTTGTCGATGACGATCCGCTCGTTCTCGACGTAATTTCCATGATTCTGGCCCCCGATTGTGAACTCGATTTGTTTAACAATGCGGAAGACTGTGTTGCCGCGTTGGAATCAAAGAAGCCCGATTTGTTTCTGCTGGATATCAACCTTCCAAAAATGGACGGCTTCGAGTTATGCAAGGTCATAAAAAGCGGTCAGATTATCGATCCACCCTCACCGGTAATCTTCATCTCCGCCCATGACACGATTGAAGAGCGTATCAGGGGCTATGATGCTGGCGCGGAGGACTTTATTGTCAAGCCATTCGAGCCTGAAGAATTGTTGAGGAAGTTGAAAGTCGCTCAGCAAATCGTGCTTAATCAGCGCTCGCTGGCAGAGCAGGTCAAAGAGGCCGAGTACCTTTCCTCGCTGATCATGGCGAGCATGGACGAGACAGGAATCCTGCTGCAGTTCGCCAGCAAATTGATCGGCATGGAGAGTGTTCAGGAAGTCTCGGAAGGACTCCTCGAACTCCTGCAGCGCTACCGCCTGGAAGGCGTTGTGCAGACGCGTCTTGGCAAGAACATAAGTACGCTCAGTGCGGGCGGGGTCGATATACCTCTCGAAGTTTCAATCGTGGAACACGTGCGAAAACAGGGGAGAATCTTCGAATTCAGCCGCCGAAGCGTCCATAACTTCGAACGTGTGACGTTGATGGTGAACAACCTTCCCATCGAAGATCCGGATTATTGTGGTCGCCTGCGTGACCATCTTTCCGTTGCGGCGCAAGGCGCTGATTCGAGGCTCAAAGCGATACATACCGACGAATTGAACCGCCAGTCGCAAGAAGCGCTGCGCTCCGCGCTTGATAGCGTAGGCCAGACGCTGGCCAGTTTGCGTCTGGCCAATCAACGGAATTCGACGGACAGTTCAAAATTGATCACCGACCTTCAGGAAACCCTGGTCAATTCGTTTTTCAAGCTCGGCTTGACAGATAATCAGGAAAAGTTCCTGCAAAACATGGTTGGCGACTTCATGACCCGCATGGCTGAATTGCTGACTCAAGGGCTTGAAACACAAAGAACGCTGGAAAGACTCAGCATGAGGCTTGAACAATTCAAGAACAGTTAGCCTTCTGGAGTATTTCCCTGTGGACTACACCGCTCTGCCAGCAAAGGAACTGGAGCGACACGCACGAAGCGTCTTCCCCGGTGCCTGGATGGTGGAGTCCCAATTGCCGCTGTCGACGCTACTGGGTTCCTGCGTTGCTGTATGTCTTTTTGATCCTCAACTGAAAATTGGCGGACTCAACCATTTCATGTTGCCCAGCATGGGTCGCACACAAAATGGAGAGATTGATTCATTGCTGTCCGGCAACTTCGCCATGGAAGCGCTGCTTAATGCGCTGCTCAATCGCGGAGCAAAGAAGGCTCGCCTGCAGGCCAAGGCGTTTGGTGGCGGGACCATTATTGACGCCAACGATGGCTCGCCCGGCATTGGCTCACGCAATGCGACGTTCGCCAAGGAGTGGCTCCTGCGGGAAGGCATTCCTCTCATCTCGTCTGATTTCCTTGGGCCCTGGTCCCGAAAGGTTATTTTTCTTCCCTTCAGCGGGGAGGTTTTTTGCAAACGCATGGTGACCAGCATGATTGCCGCACAGACAATTGCGCGCGAAGAACGCGCTTATGCAGAATCGTTAACAAGGAAACCAGACGGCGACAGCAAAAAAATCGAGCTTTTCTGATGATAGACATAAAGATAACCGATCAGGAGTTCCAGTTATTTCAACGCCTGATCTACAAAATTGCCGGCATCAGCCTGAGCGATGCAAAGAAAGTCCTGCTCGTTGGGCGACTGACGAAGCGATTGCGTCAGTACGAACTGACAAGTTTCACCAGTTATTACAGGATGCTTGCCAGCGGGGAGCATCCGGAAGAAATGCAAACGATGGTCGACCTGTTGACCACCAACGAAACCTATTTTTTCCGGGAGCCTCATCACTTTGACTATTTGCGGCGCGAGATCATCGAAAAACGCCGGAGTGCGGCAACCTTCCGCGTCTGGAGTGCCGCCAGTTCAAGTGGGGAAGAAGTCTACTCAATTGCCATGACCCTTGCCGACGCATTGGGCGATGCATCGTGGGAAGTCGTCGGCTCGGATATCAGTACCCAGGTTCTTTCGAAGGCTGTTGCCGGGCACTACTCGCTGGCGAGGACGGAAGGCATTCCTTTGGGATTCATGCGGGAATATTGCCTCAAGGGTGTCCGCTCTCATGCCGGGACTTTTCTGATTGCCCCCGAACTCAGGCGAAAAACGTCGTTCCATCACATTAACCTGATGCACCCGGTAACAGACAATATCGGAGAGTTTGAAGTCATTTTCCTGCGGAACGTGATGATCTATTTCGACCCGGAAACCAAAACCAAGGTCGTGCACAACCTCCTGCCACGACTGAAGTCGGGTGGTCATCTGATTATCGGGCACTCCGAAACGCTTAACGGGATCACCGATCGCGTTGTTCTCGTCAAGCCGACGATTTATCGCAAGCCATGATTCCCGGAACGACAAAAAGACAGTTTGACGTTGTCGTTCTCAATGCGGGCGAGTTTTTTTTCGGTGCGGGAGATACGCGCATTTCTACACTGCTCGGCTCGTGCGTTTCAATCACGCTTTGGCATCCGCGCAAACGAATCGGCGGAATGTGCCATTACATGCTTACACAGAGACCGTCGCAGCCAAGCCGTGCGCTTGACGGTCGCTTTGCCAGCGAAGCGTTTGAGCTGTTTCTTCAGCACGTCAGCCGCGAGGCCACCAAGCCCTCGGAGTATCAAGCCAAGCTGTTTGGCGGTGCCAACATGTTCGGCAACAATCCGAGCGGCAAGATGGATATCGGAATTCGCAATATCGAGTACGGAAAGCATTTCCTTGAATCACACCACATCCCTTTGGTTGCGTGTCACGTAGGGGGGAGCGGAAGGCGCAAGCTGCATTTCGATCTGTGGAATGGCAGTGTCTGGCTCGCTTTTCCCGAGGGGGATGGCGCCGAAATAAGGAACATTCATTCATGACCGCGCCGATCAAGGTATTCATCGTTGATGATTCCGCCGTCGTCAGGCAAGTGCTAACGCAGGCATTGAGCGCTGATCCAGGCATTACGGTCATCGCGTCTGCCTCGGACCCTATCTTTGCCTGGGCGAAAATGCAGGCCAATTGGCCGGATGTCCTGATCGTGGATATCGAAATGCCGCGCATGGACGGAATCAGCTTCCTCAAGAAAATCATGGCCGAACGTCCTACCCCGGTGGTGATCTGCTCGTCGCTGGCGGACAGCGGTAGCAAGGCGTCGTTTGAGGCATTGGCTGCCGGAGCGGTGTCGATCATCACAAAACCAAAACTGGGTTTGAAGAATTTCCTGGAGGATGCGAGCAGCGATATTTTGCAAGTCGTGCGCAGTGCGGCAAGAGCCAATGTGCATGTCTTGCGCGCAAATGCCAACTCGGCACCGGGTCTGCGCGAAAAGCATTCCCCCGATAACTCGACCGCGTCAGAGAATTTTGCGGGATTGCATCGAACGACAGATCAGCTTGTCGCCATCGGTACATCGACAGGCGGAACACAAGCGCTTGAAGCAATCCTCACTCGAGTACCCGCCACCACGCTGGGAATGGTCATTGTTCAGCACATGCCGGCGGTTTTTACGGCAATGTTTGCCGAGCGGCTCAACAGTCTCTGTCAGATAGAAGTGCGTGAAGCCCGAAACGGCGACCGTGTCATTCCCGGACGCGCGTTGATTGCTCCAGGCGGGAAGCATATGAGTCTCAAGCGCAATGGTGCTCAGTACGTCGTCGAGGTCGCCGACGGACCGCTGATCAACCGCCACAAGCCCTCCGTCGATGTCCTGTTTCGTTCAGTCGCCCGAGTCGCGGGCAGCAATGCGCTCGGAATCATCCTGACGGGCATGGGAGACGATGGAGCGCGTGGGCTCAAGGAAATGCACGACAAGGGCGCCGTCACGGTCGCCCAGGATGAGGCCAGTTGCGTTGTTTTCGGGATGCCCAAGGAAGCGATCAAGCTTGGCGCCGTCGATCATGTGCTGCCCCTCGCGCAAGTGCCTGCATTCGTCATCAGTTTCAGTACCAGTCGATTGTCGCAATAACGGGGAGAGATTGCCGTGGACATCCAGCAAATTCTTGACTGTTTATCTGCCGATGCTCGAAAAGGCGAAGTCGTCTTTTCCACCCACGCAGCGGTCGCCATGCGCGTGCAAAAACTACTGGGCGAAGAATGCTCGACCGCCGACCTGGTCAAGCTTATTTCCGCGGAGCCTGTTCTCTCCGCACGCATCGTGCGCATGGCCAATTCCATGGCGTTCAACCCGCGTTCTCAAGCGGTTACCGACTTGAAAACGGCCGTGACGCGCCTCGGGTTTTCATCGCTAAGAGCGATCACCAGCGCGGTTATCGTCCGGCAGATGGAAGAGATGTCCAAACAAGGAGGGCGCGCCGATATTGCCACGAGTCTGTGGGATCACACCACCCATGTCGCGGCCTTGGCCCGGGTTCTCGCCAAGCGCGTCACTCGGCAAAACCCTGACGAAGCGTTCTTTGCCGGTGTCGTCCATGAAGTCGGAGCGTTCTACATGCTGTCGCGGGCGTCAGAATTCCCTGACATCCTCAGTGATGGCCTTGAGTTGTGGCACGGTGAAGGCCAGTCGGCCGTCGGACGGGCAGTCCTGTCGACGCTGGGCGTTCCTGCCAATGTGATAGAAGCCATGGAGGTTGTCTGGGCGGGATACCTTGCCATGCCGCCAAATTCCCTGGGCGACACCTTGCTCCTGGCGGACGAGCTCTCTCCCGTCGAATCTCCTCTCGATGCCCTCGTCGGTATGAGCCGAGTAGGGATGGACGTCGAACTGGACATGCTGATCGACAGCGAAACGCTCAGCCTGATTCTTCAAGAGTCTGCCGAGGAAGTCGCGTCACTGAGCGCTGCCTTGCACGGCTAACCAATTCCACACCGTTGCGCAGGATCCTCGGCAAGCTGCTGATTTTTTGAGCTGGGGTGCAGAAAGTCAACTCCGTAGTTTCCGCAAAAATCGGCGGATACCACGGATGCACAACGGCGTTTTTTTTTGGGAATATGCATTCATCGAAGCGGAGAAAGCCCTATGAGCACAATCATGCTGGTGGACGATTCAGCCACGATCCTTCTGAGTATTTCGAGCATTCTGACCAAAGCCGGCTATTCAGTCGAAAAGGCCTCCAATGCGGAAGCAGCGCTCCAGAAATTCAACGCTGGCGTCAAGATCAACCTGCTTATTACCGACCTCAACATGCCGGGAATGAATGGCATCGAACTCATCAAGGAAGTCCGCAAGCTTCCGGCCTACAAGTTTGTCCCCATCCTTTTCCTGACAACGGAATCACAGCAAGCAAAAAAGATGGAGGCCAAAGCCGCTGGAGCCTCCGGCTGGATCGTAAAGCCGGCTACCGCTGACGAATTGCTCAATACGATCAAGCTTGTCATCAAGTAGCAGCGGACCATGCGCCTCGATCGTTCAGCGCCCGGAAGTCAGTTTGCCCTGCGGTCGACTCTGGTACAGGCCGGAGCGCTGGTGCTGGTTGTGTTCGCGATGTTTGTTCTGCACGGCGGGTTAAGCGATGGCCTGGTTCAAGGTCTCGGCTTGTCCGGTCAGTCAGTCGCAACCATCGGCGCGTTTCTCGCGGTGGTTGGCTTCATCGCGCTCAGAAGGCTTATTTCTTCCCTGTGTTTCAAGGATGCCGCCTACGGATTGCAACAGAAAATCGAAGATCCGCGTCCCTGTTGCCCGGCCAACAAAATGTGCAAGCGTATCGCGAGCCCGGCGCTGAAAGGTATTCCCCAGTTCAGCCATATCGTCGTCGAGCAACTTCGCAGCGTGATCGAGCAGACGGAGAAAGCCGCCTTCGATGTGACGCAACGACTGCAAACCATCGACGAGGTGGTCACTGATCTGCAGAAGCACATCTCTTCAGCCACGGCCGAGTGCGATCAGAACGCGGCGCAGTCAGAGTCCAAGGTTGAGGAAAATCGCCGGCTGATTGGCCACATGGAGAGCTTCATCCAGAAACGGATCAATGACACGGAAGAAGACATCCGAATCAATAGCGAAGCGGTCAGCAAGGCCCAATCACTCAAGTCCTTGCTGGACATCATTCGGCACCTGGCAGGCCAAACCAATCTGCTGGCACTCAATGCCGCAATCGAGGCGGCCCGCGCGGGTGAAGCCGGCCGGGGATTCGCCGTCGTTGCCGACGAGGTGCGCAAGCTATCGGTCGAAACCGAGATCGCTGTCAAGAAGATTGACCAGGGGATTCATGCCGTCACCAGCATCATAGAAGTTCGCGCTCAGGACAAGCTGGCCAATTCCCACGTGGAGGATGAAAAGCGCACGCTGGAGACGTTTGCCGGGCAGCTTGCAACGTTGGGGGAGAGCATCGAGCAATACGTCCGCCGCGAACATGACACGCTCTCGCGCATCAACACGAGCAGCGACAGACTGGCCCACATGTTCGTTGACGCCCTGGCCAGCGTGCAATTCCAGGACATCACGCGGCAGCAAATCGAACAGGTTATAGAGGGAATTGCACGCATCGATGCGCATACGCAATCGATCGCGGGAATACTGCAGCGCGGAGAAGATTTCGCCGATGCCGACCCGGAGATCAAACCTCTGGAAAGTGAATTCGAATCACTCTATTCGTCCTACGTGATGGACAAGCAGCGCGAAATCCACAATCGCTCCTTGTTCCGCAAGCACCCGAATCAAAAGGCCGAAACCGCGCTAGCGCTCAATCGCACTGTCCCGTCAAGCAACATCGAATTGTTCTAAATCACAAAGGAGTTCCTATCGTGCCCTCGTCTCGACTCCTCGCCCTGACAGAAGATCTGACGATCTATAACGCGCTTGACCATAAAGCCCGCTTGCTCGAAGCGCTTGCATCGACGGACGTTCTGGAACTCGACCTGATGCAGGTCAATGAAATTGATACCGCCGGCCTGCAACTCCTGATCTTGCTAAAAAGGGAAGCCTTGCGTGCCGGAAAAAGTGTCGCCATCACGGCGCACAGCCATGCGGTGCGGTCAGTGATCGACTTCTGCAACCTCGCTGCAGACCTCGGTGATCCACTGGTCATTCCCGCCGCCGAAGCGGCTTGAATACCACTAAAAGAAAGGGAAACCGACATGGATGAACTCACCCGTGTATTTATCCAGGAGAGCGAGGAACAACTGGCCGAGATGGAAGCCGGCTTGCTGAAACTTGAACAGGCTCCTGATGACCGCGACAACATCAACGCAATCTTCCGTGCAGCACATACGATAAAGGGCGGGTCAGGTGTCGTCGAATGCCGCTACATCGAACAGTTTACGCACCTCGTGGAGAACGTCCTTGACGAACTGCGTAACGGGGATATTTCCGTTACGGCGCCGCTGGCGACACTGTTGCTGGAGTGCCGTGATCACATGGGCAGTCTCATTGGCGTGCTTGCCTCCGGAGAAGCTGAGCCGTCCGCCGAGTTGACTAAGTCCGGTGAAGCACTTACCGATCGCCTCAAAGAACTGATAACAAACAAGGACAACTTGAGCCAGTCACGCCTTGCGGTACACGAGGAAGACATCGAGATCGAGAGCACCGGCGGCGGCGTGGTCAATACCGACAGCTGGCATATTTCGGTTCGCTTCGGAAAGAATGTCCTGCGCGGCGGCATGGACCCGCTCTCGTTTATCCGTTTCCTCGCGGGGCTGGGTGAGATCATCGGCATGGAAACCATCGCAGATGGCATCCCGGCGGCGGAAGAAATGGATCCTGAATCCTGTTACCTCGGGTTCGAGATCCGTTTGCAGACAAAAGCCTCCAAGGCCGATATCGAGCGCGTATTCGATTTTGTGCAAGATGAGTGCGAGCTACGCATCCTGCCCCCACTCAGCAACGCGTCGGATTACATCCGTCTCATTTCGGAACTCCCTGAAGACACCATGCGCCTTGGCGAAATGCTGGTTCGCTGCGGTGCTCTGACTCAGGCGGAAGTTGAACGAGGACTGCAGGCGCAAACATCGACACCGGCCGCGGATGCGGCCGCGGCACAGGAAACGACGGTGCCGCTGGGAGAAATCCTGGTTGAAAGCAACGTGGTACAAAAGGAGATCGTCGACGCAGCGATTGCCAAGCAAACCCAGGTTGTCGAGAAGAAAGCCCGGGAAGCCCAACTGGTTCGTGTGCAGGCCGACAAACTTGATCAACTCATCGACTTGATCGGCGAACTGGTCATCGCGGGCGCCGCGGCGAATCTGCTTGCCCTGAAGAGCCGCCAAACTGATCTGGTGGAGGCGACCTCGGTCCTTTCACGATTGGTTGAGAGCATTCGTGACTCCGCCCTGCAATTGCGCATGGTGCAGATTGGCGACACGTTTACCCGATTCAACAGGGTGGTGCGTGATGTTGCCAAGGATCTCGGCAAGGAAATCGAATTGGTCATCAGCGGCGCCGAAACCGAACTCGACAAGACGGTTGTCGAGAAAATCGGCGATCCGTTGATGCACCTGGTCCGCAATTCCCTCGATCACGGAATCGAGCCGGTAGATGTCCGTCTGGCGCGAGGAAAGCCGGCCTGTGGGCGCGTGTCGCTGAACGCCTATCACGATTCGGGAATTATCGTCATCGAAGTGTCCGACGACGGAGGTGGCCTCAACCGCGAGAAGATCCGGGCAAAAGCCATTGAACGCGAACTGATCCAGCCGGACGCCACGTTGACCGACAATGAAATCATCAGCCTCATCTTTGAGCCTGGCTTTTCGACGGTCGACCAGATTTCCAAGCTCTCCGGGCGCGGCGTCGGCATGGATGTCGTCCGCCGCAACATCATGTCGCTCCGGGGCACCGTTGATGTGACGTCGGTCGAGGGGCAGGGCTCGACGTTCACCATTCGCTTGCCGCTGACCTTGGCCATCATCGATGGGTTCCAGGTCGGTGTTGGAAAAGCATCGTATGTCATCCCGCTGGATTCGGTCGTCGAATGCATCGAACGCAAGGACCTAGCGGGGGATCGGAATTTCCTCAATCTGCGTGGCGAAGCCCTGCCGTTCATTCGACTGCGCGAGCTGTTCGAAGTCGAAGGCCAGGCACCGGCTCGCGAGAGCATCGTCGTCGTGCAGTTCGGCGGTCAGCGTGCCGGCATCGTCGTCGATCAGTTGATGGGTGAATTCCAGACCGTCATCAAACCGCTCGGCCGAATGTTCGCCAATCTGCGCGGCATTGGCGGGTCGACCATCCTCGGCAGCGGTGAGGTCGCGCTGATTCTCGACGTTGCAGCGTTGGTCGGCATTGTCACGCGCAGCGAAGATAGCCGGCTGCTCACGAATAAAAATTCATCGTCACCATCCACGGCGTTCACCAGCAACTCAACATCTGTTTCATTCGGGAGGTAAATCATGTTCAAAAATCTCAAAATCGGCGTTCGTCTTGGCATGGGCTTTGGCCTAACCATACTGCTCATGTTGATTATTTCGATACTGGCGTTCGTCCGTGTCGGAATACTCGACAGAGAGATTTCCGATCTGGTCGATGACAAATATCCCAAAACCGTTTGGGCTACCGACCTTGTTCGCGCAATGAATCAGATTGCCCAAATAAACCGCAATACCCTGATCATCAACGATCCGGTTGAAATTGAGAAACAACGGGCGCGCCGGCTGGAACAGTCCAAGCTCATTACTGAGCGCATGGAAAAACTCGAGAAAACCCTGACTTCTGAGCAAGGCAAGAGTCACTTGGCAAGCATCAAGAAGACGCGAGCCGATTACGTATCCACACTGGAAAAATTCGAGAAACTGACCGCTTCGGGTGATCGTGAAAATGCAATCAAGCTTCTTTACGGAGAATTCCGTCCGATCACTGAAGCCTATCTGAACTCAATCCGCGAGCTCGTCAAATATCAAGATGATCTGATGGAAAAAGTCGGCAGCGAGACGAAAGTCATGGCTGACCAGACTCGTACGCTCATTCTGGCGCTGGCGGTCGCGGCTATTTTCATTGCTATTGCCTTCGCGTGGTGGGTGACCCGTTCGATCACGCGACCGATCAACGAAGCGGTGAGTGCGGCGAGCCGTCTGGCGGAGGGTGACCTGACCGTGAAGTTGGAGAGCGACAGCAAGGACGAGGTAGGACTGCTGATGGGTGCCATGCAAAACATGATCGGAAAGCTGACGCAGATCATCGGCGAGGTACGCAACGCTGCCGACAACCTGACCAATGCCGCCGGTCAGGTTTCCGCCACGGCGCAGTCGCTGTCCCAGTCGTCGTCCGAACAGGCGGCTTCGGTTGAAGAAACCACTTCGTCCATGGAGCAGATGACCGCGTCGATTTCGCAAAACACCGAAAACGCCAAGATCACCGACGGCATGGCCTCCAAGTCGGCCAAAGAAGCCGCGGAAGGCGGAGAGGCGGTCAACAAGACGGTCGAAGACATGAAGAGCATCGCCGGCAAGATCGGCATCATTGACGATATCGCCTATCAGACCAACCTGCTGGCGCTGAACGCGGCGATCGAGGCGGCGCGCGCCGGCGATCATGGCAAGGGGTTTGCTGTCGTCGCGGCAGAAGTGCGCAAGCTCGCCGAACGCTCCCAGGTGGCTGCTCAGGAAATCGGTGATCTGGCCTCTTCGTCCGTCAAGCAGGCTGAACGCGCGGGGGCCTTGCTGACCGAGATGGTGCCGTCGATTCGCAAGACCTCCGATCTCGTCCAGGAAATCGCCTCGGCTTCGTCCGAACAGAGTTCCGGCGTCGCTCAGATCAACGGTGCGATGGGCCAGCTCAACCAGGCCACGCAACAGAACGCTTCGGCCTCCGAGGAATTGGCCGCAACCGCCGAGGAACTTGGATCGCAGGCCGAACAGTTGCAGCAAACCATGACTTTCTTCCGCCTGGATGACAATGTTTCCCGCCAGGCCCCCGGGAGAAGTTCCGCCCCAACGCGTAGCAGCGCAATCAAGCCGGCCAGCGCTTCACGGGTCGCCGCCGCTCACATCAACGAGAGCGACTTCGAACGCTACTGAGGGAGCCATCATGGGACAGCTTGTACAAGCCAAGGGGGGAGGGCGCTCCAGCGCTGTGGCAACCACGACGAAGGACGAGTCACCGTCGCAGTATCTGACGTTTTCCCTTGGGGGCGAAATGTTCGCCGTCGGGATTCTCAACGTGAAGGAGATTATCGAATACGGGAACCTGACGGAAATTCCGATGATGCCCACGTTCATTCGCGGGGTCATCAACCTGCGCGGGAGCGTTGTGCCTGTGATCGACCTGTCCGCCCGGTTTGGTGGAAAGACTACCGAGATATCGCGCCGGACATGCATCGTGATTGTCGAGGTCGCCGACGAGGAGATGCGTCACGACATCGGGATCATGGTTGATGCGGTATCGGAAGTCCTCGACATTCCCGGCAGCGAGATCGAACCTCCACCTGCGTTCGGAGCAAAGATCCGAGCCGATTTCATCTTCGGGATGGGCAAGGTCAATGGCAAATTCGTGATCATCTTGAGCATCAATAAGGTGCTCTCCGT
Source organism: uncultured Propionivibrio sp. (assembly GCA_964499185.1). Classification (GTDB taxonomy): domain Bacteria; phylum Pseudomonadota; class Gammaproteobacteria; order Burkholderiales; family Rhodocyclaceae; genus Propionivibrio. The sequence continues at coordinate 5,600 of CAZCJW010000028.1, read as the reverse complement.
GGATGAAATCGCGCAGCTGACAGGAGTAAATGGAAGCCCAAATGAATTAAGCAGCACAGCAGGAAATAGCTAGCGGCTTGCGAAATCGAAGCGCCAGCCGTGAATCATCGGGCAACGACGATTGATCGGAGACAGATGGTGGGCTGGCTTCGCAAGACATACAGGATTTCGGTGGTCACGTATGAGTGATGCGGCACGATGATGTTTGAACTCGTCACCCCGGTAAAGGCCGGGGTTCCGACGGCGATTGTTCTCCGACAATGGATACCGGCCTTCGCCGGTATGGCGATCACATTCAACTCCATCAGGCCGAAGCAATAAGCGGCCCCGGAGTTGATGCAGGAGACCTTGATGAGAAAAGACTGTGCAGCAGATACGTATGGCGAATTACAGGCCATAAGCGGTGTCATCGCTCATCATGTGCCTGATCGATTCATCAAGCAGGGGGAGGGAGCAGGCGCGAATGAAGACGCATGGTCATTTCCTCGCAGTGAAGCGAATGCTGAAATAATTCTGATCGTCGATGATTTACCCGAAAACCTCAGTGTGCTGGGCGGCTTGCTCACGGACGCCGGGTATCGGGTAAAAGTCGCGAATTGTGGGGTCACGGCACTGCACCTGGCCTCGCAGAAACCCCAGCCATCGCTGATCATGCTGGACATCATCATGCCCGAGATGAATGGTCATGAGGTTTTGCGCCATCTGCGAAACAGCCCTGAAACGCGCGACATTCCGGTCGTGTTTCTGACGGCACGGGATAACGATGAGGAAGAGGAGCGAGCGTTCGATGCAGGTATTTCCGACTATATCGTCAAGCCGTTCAAACCATCTCTCGTTCTCGCCAGGGTAAGAAGCCAGTTGCTTGTCCGCAATGCGCGCCATGTGCTGCAAGATCAGAACCAGGTCCTGGAACAGGAAGTCGCCCGACGGTTGCGTGAAAACGAGTTGATCCAGGCCGTCAGCATTCGGGCCTTGGCCCATCTTGCCGAGACGCGTGATAACGAAACCGGAAATCACATTCAGCGTACCCAGAGTTATGTGAGGGTATTGGCAACTCATCTTTCAAAGTTGCCCAAATTCTCGGCACAACTCGACAGCAAATATATCGAGACACTGGCCCATTCCGCTCCGCTTCACGATATCGGGAAGGTAGGAATTCCTGACCATATTCTTCTCAAGAAAGGGAAGCTTTCGCCTGAAGAATGGGAGATCATGAAAACGCACACGGTTCTTGGCAGCAAGGCGATTGAGCATGCAGAACGCGACTTGGGCGCGTCGGCGAGCTTTCTTTCGCAGGCAAAGGAAATCGTGCGCTCGCACCACGAACGCTGGGATGGAACCGGATATCCCGACAATCTGGCCGGCGAATCAATCCCGATTTCGGCGCGTTTGATGGCGTTGGCTGATGTTTTTGACGCGCTGATTTCGAAACGAGTTTATAAGGAGGCGATTTCTTTCCCGGAGGTGAGATCGATCATCGCTTCCGAGCGAGGGCGTCAGTTTGACCCGGAAATAACAGACGTGTTTCTGGCCCACTGTGACGAATTTGAAGCGATTGCCTTGCACTTTGGCATTGATGAGTAAAGATTGTGGTTACGGAGTTTTCAAAAGATTCTTTCCCCCATGCAACTGAAGACGGTTCTTTGGGACCCGGGGATAATCCCGGCGCGTCGCCGGAAGATTACGAAGAGTTGGTTGACGTGGGTCCGATCGCCTACAGGGCTATTGTCAATGCCTGCAACGATGCCATCGTCACGACGGATGGCACGGGAGTCATTGTTGCGTGGAATCCCAAGGCGGTGGAACTGTTTGGATACACGGCCTCTGAAGCATTAGGGCAAGGCGTAGAGATGCTGATGCCGTCACCGCATCGACACGGTCATGCCCGGCATATGCACAGCGCGCAGTTTGGCGAAACGGCACGTGTTATTGGTAAGAGCGTCGATCTGAAAGCACTGCGAAAAGATGGTCGAGAATTTGATATTTCGCTCTCCCTCACGCGGTGGGAACTTGCCAATCAGACCTATTTCACTGCCTTCATTCGCGATATCACGGAACAAAAAGAAAACCAGAAAAGGCTTCTGATACTCGCCGAAGTGGTTAGCCAGAGCAACAATTCCGTTGTAATTACCGATGCCGATGCAACCATTGAGTACGTGAATCAGGCGTTCTTGTCCCATACCGGCTACAGTCTCGACGAAGTCATAGGGGAAAACCCTCGAATTCTGCATTCCGGACACACGGCCCCTGAAACGTTCGCGGAAATGTGGGCAACGTTGACGCGCGGCGAAACATGGAAGGGGGAGTTTAATAACAGAAAGAAGGACGGGACATTGTTTGTTGAGTACGCAATCATCACGCCGATTCGACAAAACAACGGTGATGTTACGCACTACGTGGCACTTAAGGAGGACATTACCGAGCAAAAGCGAATCCGGAAGGAACTGGATGCGTACCGCAACAATCTGGAACTGGAAATCATGAAACGGACGGCTCAGCTTGCGGAAGCGACAGTCCTTGCGAACGCTGCCAATGCTGCCAAGAGCGCATTCTTGGCCAACATGAGTCATGAGATCCGGACGCCAATGCACGCCATCACCGGGCTGACCAACATTCTGCTGAATAGTGATCCAACCTCCAGGCAGCGCGAGCGCTTGAAGAAAATCGAAGTTTCAGCAAAGCACCTTCTCTCCATCATCAACCGCATTCTTGATCTCTCTGATATCGAAGCAGGGAGAGTCGAACTTGACGATGAGGACTTTTTCCTGCCGGCATTGATTGACAATGTTCGCGCCATGGCCACGAGTCCCCTGGGCGATAAACAGCTTCCGATTCAAGTCGATCTGCGTGACGTTCCGCAATGGTTACGCGGAGATTCCACCCGGATCAGTCAGGCATTGCTCAATTATCTGTCGAACGCCATAAAATTTGCCGAAAATGGGGAAATCAGCATCCGTTGCCGATTGGTCGAAAAGACAGACTCCAAACTATTGATACGTTTTGAAGTGAGCGATACGGGCGTTGGCATCGCGAGCGAAAAGCTCCCCTATCTTTTCGATGCCTTCAACCAGGCGGATAACTCCCTTACGCGGAAATACGGAGGTTCCGGTCTCGGACTGGCAATTACCCACCGACTGGCCACGTTGATGGGAGGAGAAACCGGAGTCGTCAGCGAGTTAGGCAAAGGCAGTACGTTCTGGTTTACGGCTGCCCTCACCCACGGGGTGAGTCGTTCCATCGAAAATCCCGAAACCGAGACAACCGACCTCGACGATGATCTCCGGTACCGATCCTTCGGAGCACGAGTCCTGGTGGTCGATGATGTCGACGTCAACACCGAAGTTGCTCAAAGCATGCTTCTGGCAATGGGTATATCTGTCGATTGCGCGAAAAACGGGCAGGAAGCTTTCGAGAAGGAACGCCTTTCTCCCTATGACCTGATATTGATGGATGTTCATATGCCAATCATGAATGGCATCGAGTCGGCAAGAGCAATACGCCAGTTGCCGGGAAGGCAGCACACGCCAATCATTGCGATGACGGCGGACGTATTCAAAGAGAACGAAAAAAACTGCAGAGCCGCCGGGATTAATGATTTCCTGTGGAAACCAGTGGAGTCCAAGGGGCTGCATGAAAAGCTATTGGCGTGGCTACCCAGGAAAAATTCTCCCCCCCCGCGCAACACCAGCCAGTCAATAGTGAATGGGACGCCGCCTCCTGAGCACGCGTCTACGCCGTCTCTGCGGCAGAAATTGGCAGATATTCCAGGATTTAATGGCGATCAGGGAATTGAAAGATTGCGCGGCAACGAGAGAAAGTTTCTTCAGGTAATCGAACTTTTCGTCCGCCAGCATCGAGATGATTTTGAAAAAATCACCCATGCGCTGGAACGCGAAAACGTTCAAGAGATTGAGCTTCTGGTGCACGCTCTCAAAGGTTCTGCTGGTCTGATTGGAGGGGTGGAAGTCGCCGAGATCGCTCAACGAATCACAACGTCAATTCGCAATAAAGAAAACATAGAAACTCTAAAAACGCATATACAGGCCCTCGAAGTCCCGTTCAAGGCCCTGATTGCGGGATTGGAGGGAATTGTCATCACGCAAACCCAAACGAAGCACTCCGAGGTAATGACATGCGATGCAGCCTCCGCGGGTCTTCTGGCTGAACTCGAGTCATTGCTAACACAAGGATTTATTGACGCTCAAGGCTTCATCGAAACGCGTAAACAAGCCATTCTGGAGCGTTATGGACAGCGCGGCGCAGACATGCTGACCGCTATCCGGCTTTTCGACTACAGGAAGGCACTGCTTGAACTTGATGCAATAAAAAAGGAGTCGCGTTCGTAGCGATTTTCATTGGCACTGAACCTTGTTGCCGAAAATATTCCTTCGGCCCGATGACGTCGAAAGTGACCGTCGTTCCGGAGAAGGTCGGCATCCGTTTCTGATCTCAAGGCACGATGAGCATGCAAACAGGCAAGCTTGCAAACGCGGTATTGGACTCTATCGAGAGCCAGATCGCCGTTATAGATCGGACGGGCGTCATTTGCCATGTCAACCAGGCATGGATAGATTTTGGGCGATCCAATGGGCTGGACGACGATCATGTCTGGGTCGGTACGAACTATTTGAGCGCTTGCCTGCTGGCCAAGCAGCATGGCGACAAGGATGGTTCCGAAGTGCTTGAGGGTTTGACGCGCGTACTCAAAGGAGAATTACCCGTTTTTTCCTACGAGTACCCGTGCCATAGTCCGACAGAAAAACGCTGGTTCATGATGCGAATCCTTCCTGTGCGCGGGGTTCAGGAGGCGTTTGTTGTCATGCACCACGTCATCACGGGCCGGAAACTGGCCGAGGAGCGCGTCGAGCAGCAAAACCTTGAACTGGCCAGGCTTGCAACGACAGACAAATTGACCCAGCTCCTCAACCGCTTGCGGCTTGATGAACTCCTCGAAATCGAGGTTGAAAGAGCCAATCGATATCGTCATCCGCTGTCGATCATCATGATCGATATCGACTTTTTCAAGGGCATCAACGACATGTTCGGCCATCGTGTTGGTGATCAGGTCCTGATTTCTTTCGCGGACCTGCTGCGCACCCGTGTGCGAAGGATAGATTCGGTGGGTCGTTGGGGCGGGGAAGAGTTCCTTGTCTTGATGCCCGACAGCACTCAATACGCGGCGGGACAACTGGCAGAAAAACTCCGCGAGGCGACAGCCGATCACGTATTCCCGGGAATCGGCGCGATCACTTGCAGCTTTGGTGTCGCTCAATACCAAGGCGGCCAATCGATTTCGGACTTCGTTGAACGCGCCGACTCGGCTTTGTATCAAGCAAAGCGCGATGGGCGGAACAGGGTTTGTCTGGCCTGAAGGAGCCGCCTCTCATGAGCGCCTCGCCAGAGATCACAGAACGCAAATAGAACACGCGAGAGTTCGTGAACGATCTGATCGGCACGGAAATAAAGAAAGTTTTGATTCGGAGTTAATCATGGTGGCGCGGTCTACGACAAGAGTTTCCCTTAAGGCTCGGTTAACCGCCACGACATTGATCGTCCTCGTTGTAAGTCTCTGGTTAATGACGTTTTTTCAGACAAAGTCC
>CAZCJW010000027.1:0-20244 GCA_964499185.1 uncultured Propionivibrio sp. | reverse complement strand
TCGTCGCCAAAGGCGAAAACGAACTCGATATGCAAAAATGGGCGTGAACGCCTGAATCCATCTTTTCGGCACTATCGAACCAGGCCCGGCGAATCAAAAATGCAACAATTCGCCAGGCCCGGTCGAGATAACAGGGACGCATGTTTTCCGGTGTCCCGCACAACAGGAATCGATGTAACACTGGACACAGCCCCGCCCTCGGTACGGGGCTGTTTTTTTCGCAGTTTCAAACGTATTCACGTATCGTTAGAGCCGACCGGGTCACCCCATCACCGGCAGATCAATACCAACCTCTTTTTCCGGGCCGAACGCAGAAAAAGGGAACAATTCAACGCGAACCACGACTCGATTCTCCTTCACGCATGCTGATACGCCACCCATTGCGCCTGACACTCTCCTTGCTAGCCATGGCATCATTGGTGTGCTTGGTGGCCCTGGCGACATACCAGATCAGCCAACAGTTGGGGCTTGCCGAACTTCAGGCAACCGGGCGCCATCGTCTCGATCTCTACGCCGCCAGCCTGGAGCGCGAAATCGGCAAATATGCCTATTTTCCGGCGACACTTGGCCTCGAGCGCGATGTACTTGACCTGCTCACGCGCCCTGACGACACGCGCTTGAACGAAAATCTCAACAGTTACCTGGAGCAACTCAACGATCGCGCTGGTACCCTCGCCATCTATATCATGAACCGGAAAGGCAAGGTGCTGGCCTCGAGCAACTGGCGCCGAAGCGATAGTTTCGTTGGCGAAGACCTGTCCTTCCGCGCTTATTTCCGCGATGCATTGGACACTGGCAGCGGCCGCCTTTTCGGGATCGGAACGACACGCAGCGAACCGGGCTATTACCTCTCGTCGGCTCTGGCGGACCGGGGAAGAATCCTGGGAGTCGCCGTCGTCAAGGTGAGTCTGGAACAGCTGGAGAAATCCTGGTCAACCGTTGAGGCTCCAGTCCTTGTCGCCGATGAAAATGGGGTTGTGATCCTCAGCTCGGTCCCGGACTGGAAGTTCACCACGTTGCGCCCCCTGGACGAAAGCACACGCAACGCGTTCGACCGCACCCAGCAATACAACCGTCGAGCACTGCAGCCGTTGGGGGTAAAGGAAGTCTCCACGCTCAATTTCGGGGCCCGTCTGGTGCAACTGGCCAAGGAGCAACAGGAGATGGTTTCATCGTATCCCGTCACCGGGAAATTCCTCTGGCAATCGCAGCCCATGCCCGGCACACCTTGGACACTCACCGTTTTTTCCCATCTCGACCCCGTTAACGAGATCGGTCTGATCCGCGCCGCCGTGGCGGGAATCACGACGATCCTCCTCTGCATCATGGCCGCCATGGTATTCCAGCGCAGACGTCATCTGCGCGACCGCCTTGCTGCACGGGAAGCCCTGCAAAAGGCCTACGACGAACTCGAACTAAAGGTTGAGGAGCGCACAGCTGACCTCTCCTCGGCGAACAAGCAATTGCAGGACGAAGTCGCGGAACGGGCACGTGCCGAGCGCACCCTGCGCGCAGCGCAGGACGAGTTGATCCAGGCAGGTAAACTGGCAGTCATCGGTCAGCTGTCGGCGGGTATCGTCCACGAACTCAACCAACCGCTTGCGGCGCTGCGCACGCTATCGAGCAATGCCACCCGGTTTCTTGAACGTGGCGACGAATCGACCACCCGGGCCAATCTCGAGCGCATCGGGCAACTGGTCGATCGCATGGGCCAGATTACCGGACAGCTCAAGGCATTTGCACGGAAATCGACGGGCAGGGCGCAACCGACGGATCTCCGTACAGTCGTAGGCAATGCTATCGCCCTGCTCGACCAGCGCTTGAAGAGCACGGGGGCACGCATCATTTGCCACTTCCCCGACACCTCGATCGACGCCTTTTGCGATGCAAACCGACTGGAGCAGGTTGTCGTCAATCTGATCGGCAACGCGCTCGATGCCCAAGCCGGACAGGACTCCCAGACAATCGATATCCAGGCGGATCTTCACGATGGAATGATTCGGCTGCAAATTCGCGACCATGGCCCCGGATTGAGCGACGAAGCGCTCGATCGGATTTTCGAACCGTTTTTCACGACCAAGGACGCGGGCCAAGGGCTGGGGTTGGGATTGGCCATTTCGGCAGGAATCGTCAACGACTTTGGCGGAACGCTTGCCGGGGCCAATCACCCCGAAGGCGGCGCGGTGTTCACCCTGCAGTTGCCTCACGCACGGAATGCAAAACCATGATGAACCTCAAGGTATTCATTATCGAAGACGATCCGGACGTCCGCCTCGGTTGTGAGCAAGCGCTGCAACTGGAAGGCATCTCCACCGAAAGTGCAGGCAGCGTGGAAGAAGCCCAACACCGCTTGTGCGCCGACTTCCCTGGCATCATCGTCAGCGACATTCGCTTGCCGTGTATGGATGGCATCACTTTCCAGCGCGAATTGACCCGCGTCGACCCCGAACTTCCGGTCGTGCTGATCACCGGCCACGGGGACATTTCGATGGCAGTCCAGGCGATGAAGGATGGCGCTTATGATTTTCTGCAGAAACCGTTCCCGCCCGAGCAACTGGTCGAGGTCGTTCGCCGCGCACTGGAAAAACGCCGTCTGGTGCTGGAAGTCCGCGAACTGCGTCAGCGTCTGGAGGGACGCGACCACATTGAGGCGCGCCTGATCGGGCAATCCAGCGGCATGGTTCGAGTCCGCGAACTGATCGCCGGCCTGGCCAACAGCGCAGCCGACGTGTTGATCCAGGGAGAAACCGGAAGCGGCAAGGAACTCGTCGCGCGTTGTCTGCATGAAGCCAGTCCGCGCTACAAGGGCAACTATGTCGCGATCAATTGCGGCGGCCTTCCCGACACTCTGTTCGAGAGCGAAATCTTCGGGCATGAGGCAGGCGCCTACACCGGGGCCGGAAAACGGCGGATCGGCAGAATAGAACATGCCAGCGGCGGGACGCTGTTTCTGGACGAAATAGAATCGATGCCTGTCCCCATGCAGATCAAGCTGTTGCGGGTTCTACAGGAACGCACGCTGGAACGGCTCGGATCAAACACCAGCATTCCGATCGACTGCCGGGTGATCGCTGCTACCAAGGTCGATCTGAGGTTGCTTGCCGAACAAGGCCTGTTCCGTACCGACTTGTATTACCGGCTAAGCGTCGCGACGCTCACGCTGCCTCCTCTTCGCGAGCGCCGGGAAGACATCCCGCTCCTCTTTCAGCATTTCCTGCTGCAGGCCGCCGCAAGGCATGACCGCCCCGTTCCGGTCATCGACACGGCACGCATGCATATCCTGCTCGGCTATCACTGGCCGGGAAATGTCCGCGAACTGCGAAATGTCGCTGACCGTTGCGTGCTGGGAATCGAATGCGGCGCCCCGCCCTTCGGAGAGGAAATCAGTGACCAACCGCTTCCACTGCACGACACCGTCGAGGCATTTGAACGAGCATTGATCGCGGACGCGTTGCACAGGAACCAGGGCAGTCTGGCGCGCAGCGCCGAAGATCTGTGCATACCCAAGACGACCCTTCACGACAAGATCAGGAAGTATGGCCTGCAAGCGTGAACTACCGGCTGGCAGGAGATCAACATCATTCATCACCTGCGCATCTCCGGCAACGCCGAGAGAAAGCGAGAACGCTGCATATCTAACACTTTGGCATATATAATCGCGTTTTCCGGAGCCTGGCGATAATGAGACTGTGGATAACCGACTGTTTCATTGGTATTTTTGTTTACGGATGGCTTGCTGCAATGTGGCCTGCCTCTGGATGGGCACAGGATCTCGGGGAAATCCGTGAACGCGGGGAAATCCGTCATCTGGGCGTACCCTACGCCAGATTCGTCACCGGCAACGGGGACGGATTCGACGTGGAAATCGTACAGATGTTTGCCCAATACCTCGGTGTCCGCTACGAATATGTTCCGTCCAACTGGAACAATGTCATCCAGGATCTTATCGGGCAGGAAATCGTGTATAAGCCAACGCTTCGCGTGCACGGCAAGCACCCAATCCGCGGTGACATCATTGCCAACGGCCTGACTATTCTCCCGAACCGCGAGCAAATCATCGACTACTCCACACCAACCTTTCCCTCGGCCGTATGGCTGCTGGCTCGCTCTGACTCAAGGGTTAAACCGATCGCACCAACGGGCAGCGTCGCCCAGGACATCCAGGCCACCAAGGCCAAACTGAAAGAAGCCAACACCTTGGTCATGGATGACTCCTGCCTCGACCCGAAACTTCACGAACTGGAGGGCAAGGGTTACCGCCTGCAGCGTTTCGCGACCATAGCCAGCGTCAACGACATCGTCCCGGCAATCCTCAAAAAGGAGAGCGAAATGACCTTGCTCGATGTCCCGGACATCATCGTATCCATGGAAAAATGGCCGGGCCAGATCAAGGTCATTGGACCGATCTCCGAAGGGCAACTCATGGCCGCGGGCTTTCGCAAGACATCTCCGGAATTGCGGACGGCGTTCAACGATTTCCTGGCAGGACTAAAAAAAGACGGTACCTACATGAAGCTGGTGCAGAAATACTACCGGGCCGCCCCCCGCTATCTGCCGGATTTCTTCCGCGATCCATCAATCAAGCATTGACACATCCATGAAGGAAGAACGCAGCATCCTGATTTTTCTTGCAGACCACAAGAAGAGCGTCATCACCTTTCTGCTCTTCATCGCTTATGCTGCAGCGGTTTTCTGGAGCAACCTCCACTCCCTGCAGCGACTGCAGCAGGATGCGCTCGTCCAGTTCCGGCTGGAAGCCGAAAAACAGGCGTCGGCCGTCTCCTACTTCTTTTCGGAAAGGCGGATCGAGATCGCCGATCTCGCCGAATCAGAACCGGTTGTCAATTTTTTCAGAAACCGTGATCTGGGAATGAGTTACCGCTATGGGCTGGGCGTAAATATCCAGTTGATCGAAGACCGCTTCGAACGTGTTGCCCGCAAGAAAAGAGGCAGCAACCGATCGGTTTTCAGGGGCTTCCTGCTCCTCGACAGCAACGCCTCTTTGGTCGCGGAATGGAATGCGCCGCAACCCGAAGCCGGTCTCAGAGACTGGCTTATTTTGGGAAACCGCGAACCTCGTACCCGGCTGGGGAGGAGTGATGGCTCGGTCGAGGTCATGGTCCCGGTCTGGATAAACAATGCTTACCGTGGAGAACTCATCGCGTGGATCGATGTGGAAACAAGCTTTGCCCAATTCGGTTCCGCGCGATCGGCGAGGCATAGTGTCCTGATTAACCGCCACACCGGAGAAATCCTGCACGCGGAAGCCGGAACCCCCGTAATGAACGAACGGTACTGGAAGGAACTCAACAAGGAGTCGATGCCCGCGAGTGGCGCCCGTATCGTTTCGTACCTGGACAACGGACGCCACTTTGATATCGCCATGATAGAAATTGCAGGCACTCCTCTTTCGTTCATGTCGATATCAAGCGACCGAAGTACCGATAGCGGCACGGCGCGCCTGTTCCTCATCGCTGCGATCATCGTCCCGTTCATCGTCATTCTGGTCGGTTTTCTGGATATTATCGAACGTCGCCGCCTGGAAAACCTGCGCATCGCCGCCCAGACGGAAGCAGAGCGACTGGCTCAGGCACGAAGCGATTTCCTGGCCAACATGAGCCACGAAATCCGCACACCAATGAACGCCATTATCGGCATGACGGAGCTTTGCCTGGCCGCAAAGCCCACCCAGAAGCAACGCAACTATCTGACGAAAATCCAGCAGACATCGGATTTGCTGCTACGCATCATCAATGACATTCTTGATTTCTCGAAAATTGAATCCGGCAAGCTGGAGATCGAAAAATCGCCGTTCGATCTCAACCGGATACTCAGCGACGTAGGTAATCTGCTTTCAGGCAAGGCCGACGACAAATCAATCGAGATCATCTATGACCTTGACGACTCAACCAGCCGCATATTTGTCGGCGACTCGCTTCGCCTGGAGCAGGTTCTGATCAATCTGATCGGGAACGCCATCAAGTTTTCCGAGCGCGGCAACATCATCGTGCGCGTACGTAGTGACGAAATCACGCGTGAATCGGCCCGGCTCAAATTCGAAATCATCGACGAAGGCATCGGCATTTCCGAAGAGCAGAAGGCGCGCCTGTTTAACGCATTCACTCAAGCCGACGCAACAACCACACGCCGCTTCGGCGGTACCGGCCTCGGCTTGGCCATCTGCAAACGCCTCGTTGAACTCATGGAAGGCCACATCACGGTAGAAAGCGCTCCGGGCCGGGGAAGCGCGTTCAGTTTCTCGGTTCTTCTGGGAGTCGATCCGGGACTGCAGTTGAGCTTTGTCACCTGCAAGAAGAAACTCTCGTTGTTCGCTTCGAGACCGGTGCTGATAATCGACGACAATCCGGTTTATCGCGAGGCCATCGCCGCCCAAGTGAAGCAGATCGGACTCACCTGCGAAACCAGTGCGTCGGGCGAAGCAGCCACTGCCGCAATACTCCGAAACGGTCATCGAGACTACCTGGCCATACTCGTCGACCTGCACATGCCAGGGTGGAACGGCATCCAAACCATCAAGGAACTGCGCAAAGCCTGGTCGGGCATGTCAGTGCCGCCGACATTCCTGGTGTCATCCTATTCGCTGGACGGCGACCTGGAGGGAGACTCGCACATGTTCGACGGCGTACTGACCAAGCCGACAACCCCCAGCCAACTATTTTCCGAGATCGCGCCTTTCCTTGGAATCAGGATTGACCAGGAGTTTTCGCCCAGGAGCGGCTCGACGGTCAACCCCGACCGATTGCGCGGTCTCGAGGTACTGCTTGTTGACGATATATTGCTCAATCAGGAAGTCGTACGCGATATGCTCGAGGACGCCGGAATGACCGTGCGAGTTGCCAACAACGGTAGCCAAGCGCTGGACGCAATTGGCAAAAAACGTCCTGACTGTGTCCTGATGGATTGCCAGATGCCCGTCATGGACGGTTACGAGGCCACCCGGCGAATTCGGGCAGATGTCCAATACCGCAACCTCCCGATCATTGCCCTGACGGCCAACGCACTGGCTTCGGAGAAGGAAAAATGCAGGGCCGCGGGTATGGATGGGTATATCGTCAAGCCTGTAAAATCCGGCGATCTTCTCGCGGTTCTGGCAAAACACACACCACTTCGGCCGGATTATCACGAGGAACAGACGGCTCCGCCGCAGCTACCGGCGTCAGTGACAGGCACGGGCCTCGATTTGGCACCAGAGATGCCCGGGATCAATTTCGAGGTTGGCCTGAGCTACGCGAATGGCCGCCTGGACAACTACCGCAAAATCCTTCGCCTCTTCATCGACACCCATGGTCGCGAATTTACCCGAGCTTTCCGCCACGCACTGGACCAGGAAAACTGGGAAGAAGTCTCCCGCCAAGCCCATTCATTCAAAAGCGCCTCGTGGACCATCGGCGCTGAACGTCTGGGGCAACTGGGCCAGGAACTCGAAGACGCCTGCCACGCACAGCACCCCGAAGAGGTGAGGCGGGTGATCGACGTCCTGGCGCTCGAACTGAAAATCGTGTGTTCGGGGCTGGCCGCACTACCCGAAAACGTTTAGCCCGGAACAAAGACCCATAAGAACTCCCTGTCGCAGTTTCGCAGCCGGCAGGCCTGGCGGTACAATGCGCAATTCTCTTGCCAGGAGCAGGTCATGAGCGTTTCTCTCGTCCTTACGGTCATCGGTGACGACCGCCCGGGCATCGTCGGGCAATTGTCTGCCGCCATCAGCAAGCACGGAGGCAATTGGCTGGAATCGTCGATGTCGCACCTCGCCGGAAAATTTGCCGGCATTGTCTGCGTAGGAATTGATGACATTCGCCTGGACTCCCTCAAGGACGAACTAGCCTCCCTTCAGGGGCTGCGCATCACCGCCGAAGTCTCTGAGACTGCCGACGCGCCCGCAAACCGGAGGTTGACACTGGCGCTCGTCGGTCACGACCGTATCGGCATCGTGCGCGAAGTGTCGCAGGTACTGGCGAGGCATGCCGTCAACGTCGAGGAATTGAGCACCCATACCGCCAGCGCACCGATGTCGGCTGAGATCCTTTTCCACGCCACCGCCGAGCTGACAGCCTCGCCTTCGCTCGATGCGCGTGCGCTGATCCGCGACCTGGAGCAGATTTCGAACGACCTGATGGTCGACATCACGCTCGACGAATCCATCCGCCCCTGATTTTCATCCACTCCGCTACAGCAAACCTTTCAGCACAAGAACATGGCCCAATACGTAATGTCGATGCTCCGCGTGAGCAAGATCGTCCCGCCCAAGCGGCAAATCATCAAGGACATTTCACTGTCCTTCTTCCCAGGCGCCAAGATCGGTCTGCTTGGCCTCAACGGTTCCGGAAAATCCACCGTCCTGCGCATCATGGCTGGGGTGGATAAGGAATTCGAGGGGGAAGTGCAACACCTGGCGGGCATCCGCATCGGCTACTTGCCGCAGGAACCGCAGCTTGACCCGGAACTGACCGTACGCCAGGAAGTGGAATCCGGCATGGGCGAAGTCATGGAGGCGCAGGCCAAGCTGGAAGCCGTTTACGCCGCCTACGCAGAACCCGATGCCGATTTCGACAAGCTCGCCGAAGAACAGGCGCGGCTGGAGGCAATCATCGCCACAGCGGGCTCCGACACCGAGAACCAGATGGAAATCGCCGCCGACGCGCTGCGCTTGCCGCCGTGGGATGCCTCGATCAAGAACCTGTCCGGCGGTGAAAAGCGCCGCGTCGCACTGTGCAAGTTGCTGCTGTCCAAGCCCGACATGCTGCTGCTGGATGAACCGACCAACCACCTCGACGCCGAATCGGTCGAATGGCTGGAACAGTTCCTCTGCCGCTTCCCCGGCACCGTCGTCGCCGTCACCCACGATCGCTACTTCCTCGACAACGCCGCCGAGTGGATTCTCGAACTCGACCGCGGCTGCGGCATTCCGTGGAAGGGCAACTACTCCTCGTGGCTGGAGCAGAAGGAAGCCCGGTTGGAGACGGAGAACAAGCAGATCGACGCGCACATGAAGTCGATGAAACAGGAACTGGAGTGGGTCCGGCAAAACCCGAAGGCCCGCCAGGCCAAGAGCAAGGCGCGCCTGGCCCGCTTCGACGAACTGTCGAACGTGGAATACCAGAAGCGCAACGAAACGCAGGAGATCTTCATCCCGGTCGGCGAGCGCCTGGGCAACAAGGTCATCGAGTTCAAGGAGGTCAGCAAGGCCTTCGGCGATCGGTTGCTGATGGACAAACTGTCGTTCAGCATCCCGCCCGGCGCCATCGTCGGCGTCATCGGCCCGAACGGCGCCGGCAAATCGACGCTGTTCCGCATGCTGACCGGCCAGCAGAAACCCGATTCCGGCGAAATCGAGATCGGCGACACCGTCCGCCTGGCCTATGTCGACCAGAGCCGCGACTGCCTCGACGGCAACAAGACAGTGTTCGAGGAAATCTCCGGCGGTGCCGACATCCTGACCGTCGGCAAGTACGAAACGCCGGCCCGGGCGTACATCGGCCGCTTCAACTTCAAGGGCGGCGACCAGCAGAAATTCGTCGGTCAGCTTTCCGGCGGCGAACGCGGCCGCCTGCACATGGCCAAGACGCTGATCGCCGGCGGCAACGTCCTGCTGCTCGACGAACCGTCCAACGACCTCGACGTGGAAACCTTGCGCGCACTGGAGGATGCACTACTCGAATTCGCCGGCAGTGTGCTCGTCATCTCGCACGACCGCTGGTTCCTCGACCGGATTTGTACTCACATCCTAGCGTGCGAAGGCGACTCGCAGTGGACGTTCTTCGCTGGAAACTACCAGGAATACGAAGCAGACAAGATCAAGCGCCTGGGCGAAGAAGGCGCCAAGCCGAAGCGTATCCGCTACCGGCCGATCACCCGTTAAGACGGAGCACACAGAAGAAGACCCGCCGCGGCGGGTCTTTCTTATTTTCCCTGACGCCCCGCCCAAAGCCGGGCATCAGCAGATAAATCCATGCCGTGCAATCGGCACGGCATCCGGATGATCAGTGTTCAGCTTTCAGGCTGGCGGCAAAGGCGACTTCCATGCTCTCCGGAAACTGGAACTGAGAGAAGGCGCTGTGGATGCGTTCCTGATCAACGCTGGCGCTTTCGTCCTTGAAGCGGATACCCAGCGTGCGGCCGTTCGAAGCCAGCGTCGCAAAGGCATAGCGCCAGCGTTGTGCTTCGGCCAGACGTTCGCGCAATTCGCGCTCGTTTGTAATGGCAACGCCTGCTCGTTTAAGAGAATCCAGGAACTCGTCGAAAGATTCGTTGCTCAGACTACCCATGATTTCACTCCATTTTCCAGTTCGGCGAATTGCCGCCATGGGCCTACTAACGCTCGGAGTTCCTTGCGGTTGACACATATTTTCGAAAAGCCGGTGTTTTTCACGAACAACCTGAACGATTCGCCGGAATTTCCACGCCCATCAAATAAATCACTGGATAATTCAAAGCGTTACAATACTGGCCCGCAACAACTCCCCGCGCGATGACTGAATACAAGGACACGCTGGAACTCCTTGCCCCCGCCAAGAACGCCGACTTCGGTATCGAGGCGATCAACCACGGTGCCGATTCCGTGTATATCGGCGGCCCGTCCTTCGGTGCGCGCGCCAGTGCCGGCAATACCGTGGCCGACATCGCACGCCTGGCTGGTCATGCGCACCGCTTCAATGCTCGCGTTCTTGTGGCGCTCAACACGATTCTCCGGGACGACGAACTGGAAGCAGCAGCGCAGTTGGCATGGCAAGTTTACGAGGCCGGTGCCGATGCGCTGATCGTGCAGGACATGGGCCTGCTCGAACTCGGACTGCCCCCGATACAGCTCCATGCCAGCACGCAGTGCGACATTCGCACCCCGCAAAAGGCGCGCTTCCTTCAGGACGTCGGCTTTTCTCAAATGGTGCTGGCGCGCGAACTGTCGCTGGAACAGATCGAGGCCATCGGCCGCCAGACCACGGCCACGCTGGAATTCTTCATCCACGGCGCCCTGTGCGTCAGCTATAGCGGGCAGTGTTACCTCAGCCACGCACGCACCGGGCGCAGCGCCAACCGCGGCGACTGTTCGCAAGCCTGCCGCCTGCCCTATGACCTGTCCGACGCGCAAGGCCGGGCCATCGCCACGCACCGTCACCTCCTGTCGCTGAAGGACAACAACCAGACGGAGAACCTGCGTGCGTTGATCGACGCCGGCATCCGTTCCTTCAAGATCGAGGGGCGGCTCAAAGACCTTTCCTACGTGAAGAACATCACCGCGCACTACCGGCAACGCCTTGATGCGATCATCGACGGATCGGACCGGTACCGTCGCAGTTCGTCCGGACGCTGCACCTTCTATTTCACCCCACAACCGGAAAAGACCTTCAACCGCGGCGCCACCGATTATTTCCTGCGCCAGCGGCGTGCAGATATCGATGCTTTTGATTCACCGAAGTTCGTGGGCCAGCGGATCGGAACCATCATCCGGCTGACTCGCAACAGTTTCGAAATCGCAACGCCGCTGCGCCTCAATAATGGAGACGGCCTGACCTATTTCAACAGCAACAATGAATTGACCGGCGTACGCATCAATACCGCCGAGCGCGCCGGTAGCAGCCATCGTCTATTTCCTTCGTTATCCGACGGCAAACTGCCGGCCGATCTGCGCCCTGGCACGACGGTCTATCGCAACCACGACCAGGATTTTGAACGCCAACTGGAGAAAAAAAGCGCCGAGCGGCGCATTCCGTTGCATCTGCGACTGGAGGAAACCGCGAACGGGTTCGCCCTGCATTTGGAGGACGACCGCGGGATCACTGCCACAGCAACGCTGCAACACGACAAGGAGGCAGCGCAAAGCCCGGAGCGCGCACTGGCTGCGCTGCACGAAAACCTGGGCAAACTCGGCAACACGATCTACGGGGCCAACACCATCGATCTGTCACTCTCCGCGCCATGGTTCATACCCGCATCGGCGATCAACGCCCTACGCCGCGAGGCCGTCCAGGCGCTTGATACGGCACGCGAGGCTGCCTGGCAGCGCCCTCCACGCCGTCCGGCTGTCATCCCGCCCGTACCGTTCCCCGGAGACGCCCTGACCTACCTCGGCAACGTTTACAACCAGCGCGCACGCGCCTTCTACGAGAGACACGGCGTCAAGCTCATCGAACCGGCCTTTGAAAGCGGCCAGGAGAATGTCACGGCGGCAGGCGAAGTTTCGCTGATGATCACCAAGCACTGCCTGCGCTACAGTTTCAACCTCTGCCCCAAGCAGGTCAAAGGCATCCGCCCGGATCCGCTGATCCTGAGCAACGGCAATGACAAGCTGACGCTCCGTTTCGACTGCAAGCAGTGCGAGATGCACGTTGTCGGCCGCCCGATCAGCAAAAAACGATAAGTCAGATCAGGCAACCCGAGAGACAGTGATCAATACGCCTGATCCCAGCGCTGCGACAGACGCAATGCGCAATTGATCAGCCCGACCATACTGTAAGTCTGGACGAAGTTCCCCCACAATTCGCCAGTACGGCCACAATAGTCCTCGGCCAGCAAGCCTTGCGCATTGCAGCAACGCAACAGCGTCCTGAACACATGGCATGCCTCATCCTTGCGGCCCAGCGCCTGCAGGGCATAGACGTACCAGAAGGTGCACACCAGGAAGGCATTGTCGGGCGTACCGAAATCGTCCTGCTCGACATAGCGATAGATGAAATCGCCGTGCTTAAGCTCGGCCTCTATGGCAGCCACGGTGGAAATGAACCGCTGGTCGCTGGCCGCCAGGAAACCGAACTCGTGCAACAACAACATACTGGCATCGAGCGCATCGTCGCCCCAGGCGGCAACGAAGGCCTGTTTCTTCTCGTTCCAGGCGTTCTCGCAGATGACCCGGTGCATGCGGGTAGCCTCTTCGCGCCAGTAACTCTCGCGATCGGACAACTTGAGTTGTTGTGCTATGCGCGACAAGCGATCGCACGCCGCCCAGCACAGCACGCTCGAATAGGTGTGCACGCGCTTCTTGCCCCGCAACTCCCAGATACCGGCATCGGGCTGATCGAAATTCGCCAACGCCTGCACCCCGAGTGGCTCCAGGCGCCGGAACAGATCGGCATCGCCACGGCGGAACAGGCGATGGTCAAAAAACATGTGCGTGGCCGAAAGAATCGCCGAACCATAGACATCGTGCTGCACCTGCTCATAGGCCAGATTGCCGACTCTGACCGGCCCCATGCCCCGATAGCCGGCGAGGCTTTGGGCATTATTTTCGTGCAAATTCTCTTCACCACTGATCCCGTAAACGGGTTGAAGCTGCCCATGCTCCTCACTGGCAGCAACATTCAGAATGTAGCCGAGATACTTCTCCATTGTCGCGGTCGCCCCCAACCGGTTGAGCGCATTGACCACGAAATAGCCATCGCGCAGCCAGCAGTAGCGGTAATCCCAGTTGCGGCCGGAATCAGCGTGTTCGGGAATCGAGGTAGTCATCGCCGCCACGATGGCGCCGGTATCCTCGCTGGCATTGAGTTGCAGCGTGATCGCGGCGCGTATTACCTCGTCCTGCCATTCGACCGGTACAAAAAGGCTGCGCACCCATTCGTGCCAGTAGGTTTTCGTCTCTTCCAGAAAACGCCGGCCGACCGCGGCCACCCCTTCATGCGGCGCTTCGTCAGCGCCCAGGATGAACGTCAGCGTGTCGTCGACGAATACAGGCCGCCTCTCCACAATTGCATTGATCGAGGCATCGGTCGTCAAACGCAAGGTCAACTGCGGGCCGACATAGCGGACGTGATGGCTGCCGAACGTCAACTCCGGACTGAATTCGCCGTACCGGAACAAGGGTTGGAGATTGACCGCCATGCGCGGCGTTCCCGAAATCCGCCGCACCTGACGGACGATCATCATCGGGTGGAACATCCGCCCGAACAACCGGAATCGCGGAGCGAAATCGGTGACTTCGAGGCAACCTCCATCGTGATCGTACAGGAGGGTGGTAAGCACAGCCGTGTTGGTTTCATACTTCTGCTCGGCACGGGCAAAGCTAACCATCTCGATGCCAAACGCGCCGCTTCCCGCTTCATGACCCTTTGGCTGCAATAGATGGCAAAAAACGGGATCCCCATCGAACCTTGGAAAGCAGCTCCACACGATGCTGCCCCGCTCGTCGATCAACGCACTGATCGCACCGTTGCCGATCAAGCCGAGATTCAGATTACTCATTCATTCCTCCCAACACGTCACAAGAGACACG
This sequence comes from uncultured Propionivibrio sp., assembly GCA_964499185.1. Classification (GTDB taxonomy): domain Bacteria; phylum Pseudomonadota; class Gammaproteobacteria; order Burkholderiales; family Rhodocyclaceae; genus Propionivibrio. The sequence goes on along the minus strand of CAZCJW010000027.1, from coordinate 6,020 downwards.
ATAAACCTGGCGATTTGATGATTCGCATTCTTGCACATCTGGTGACAGATTCAATTTGTACAAATATAATCCAGCACTGATCCATTTCGTTTTTCAATCGGCGTTCGGATTGGTCCCTGGAAGCCGCTGATCCATTCAGCGTCAGTCATTCTCATGCACCACCGGGATCCACCAAGCTGGAAATCCCGGTCCAGCATTGGAGGAGACCGGGACGACAAGCCCGCCGGGCAGTTCCCTTCAGGGAATGGCCTTCCTTCCGAAAGACGCCTCGTTCGCAACGGAGATACCGCCATGAACACCCTTCGTCTGCAACTTCGCTTTATCGCCCCGCTCTTTGTGGTCATCGCCGCCACCGCCTATTTGACGGTACCACTGGTCGATCAGCTCTCGCTGCGCTGGACCGTGCGCGATCTGAACAGCCGCTCGCAACTGATCGCCAACACCATCAGCGACAACGTGATTGATGCCATCGTCAGCTTTGACCGGCATAGGCTGGACAGCGTTTTCAACCGCCTGATCATGGACGAACGGGTTATGGGGGTCGGCCTTTGCGACCACGAAGGGCAGCTCGTCGACAAGACCGCCGGATTTCCGGACGGGATCACATGCGATATTGCGCACGAGCTTGCGAAGAAGAGCTCCCCCACCCTGAAGCTGGCCCGCGGTTCGGTGCACATCGGTGTCGAAGCCCTGAGCCGCCCCCCCCTGAACCTCGGGGAACTGATCCTGGTTCACGACCTGAGCTTTGCCGAGAAACGCGGCGAAGATACACGCCGCTACCTGATCCTGTTTTTTGTGATTCTGGGCAGCGTCATCGCGCTGATCACCGTGATCACCGCTCACCTGAGCCTGCGCGGCTGGCTCTCAGGGGTGCGCGAGTTGCTGCGCGGCAAAAATCTGCTGAAGCCGTTCGAGAACCCCACTCCCGAACTTCAACCGCTGGCACAGGATCTGCGAGCCATGCTGCGTGAGTTGGAAGACGAGCGCCGCTACCGTGAAAATCCGCCAGACCTGTGGACCCCCGAAAAACTCCGCGACCTGCTACACGGCGACCTGCGCGGCGACGAAGTGCTGGTGGTTTCCAACCGCGAGCCGTACATCCACGAAAAGACAGCCGATGGCATCATCGTCAAACGCCCCGCCAGTGGCCTGGTGACCGCCGTTGAACCCGTCATGCGCGCGTGCTCGGGAACCTGGATCGCCCATGGCAGCGGTTCGGCCGACCGCCTGGTGGTGGACAAGGACGACGTGGTACGAGTCCCGCCGGACCATCCGTCGTATTCGCTCAAGCGCGTCTGGCTGAGCAAGGAAGAAGAAGAGGGGTACTACTACGGTTTCGCCAACGAAGGTTTGTGGCCGCTCTGTCACATCGCCCACGTGCGCCCCGTTTTCCGCGTCTCGGACTGGGAATACTACAAGGAGGTCAATCAGCGCTTCGCCGAAAAGGTCATCGCCTCGGCCCGTACCGAAGACCCGGTCATCCTGATCCAGGACTATCACTTTGCCTTGCTGCCCCAACTCATCCGCGAGCGTCTACCGCGTGCCACCATCATCACCTTTTGGCACATCCCCTGGCCGAATCCGGAATCCTTCGGCATCTGCCCGTGGCGCAAGGAATTGCTGCGCGGCATGCTGGGCAGCAGCATTCTCGGGTTCCACACGCGTTACCACTGCAAGAATTTCATCGAAACGGTCGACCGTTTCCTGGAAACCCGTATCGAGCATGAGCACTCGATCATCACGCTGGACGGCCAGGAAACGCTGATCAAGAGCTACCCGATCTCCATCAGCTGGCCGGATCAGGACGAAGAAGCCACGTGGCCGACGATCGAGGCGTGCCGTGCCGAACTGCGCCAGCGCTTCGAATTGCCGGAAGACCGGCTCGTTGCGGTCGGCGTGGATCGGTTCGACTATACGAAAGGAATTCTCGAACGCGCCAATGCCGTGGAACGTCTCCTGGAGAAACACCCGGAACTGATCGGCAAGTTCACGTTGGTCCAGGTCGCGGCTCCCTCGCGCAGCGAGCTCGACGAGTACCGCTACTTCCAGGAACGCCTGGCCCGCCGGGAGCAGGAGATCAATGAGCGGTTCGGAACGGCGGATTACAAGCCCTTCATCCTGCTGGCGGAACACCAGGGCAGCGAAACGGTCACCCGCTTCTATCGGGGGGCAGACATTTGCGTGGTCACCAGCCTGCACGACGGGATGAATCTCGTCAGCAAGGAGTTCATTGCCAGCCGCAACGACCAGAAAGGCGTGCTGATCCTGAGCCAGTTCGCCGGCGCGGCCGGGGAACTGCCCGAGGCGCTGATCGTCAACCCCTACCATGTCGAGGAAACGGCCGACGCCCTGTACCGCGCCGTGACCATGCCGGAAGCCGAACAGCGGGATCGCATGCGCAGCCTGCGCGCTACGGTGCGCGAACGCAACGTTTTCCGCTGGGCCGGATTCATGCTGCTCGATGCCGCGCGCATCCGGCGAAGGGAACGGATTGAGGCGCGCCTGCTCACGCACACGGAGAACGCCTGATGCGTTACATCTTTTCCCCGCACGGCGAGTCCTTCCTGAACCGCTTCATCAAGCGGGATACGTTGCTGGCCTTCGATTTCGACGGAACGCTGGCACCCATCGTCCCGCACCCCGATTCGGCCAGCACCCCGACCAGCATCAGTCTTGCGATGACACGACTTTGCGAGATTGCAACGGTTGCCATCATCACCGGCCGATCGGTACAGGACATTCGTGAAAGGCTCGGATTTATCCCGAAGCACATCGTCGGCAACCACGGCGCGGAAGGGTTGCCGGGAGCCCCACCATCAGGGGTGAAGCTGCCCGAGGTCGCGGCCTGGGAAAACCAGATTCTCGCCGCGTGGGAATGCCTGCCAACCGGAGTCAGCATGGAAACCAAAGGGCACTCGCTGACCCTGCACTATCGCATGGCGGCTGACCGGGAATCGGCCCGTATGGCGCTGGATAACCTGGCTCAGTCGCTGGACCCGTTACCGAGACGCGTTGGCGGCAAATGCGTCGTCAACCTCCTGCCCGGCAATGCCCCCGACAAGTTCGATGCCCTACTGACGTTGCAACGCATCGAGAACGCCCCCAATGCGATGTTCATCGGCGATGACGAAACCGATGAAAGCGTATTCCGCAGGGCGCTTCCTGGCTGGCTGACCATCCGGGTCGGCCATGAGACACCATCGGCGGCGGCTTTCTGTCTGAATTCGCAACACGAGATGGTCACGTTCATCCAGCGTATCGACGGATTGATTCGGCGCGCGAAAAAGGAGATCAACCGATGAAATATCTTCAACGCTTTATAGAACAGAACAGCACGGACGATCTGCTGATCGCGTGTGGGCTTGCCCTCCTGACATTCTCCCTCCTGTATTTTGTCCGGATGGTTCTGGTCAGCAAACTGACCCAGTGGTCGCAGCGCAGCAGCACGCTCTGGGACGACATCCTGACCGATGTCGTGGCCCGAACCCATAACCTGATGCTGGCCGGCATCGCGTTGCTGGTCGGGCTCAACCATCTGACGCTGTCACCTTGGCTCGAATCGAAAATCGACCACGGATTCACCCTGCTGCTCCTTTCGCAGACCGGCTTATGGGGACATCAGGCGATCCGTGGCTGGCGCGCCATGCAGATAAAGCTGTCCCGGGAATCCGACAACGGCGCCGCCGCGATGAACTACGGTTTTATTTCGTTCCTCACGGAAGTTGCCTTGTGGATCATCCTGATCCTGATGGTTCTCGACAACCTCGGTGTCAACATCACGACGCTGGTCGCCAGCCTGGGCATCGGCGGCATCGCCATCGCCCTCGCCGTACAGAACATCTTGGGCGACCTGTTTGCCTCGCTGTCCATCGCGCTTGACAAACCCTTCGTCGCCGGCGATTTCATCGTCATCGACGGGATGATGGGATCGGTCAAGCATGTGGGACTGAAGACCACCCGCATCCAGAGCCTTTCCGGGGAAGAGTTGATCTTCTCCAACGCCGATTTGTTGAAGAGCCGCATCCGCAACTTCAAACGCATGGCCGAGCGGCGCGTCGTATTCCAGATCGGACTCGTGTTCGGCACCTCGTCCGAAAAACTCAAACGCGTCAACGAAATCATCCGGGATGCCGTGCAAACGCACGCGGACGTCCGACTCGACAGGACTCATTTCAAGGCTATCGGCGCCAGCAGTCTGGATTTCGAAGTCGTGTATTACGTTCTGAGCCCGGATTACACGCGCTACATGGATATCCAGCAGGCCATCAATCTGGCGTTGATTGAACGCCTGGAGGATGAAGGCATCAATTTCGCCTTCCCGACCCAGACGCTGCATATCGAATCCGTTCGCACTGCATGATCAACTGACACATCCAATCAACACACGAGCCAACCATGAACCGCGACCGTCCTGCACCCATCCCGGAACCGCCCCTGGATATGGAAGTATTGCGTCAGTTCAGGGTGATTTTCAGATCGGTGCGCAAGCACTTCCAGTCGATCGAAGACCGTGTAGGTATCAGCGGCGCCCTGCTCTGGGCGCTGGCAGTCATCGACGAGCAGCCCGGAACAAGCCTGACCCAACTCGCCAGGTCCATGTCGGTACATCAGTCAACAGCCAGCAACATCCTCGCAAAATTGATCGAACTGCAATTGGTACGCAGGGAACGCAACAGGGACGACAACCGTATCGCCGGAATCTTCGTGACCGAAGAAGGACAAAAACGCCTTGAACAGGCACCCAAACCGGTCCGCGGTTTGCTTCCCGATGCATTGGGCAAACTGCCCGGAAACGTACTGACGGAACTGCATGACAACCTCCAATGCCTCCTCGAGCAGATGGAAAAACTCGAAATTCAAGGCAGCGCCATTCCCCTGGCCAACATTTAGTGGTTCGCTTCGTAAACCCCGGATTTGCCTGGTTGGCCAGGCGCGAACCGCAGCGAGAATTCGTCATCCCGGGGAAGGCCGGGGTCCAGTCGGCGATTGATCTCCGATACGGGATGCCGGCCTGCGCCGGAATGACGGAAACTTTCTGCTTCATCGGGCTGAAGCATTAGTGGCCTGATCCGTATCCAAAGAATCGCTTATCACAGCGATCACAAATAGTGATTTGCTAGCCTGTTTTCAGGCGCCTAGATTACCTCCCAGCAGCAAAGAACCGGCCGCGCCGGGTGCGACCCTACATGCGTTTGCACCCGACAGGCGGCTTTCCATGTCGTTTTTTGTCGAGGGGTCAATCCATGCGTTCAAAGAAATTGTTGTCGCTCTGTTCTGCCGCCCTGCTGTTGGGGAGCCTGTCGTTCGGCGCCTTCGCCCAGCAGAAACTCTATGTTTACACGTCGATGAAGGAATCGATGGTCGGCGGCTTGAAAACCGCTTTCATGAAAAAAAACCCGGACATCAAGATCGACTTCCAGTCGGCCGGCGCCGGCAAACTGATGGCCAAGATCGCCGCCGAGCGCGAATCGGGCAAGATCCTCGCCGACGTGCTGTGGACCAGCGAAGTGCCTGACTTTTACCAGCTCAAGGCCAACGGACTCCTGCTTCCTTACATCCCAACCGAATCGAAAGCGCTGATGAATCCGCTTCCGGATTACGACGGCTCATTCACTGCCGCGCGCCTCGGGACGCTGGGCATCGCCTACAACACCAAGCACGTCAAGGAAGCCCCCAAGACCTGGGACGACCTGAAAAAGCCCGCGTTCAAAGGTGCCTTCGGCATCGCCAACCCGGCCCTCTCCGGCACCGCGTACATGAGCGTCGCGGTGATCTCCAAGACCTTCGGCTGGGAATTCTTCGAGGCATTGCGTGCCAACGGCGCCAAAATGGGCAAGGGGTCGGGCCAGGTCGTCGATGACACGGCTTCCGGCGATTTGCTCGGCAGTCTGGCGGTCGACTACATCACGCTCGACAAGGTCGACAAGGGCGCCACGCTCCAGCTCGTTTACCCGCCTGAAATGCTGGTCATCCCCAGCCCGGTGGCGATCTTCAAGAACAGCCCGAACGTCGATGCCGCC
>CAZCJW010000026.1:0-20259 GCA_964499185.1 uncultured Propionivibrio sp. | reverse complement strand
AGAAAGCCATGGGTACGCTTGCGGCGAACTACCGACGGTTGATAGGTGCGTTTCATGTGAAAACCCTTGAAGTCATTACGAATTGAACCAATGATTAGACCTTGATACGGGCAATGTTGTCAACTGCAAATTTTTGTCCATGCTGTGGATAACTCTATAACGGCGGGTTAAAATCGCACGGTTGGCGATATTCCCAATCCTGTGTTTTTCCCGGAGAAGACTATTTGAAAGCACGGTGAAGGACTTGGGTTTCTGTTCTTGATAGTGCAATCACTATTTCTTTCAACTCATGAAGTCGCCCCAATTCTTCCATAGTCTGATTGGCGTGGTTTTTGATTTCGCCATTTTTCCATGTTATCGATTTTATTGAAGCGTAAGTAATGAGCAGCTTTTGGAATTCCTGTCTGAGCCAGTTTGAACTGGAACTGTCATCTCAACAGTTCAACACCTGGATCCGCCCCTTGCGTCTCGAGGGCGAGGAAACGCCGAGCGATGGGTTACGCCTCGTCGCACCAAATGGATTCATTTTGAAATGGGTAAAGGAGCGGTATCTCGGGCGAATCGAAGAACTCGGCCACAATTTTTTTTCCGCTCCAGTGAATATTTCGCTTGTTGTGGATCTCAGGGAATCTGCTTCATCGACTGCGAGAACTGATGTTTCAAGATCTGCAGGAATCCAACGCCCCGTTCCGGGACCTGTTTCAGCAGAACGTTTGCCCGAAAAGACTCGTGTAGTCCCGGCGTATGACAAGACGCGGCTCATTCCGAGTTTTACCTTTGATAACCTGATTGTCGGGAAGGCCAATGATCTTGCCCGGGCAGCGTCGCTGCAGGTCGCCTCGAATCCAGGGGGCGGAGCCTATAACCCAATGTTCATTTACGGAGGGGCAGGTCTCGGAAAGACTCATCTCATCCATGCCATCGGTAACGAAATTCTCGAGCAATGTCCAGAAAAGGTTGTCCGTTATGTCCACGCTGAAGATTATTATTCCGACGTGGTTCGCGCCTATCAAACAAAGTCGTTCGACGCGTTCAAACGGTATTACCGTTCCCTTGATGTCCTGTTGCTTGATGATGTTCAGTTTTTCAACGGAAAAAATCGTACTCAGGAAGAATTTTTCTTCGTATTCAATGCGTTGATCGAAGCAAAGAAGCAGATCGTAATCAGTTGCGATACTTACCCCAAGGATATATCAGGGCTGGAAGATCGGTTGATCACGCGATTCGACTGGGGACTCACGGTACAGATCGAACCTCCGGAAATTGAAATGCGTGTAGCGATCCTCAAGAAAAAGGCTGAGATCGAGGGTGTTGCCCTTGACGACGAAGTGGCGTTCTACGTCGCCAAGCATTTGAGATCCAATGTTCGCGAGCTCGAAGGCGCCTTGAAGAAAGTGCTGGCCTATGCCTCTTTTCATGGTCGTCGAATCGATCTCGATCTTGCCAAGGTAGCGCTTAAGGATTTGATCGGTGCTGTTAATCGACAAATTACGGTTGAGAACATTCAGAAAACGGTTGCCGACTATTTCAAGATCAAGGTAGCCGATCTATTCTCAAAAAAGCGTTCACGACAGATTGCGCGCCCTCGGCAGGTGGCCATGTGGCTGGCCAAGAATCTGACTTCTCAGAGTTATCCGTCAATAGGGGAAGCATTTGGGGGTCGCGACCATACGACAGTTCTTCATGCCGTACGCACCATTGATTCGTTGCGTGCGAAGGACAATGATTTGAACCACGCCGTACACGTGTTGTTGCAGGTATTGAAAGGTTAGGACGATGGATGGGGATAACAAGGTGTAAAACCTGTGTTGAATACTTTAACAAGTCAAAAATAATCGGCTTGTGGATAAGTTGTTAGTTTTTATTCACAGAGGAATACATAGTTTTTTCAGTTCCTATTTTATGTTGTAACTAATTGTTAAATATACGTAATTTTAAATTATCCACAAAGTTGTCTTTGAGATTATCTTTATAGGACTTATATAAATATGATTCTTGTAAAAACACAGCGTGACATGCTTCTTGGGCCGTTGCAGTCCGTTTCCGGAATTGTTGAAAAGAGACATACCCTACCCATACTGTCAAACGTGCTGCTTGAAAAGAAGGGCGACAATCTGACTTTTCTGGCGACGGATATCGAAATCCAAATAACCACTTCGACGGCTGTTACGGGTGGCGATGGAGACAGCGCAATAACGGTCGGTGCGAGAAAACTGCAGGATATCTTGCGATCGCTGCCGGAAGCGGCCGAAATCACGCTAAATCTAGAGGACAAGCGTTTGCAGGTTAAGGCTGGGAAAAGCCGCTTTAGCCTGCAAACCCTACCGGCGGAAGATTTTCCGCGAATGGCCATTTCGGAAACGGATCCCAGGACGGTGACGGTTACACAGAAGCAGTTTCGGTACCTCCTTGGACAAACACAATTCTCAATGGCCGCCCAGGATGTACGTTATTACCTTAACGGGCTGTTATTGCTGATTGAAGGAAGCGAGCTACGCGCCGTGGCTACTGATGGACATCGACTGGCGTTCGCCAGTATGTCGCTTGGTGAAAACGTATCGCTTCCGCGTCAGGAATTGATACTGCCACGCAAGACCGTCCTGGAGCTCAACCGATTGCTCACCGACAGTGAAGATCCGGTCCACATCGAGATGGCGACCAATCAGATCCGCTTTCAGTTTGGAAGCATTGCGTTGGTTTCAAAGCTGATCGACGGAAAATTCCCGGACTATGAAAGAGTCATTCCGAGTACGCTGAAAAATTTGGTGATTTTGAACAGGACCGCGCTTCTTCAATCAATGGTTAGGGCCGCGATTCTCACAAACGAAAAATTCCGGGGGGTACGCCTGGTGTTGACGCCCGGCAGTTTGAAGATCATGGCCGCCAACGCGGAGCACGAGGAAGCTCAGGAAGAAATTGAGGTCGATTATTCGGGCGATTCGGTGGATGTTGGATTCAATGTTGGCTATTTGCTGGATGTATTGAACAATGCCTCGTCCGAAATGGTCGAGTGGGGATTCAACGATGCGAATTCGAGTGCTCTGCTGACCATACCGGGAAATGAAAGATTCAAGTATGTTGTTATGCCGATGCGTATTTGATTATATAAATCAAATTGTTGTAATAGTTTCACGTGAAACATGAATTGGAAATTGCATGATTGAAGATATTGGCCAACCAGCCTACGATGAGTCGAGTATCCAGCAGCTAGAAGGCCTGGAAGCAGTAAGGAAACGTCCCGGGATGTACATTGGGGATACGTCCGACGGAACAGGTTTGCACCATATGGTGTTCGAGGTTGTCGACAACGCCATCGACGAAGCGCTGGCTGGCCACTGTGACGATATTGTTATCACCATCCATGCGGATAACTCAATTTCGGTAACAGATAATGGGCGTGGCATTCCCACTGGCATCAAGTTTGATGACAAGGATGAGCCTAAGCGATCTGCTGCGGAAATCGTCATGTGTGTTCTGCATGCCGGTGGAAAATTCAACCAGAATTCCTACAAGGTTTCCGGAGGTCTGCACGGTGTCGGCGTATCGTGTGTCAATGCCCTTTCCAGATGGCTGAGGCTGACGATCCGTCGTGAAGGAAAAAAATACCAACTGGATTTTTCTCGGGGAGCGGTTGTTGACCGAAAGGTGGAAATCCAGAACGGCATCGAAGTTTCGCCTCTGAAGATCATCGGGAATACCGAGAAACGAGGAACTGAAGTTCATTTCATGGCCGACGAAGAAATTTTCGGACAGGTTGAGTTTCACTACGAAATCATCGCCAAGCGCTTGCGCGAACTCTCCTTCCTCAATAACGGAGTGAAGATTCGCCTGATCGATCAGCGCACGGGAAAGGAAGAAGACTTTGCTTTCCTCGGCGGGGTCAAGGGGTTTGTCGAATACATCAACCGTTCAAAGACGGTATTGCACCCCAACGTCTTCTATGCGGCCGGAGAATCGGCGATTGCCCATGGCTCAATCGGAATCGAAGTGGCAATGCAATGGAACGACACCTACGCTGAGCAGGTTCTATGCTTCACCAATAACATTCCCCAGGCTGACGGGGGTACGCACCTTACTGGATTGAGGGCTGCGATGACCCGCGTGATTAACAAGTACATTGAAGAAAACGAAATTGCCAAGAAGGCGAAGGTCGACATTACCGGCGATGATATGCGCGAGGGGCTTGCGTGCGTTTTGTCCGTAAAGATGCCTGATCCGAAATTCGCCTCCCAGACAAAGATGAAACTGGTGTCTTCGGAGGCGCGTCCAGCCGTTGAGGAAATCGTTGCCGCCAAGCTCACCGAGTTTCTGGCGGAGCGACCGCTTGACGCCAAGGTTATTACCGGAAAAATCGTCGAAGCGGCGCGCGCGCGCGATGCCGCCCGTAAAGCCCGGGAAATGACCCGGCGCAAAGGTTTGCTCGATGGCGTGGGGTTGCCAGGAAAACTTGCCGACTGCCAGGAAAAGGACCCGGCGCTGTGCGAACTCTATCTGGTCGAGGGCGATTCCGCAGGTGGATCGGCGAAACAGGGACGCGACAGAAAATTTCAGGCCATTCTTCCTCTCAAGGGAAAGATCTTGAATGTCGAGAAGGCACGTTTCGACAAATTGATTTCATCGCAGGAAATCGCCACCTTGATTACGGCGCTGGGCACCGGCATTGGAAAAGATGAATACAAACCTGAGAAGCTACGCTACCACCGTCTGATCATCATGACCGATGCCGACGTTGACGGCGCACATATTCGCACACTGCTACTGACCTTCTTTTATCGTCAGATGCCCGAACTCGTGGAGGGCGGTCATATCTATATCGCTCAGCCGCCGCTTTATAAGGTCAAGCACGGAAAGACTGAGCGCTATATAAAGGATGATCAAGCACTTAACCAGTTCTTGCTGACATTGGCGCTTGAAGATTCCGCGCTGTTCTCCCGGCAGGGAGCCTCGGCGATCTCAGGCGCAGCTCTCGAGGAGCTGGCTCGCGAATATCTTCTGGCCGAAGCTGTCATTAATCGCCTATCACATCTGATTAATTCGGAAGTGCTGTATGCGATGATCGATGCGAACCTTGAAATAGACCTATCAACCGAGACATCGACAAATGCAAGCGCGGATGCATTGATGGCCTCAGTGGGCGTCAAGGCAGGGATTCAGATCAGTGCGCATTTCCATACCGACGAAGAGTGTTGGCAGTTACGGCTTGAAAAAATGCATCACGGAAATCTCAAGGTGTGCGCTATTGATGAAGATTTCGTCAATAGCGGCGATTATGCGCAATTGCGCAAGACAGCAAGTATTCTTTCCAATCTATTTGGACCCGGTGCATACGTGACGCGGGGGGAAAAGAAGCAGTCTGTCGGGAGTTTCGCTGAAGCCATGCGTTGGTTGCTGAGCGAAGTGGAAAGAGGTGTAAGCAAGCAACGTTACAAGGGGTTGGGCGAAATGAATCCCGAGCAGCTTTGGGAAACCACGATGGACCCGAAAGTCCGCCGTTTGCTGAAAGTGCAAATCGAGGATGCTATTGGCGCCGATGAGATATTCACCATGCTGATGGGCGAACTCGTGGAGCCGCGTCGAAATTTCATTGAAAGCAATGCGTTAGCGGCACGGAATATTGACGTTTGACCGTTGTCGTTAACACGCGAACGAGTGCCCTGTCGGTTCGCGTGTTCGATGGCCTGCCGCGATGAGGTCGATTGGTCCATGACATTAACCGAACTTCGCTATATCGTAATGCTGGCCCGTGAACGGCATTTTGGGCGGGCCGCCGAGAAATGCCATGTGAGTCAGCCCACCCTCTCAGTGGCCCTCAAGAAGGTCGAAGAACGCCTGGGGGTGACACTCTTTGAGCGGACCTCATCGGAGGTCCGGTTGACCCCGGTTGGCGAACAGATGGCCTCGCAGGCCGAGAAGGTTCTCCTTGAAGCCAACCGACTTAAGGAAATAGCGGGGCAGGGGAAAAATCCCCTCGTCGGACCGTTACGTGTGGGCGTCATCTACACCATTGCGCCGTACCTGTTGCCCGGACTGATTCCGGCTTTGCATGTGCGAGCGCCGAAGATGCCACTGTATATTCACGAAAACTTCACTGAGAACCTTGCGGAACAGCTGCGTCGCGGGGATCTGGATGTGATCATCGTTGCTCTTCCGTTTTCGGAAAATGGGGTGGTTTCGCGGACGGTGTACGATGAGCCTTTTTGCCTAGCGATGCCCATCAGCCACCCGCTGGGAAACTTCGCCACGATATCGCGTGATCAAGTCGCCACGGAGAATCTGTTACTCCTGGGCAAGGGCAATTGCTTCAGGGACCAGGTTGTCGAGGCATGTCCAAAGTTATCGCAATCAGGAGGCATGGAGGGATCGCTCGAAGGCAGTTCTTTGGAAACGATCCGGCATATGGTGGCGAGCGGTGCGGGTATTTCTGTTGTTCCGGTCTCAGCGGCAGCGTCGTGGCCTGAAGGATCTGGCCTTTTGGAAATACGCCGGTTTTCGGAACCTCAACCCACGAGGCGGGTGGCCTTGGCATGGCGAGTTACTTTTCCGAGGCCTCAGGTCATTGATGTATTGCATGCGGCAATAAGCGATAGTCCACCCGCCGGAGTCACGGTTATGCCTTTTCAAGCAGGGTAAGCAGGACTGCCACCGCCAAGTTTCACGTGAAACATAGCGGCACGCAAAACTACTGGAACTTATTCGCCCTTACCCGGCGAGATTTTCCTAGCCGGAGTCTTTTTCTTTTCCGCGGGCCCTGTCTGGCTAGCCGCAGTTTTGGGCTTGGCTTCCTTCTTTTCAAACTCGAAACCAACTTTTCCATCCGTTCCACGAACCAAAAACGCAGAAAACTTTCTGCGGGTGCGGGCGGAGATAAACCCTCTGAGAAGATCAGTTCGCCCGGTGGACAGTAACTTGGTCATCTGCTCTGGATCGACAACTTGCTGAAGAATGACTTTCCCTGAACGGAAATCGCAAACACGGGAAGGCCCAACGGACTTTTCGCAGACATACGCCAATCCATGCTCGAAAACCCCCGCGCCGCACTTTGGACACTGTCCGAGAGATTGCTGTCCTGAAAAATCGATTTCCTCCGCTCCGGAATCGTCTCCACCAGCACCTTGCCCAAAATCGAACTCGGGCTGATGACTCTCATTGAGTCGAATAATTGCGTTGAACGGTCTCCCCATCTTGTTGCGGAATCCACTCAATGGTCCGATAACTTTCCGGGTAAGCAATTCCTCAATCTCAGCCGCTTCGTACTGCCGGCCCGCAACGATTTTCCACAGCGAAAAATCGCAACTCTGGCACTGAAATTTCTTGTACGTTTCCTTCACCTTGCCACCACACTTCGGACACGGTGTGACGAGTTCACCAAAATCTCCGGGGATGGTGTCACTGTCATAGCTCTTGGCCCGGTCAACAATGTGTTGCGTCATGGCCGCGATCTCCTGCATGAACGCATCACGCGACATTTCGCCTCGTTCCATTCTTGCCAGCTTGTACTCCCACTCGCCCGTGAGCTCCGGTGCTGTAAGTTCGGGAATACCCAGGCCGTTGAGCAACGTCATCAGTGAGAAAGCCTTTGCGGTGGGAAGAAGCTCCCGCCCCTCTCGGTGCAAATACTGCTCGCCGATAAGATTCTCGATGATTTGCGCTCGGGTCGCCGGAGTTCCAAGGCCACGCCCAGCCATCGCCGCTTTCAATTCCTCGTCGTCGACCATTTTTCCTGCTCCCTCCATTGCCGAGAGCAGCGTTGCTTCGGAATAGCGGGCGGCCGGCCGGGTTGCCGTTGCGTTGAGAATGACCTCCTCGGCGGTTACGACTTCCTTGGGTTTGATGGCAACCAGATTGCCTTCGTCACCTTCTTGGCCTTCCCTCCCGTAAACGGCCAGCCAGCCCGGGTTAACGAGAACTTTTCCTTCAGTCTTGAAGGGTTCGCTCTCGACGCGTGTGATGCGGGTCGTGACCATATACTCTGCAGCAGGGTAGAAAACCGCCAGGAAGCGCTTGACGACCATGTCATAGAGTTTCTGCTCCGGCTCGGAGAGATGTCGCGGTGCCTGTTGCGTCGGAATGATGGCGAAGTGATCGGATATCTTGGCGTTGTTGAAAATCCGCTTGTTGGGTAACACCCAGTTGCGGGCCAGAATCTGATGGGCAAAAGGAGAGTATCTTGCCAGCAGAGCCTCGTCGTGCCCTTTGCCAATACCTTCACCGGTAAATGTACGCAGCGCATCCTTGACATTGGCGATATAGTCTTCGGGCAGTGCGCGCGAATCGGTCCGCGGGTAAGTCAACACCTTGTGCTTTTCATAAAGCGCCTGCGCCAACCCGAGTGTCATTTTTGCCGAAAAGCCGAACCTGCTGTTGGCTTCCCGTTGCAGGCTGGTCAGGTCATACAAAAGGGGCGAAAGCTGGGTAGAGGGTTTCGCCTCTTCCGATACCTCCCCTTTGCGTCCGACACATTTAGTCTGAAGCGCCACGGCGCGCTGTTCGTCCCAGATCCGATCGGCACGTAGATGCTCGTCTTCCTCGCCCCTGGTTTTCGAGAAATTCTCATCAAACCAGCGACCTTTGTACTCTCCGTTGGAACACGCGAAAGACGCTTCAAGCTCCCAATACGGACGTGGCTTGAATTTCCTTATCTTGTCTTCGCGTTCAACGATTAGCGCCAGCGTGGGGGTTTGGACGCGTCCGACCGTGGTCAGATGAAATCCGCCGGTCTTCGAATTGAACGCAGTCATCGCGCGTGTGCCATTAATTCCAACCAGCCAGTCGGATTCGGATCGGCATACGGCGGCATCTGCCAAACCCTGCATTTCGCTCCCCGCGCGCAATTGCGAAAAGCCTTCGCGTATCGCCGGTTGCGTCATTGACTGAAGCCACAGGCGTTCGACCGGTTTGGTGGTCTTAACGTGCTGCACGATATAGTTGAAAATCAACTCCCCTTCCCGTCCCGCATCACACGCGTTGACAAGGCTGGTTACTTCCTTGCGTTTGATCAAGCGAGCGAGCAACTTGAGCCGCGATTCGGTCTTTTCAATCGGCCGCAGGTCGAAGTGGGGTGGAATGACAGGCAGATGGGCAAATGACCATTTCCCGCGTTTGACCTCAAAGTCTTCAGGACAGGCGAGTTCGAGCAGATGACCAACAGCGGAACAGATAATGTGGTCTTCGCTTTCGAAATACTCGTCATGCTTGGTGAATCCACCCAGGGCGCGTGCGATGTCGGCAGCGACGGAAGGCTTTTCGGCAATGATCAGCTTCTTGCTCATGAATTATTTACGCCTGGACTTTCAATGAAAAAAGATGTCATGCACATCTCATGGGAAAGCTCTGTTGCGAGCCATGATAAAAGTACTCTGTCTCGCTTGGCAAGCAGCATGCATGGATTGGCGGTTGATCGTCAGTGAATACGAGTATTGCCCGCACAGCAGATGACGATAAACACTCCGGGTATGTGGAAGCGGGACCGTAGCGTGCTTGGCCGAGTCGGGATGCCTAATGCAACAACAACGGATCGCTATCGTCGTAAAGCAGCTCCTCGACAATTAGCGGATCAAGACTAGCTTGACTGCTCCACAATACCATCAGGGCAATGATCTTGAACTTGCCCAGCGGAACGGGATTGTCCTCCAGCACCATGGCGCGGTCGATGATGAGTTCGCGTTGCGACCCTGTCGCCAAACCGGCGGATTCCAGAAACAAAAGAAAACGGTGGCATTCAGTGCCAAGCTTGCTGCGTTCATCGAAAGAAAGGAATCGGGTTGAACGATCAGCGAATTCGAATGGCTGGAACTGAGAACTCTTAAGTTCAGTGAGCCAGTCAAGCGCTTCCGAAACATCCTTCTCTTCGAACCCGGCGGCGCCGAGCTTGCGCGCTAACGCCTCTTGTTTCGGGTGAGCGGAGAAATCGTGGAAATTTTCAAAGAGATAAACGAGGATGTCGATCATGAAGTAAACAAGTCTGTGTGCCAGATCACCTGTGGTGTGAGGAACCGG
Source organism: uncultured Propionivibrio sp. (assembly GCA_964499185.1). Taxonomy (GTDB): domain Bacteria; phylum Pseudomonadota; class Gammaproteobacteria; order Burkholderiales; family Rhodocyclaceae; genus Propionivibrio. The sequence goes on along the minus strand of CAZCJW010000026.1, from coordinate 10,263 downwards.
AACACACGAAAAGATTCAATTGCCCTGAAGGCGCTGATAACGGTTACCGGGCAGACTGGCGATGCGCCCTTCCAGTTCAAGGTGCAGCAGCATTACGGAAAGTGTGTCAGCGGTCAAGCCCGATCGCGTGGCCAGTTCGTCGACGCTGCAGGGATCATAGCCCATATGCGCCAGCAGTTCGACATTTCCGGACAGGGAGGGTGTTTGCTCCGGTGTACCCGGTGCTGTGTGTGGCGCGACTGGCCAGTGCAACTCCTCAAGAATATCTTGCGCAGTCTCAACCAGCTTGGCTCCCTGTTTGATCAATCTGTGGCAACCCTTGGCCAGGGGAGAGTGGATCGAACCCGGTATCGCAAATACGTCACGCCCTTGCTCGCCAGCAAGCCGAGCGGTAATCAGTGAGCCGCTTTCCACCGCCGCCTCGACGACCAGTACGCCTGTGGCGATTCCGGAAATCAGGCGATTCCGGCGCGGGAAATTCGCGGCCAGGACAGGCGTCCCAATCGGAAATTCGGTGACAATTGCACCCTTCGCGCCGATTTCGTGTGCCAGTTCCCGATTGCGCGCGGGATAGATACGATCGATTCCAGTGCCGATGAAGGCGATGGTGCCTCCGCTGACCGATAGAGCGCCACGATGCGCTGAAGCATCAATACCCAGCGCCAAACCGCTCGCGATGACCAGTCCGGCATCTGCCAAGGCGGCGGCGAACCTCCCGGCATTCTCGAATCCCTGCGGCGTAGGATTACGGCTGCCGACGATGGACAGGGCGGGCTGGTTGAGCAACTCCAGGCGTCCGCGGACGTACAGAACCGTTGGTGGATCAGGAATCTCAAGCAGGGCTCGCGGGTAAGCCGGATCCGCGAGCGTTACGATATGCTGACCTTGGCCGGTTGCCCACGCTTCGGCAGCGGCAATCGCCGCTACATTGTTGGTATCGAGCAACAGCCGCGAAGCTTTTTCGCCGATGACTGCATGCAGGGAACTGTAGCTGGCAGAGAAGATGGCATCTGGCCACCCGAAGGCCGAAAGCAGCTTTCGCTGTGTTTCCCCGCCAATGCCGGGGATAAGGGTCAGTCTAAGCCAAGTGGAGAGTGACCCGGGTTGTCCATCGCTCAAGGCGTACGAACGAAGTCGTTGACTTCTACGGTTCCGTCGGACTGAACGACCAAGGCATAGGATATCCGCTCGAATGTCCTGAAGACAAAAGCCAGTCCGAACCGCTGGGCGGGTATGACAACGTCGAATTTTTGGTCGTTCTCGTCGCGCTGAACGACCGTGCGGTTTCTCTCGAGTGCGAGCACATGACCGATCTCGACGCCATCCTGGCTACCGCGGCTCAGGGATATGATAGACAACCTTCCGCCGCTGCCTACGCCACCGTAAACCGAGATAATCCGTCCATCAATTGCACCTTCCGGCTTGTGTGGGACGTAATCGATCAAGGCCGGACGAACGGCGGGCACCAATCGATCACCCCGCCCGATTTCCTGTTTGGCGGTCACGACTTCGAATATGGCCGGATCTCCGGGTTTGGCCTGCGTCGCCGTACCCAGATGGAACGCTTCGTACCCGAGAATGAGCTTGCTATTCTCCGGATCATGGAGAGCCTGGCCATTGCGATAGACTTGCCACTCCTTTTGTGCCGGATCGGCGTTGGCGACGTAGGCGATATCCCCTTTGCCCAGAAATACGCGATCCTGTTGGGTGGCTACAATGCGGGCAGCGGAATCCAGACCGCCCTGTTCGACGATCAAAGGTGTCGAAATGAACGGCTCGATCACGTTTGGCGGTATTGGCGGAATGGCCGTCACCAACTGCTCTGCGTAGATTTGCGGGCGCACCTTTGACTGGAGGCGCAGATAGGGGCTGCCGTTCGCGTCACGTTCGAGGACGATCACATCGCCCGGATAGATCAGGTGAGGATTTTTGATCTGCGCCTTGTTCATGCGCCAGATTTCGGGCCAGCGCCAGGGCTCCTTGAGAAACTTCGCGGAGATATCCCATAGAGTATCGCCGGGAACGACGATGTGTTGCTGGGGCGCTGTGTCGGCGAGCTTTACCGGCTGATCAGCCGCATTAGCCAGGGCGGCGGCGGCAGCCAGAATGAGCGCGGAAATAATGCGGATCATCGTGTTATCCTCATACGAACAAGCAATCAGCACGCTGAAGTTGCTTGCGGCAATTCAGTGGCGGCGAACGGCGAGGCTTTTTGCTTGTCGTATCGCTTAATCGCTGTCTGCCGCAGACATCGCATACAATGCGCAAATATTGCCCTGTATTTGTAGATGTTGCATTAGATTCTGCACGTAATCACTTCTTCGATCAAGCTTTTTATGCCCTTACTGCCAATTCTCCGCTTCCCCGATCCGCGTCTGAAGAAGGTTGCTGCACCGGTTCAATTAATTGACGAAAGCATAAAGCGCCTGGCGCGCGATATGGCGGAGACGATGTACGAAGCTCCGGGGATAGGGTTGGCGGCTACCCAGGTGGATGTGCACCAGCGTCTCATCGTGATCGACATTTCGGAGATGCGCGATCAACTCCTGGTCCTGATCAACCCGGAAATCATGGAAAGCGACGGCACCCAGGTGTGTGAGGAAGGTTGCCTGTCGGTCCCGGGCATCTACGATAAGGTGGAACGTGCCGAGAACGTCGTGGTGCGCTATCTTGACCTTGAAGGCGTCGAGAGAAAGATCGATGCGGATGGCTTGCTGGCCGTCTGCCTGCAGCACGAGATCGACCATCTGGATGGCAAGGTATTCGTCGAGCACCTGTCCCTCCTCAAGCAGACCCGCATCAAGGCCAAGCTGGCCAAGCAGGCAAAAATAACCGCATGAAACTCATCTTTGCCGGAACGCCCGATTTCGCGGCGCGTTCCCTGAAGGCCGTTCTCGCCGCCGGGCACCAAGTGGAGCTAGTGCTTACTCAGCCGGATAGGCCATCCGGCCGAGGGATGACGCTTCGACCATCGCCAGTCAAGGAAGTGGCGATAGCTTCGGGAATTGACGTATTCCAACCGTCCACGCTGAAGGATCCGGTGGCGCAGGAGCGAGTCCGTGCCGTCCAGGCCGACGTGATGGTTGTTGCTGCCTACGGCCTGATTCTGCCGCAGGTGGTTCTCGACATGCCGCGCTTCGGCTGTATCAATATCCACGCCTCGCTGCTGCCGCGCTGGCGTGGTGCGGCCCCGATCCAGCGCGCCATTCTGGCAGGCGATGCGGAGAGCGGCGTGTGCATCATGCAGATGGAAGCCGGGCTCGATACTGGGCCCGTGCTTCTGTCGGGGAATGTACCGATCTCTTCTGACGAAACTGCGGGATCATTGCACGACAAGCTTGCCGAGTTGGGCGCGCGACTGATTGTCGACACGCTCGCCAGGCTTCCGATCGTCTCGGTCCCACAATCCGAAAATGGGGTGACCTACGCGGCCAAGATCGAGAAATCGGAAGCACAACTCGACTGGCGCTTGCCGGCGCTTCAGCTCGAACGCCGGATACGGGCCTTCAATCCGTTTCCGGGGGCGGCGGGGACTCTTGACGGTGTGGCCGTCAAGGTCTGGCGTGCCGAGGTCGTCCCGGTAGCGGCGGTACCGGGAACTGTCGTATCGGCCGATCGGACTGGAATCGTCGTAGCTTGTGGCGAAGGCGGGCTGTGCGTCGCCGAACTGCAGAAAGCCGGAGGCAAGCGTTTGCCGGTGGCACAGTTCCTTGCTGGACATCCGATCGCTAGGGGCGCGGCATTTACTCTGCCGTCTTGAATTTTCACCAGTATTCCCAATCTAAGTACAGGCGGAATCGAGTTCCGCTTTAGTTCTGCAACCGTGAGGAGACTGTAACAATGCTTGGCAATTGGCTAAAGACGACGGTCCTGATGGCGGCCATCGTGGCCTTGTTTGGCGCCATCGGTGCTTATCTGGGTGGCGCTAATGGCATGATCATGGCGCTTGTCTTCGGCGGGGCGATGAATTTCTTCGCCTACTGGTTTTCCGACAAGATGGTGTTGCGAATGTACAACGCGCGGGAAGTCGACGAAGCCTCTGCGCCCCAGTTCTACGCCATGGTGCGGGAATTGGCCCAGCGCGCCGGATTGCCGATGCCGCGGGTGTACCTGATCGACGAAGCGCAGCCCAATGCCTTTGCCACGGGGCGTAATCCGGAAAACGCTGCGGTTGCCGCGACGACAGGGATTCTGAATCTGCTTTCGGCACGCGAGATTCGTGGCGTCATGGCGCACGAACTGGCGCACGTGCAGCATCGTGATATCCTGATTTCGACAATCTCGGCGACGATGGCCGGGGCCATTTCGGCGCTGGCCAATTTTGCGATGTTCTTTGGCGGCCGCGATTCCGAGGGGCGTCCGGCCAATCCCGTCGCCACCATTCTGGTGGCCCTGCTTGCCCCGCTCGCAGCCTCGCTGATCCAGATGGCCATCTCGCGCTCGCGCGAATTCGAGGCCGATCGTGGTGGTGCGGAGATCAGCGGTGATGCGAATGCGCTGGCCGACGCGCTGACCAAGATCGACCGCTATGCGCGTGGAATCCCGATGCACGTGGCCGAAGAGCATCCGGCCACGGCGCAGATGATGATCATGAACCCGCTGTCAGGAGGCGGCATCGCCGGGTTGTTCAGTACGCACCCGGCTACCGAGGAACGGGTGGCTCGTCTTCGGGCGCTGGCCGCAGGTTATCGCTGAGCGGCTTGTCGTTTCGGCTTGAAACACTGGTTGAGCAGGTCAGCCAGTCGGTAGCCAGCCTGAGCGATACGCCGGTCCGCAATTAGCCGGCTGTTTTCGAAGAAGGCTTCGGTGATCGTTGGTGTCTTTTCGCCTTCTCGCGGATAAGCATTGTCGCGCGCGATCTGCCAGCTTTCCTCGATCCAGCGTTGGCTGGCAGTAGAACGGGCGGGACGAGGGTGAACCTCCATCAACGCCCGGCTCGCCTCATCCAGTCGGTCGCCGCGCAACCAGGGCGGTCCCGGCAAATCGTCCCAGAACGCATGCAATGTGGAAACCGGCTTGCGTGGATTGAAGGGGTTACGTACCTCCAGGCGGTTGCCTAGCTTATCCCACTTTCCTTCGGCGTCGAGACGGACGCTCGTATGCAGCGGCTGGTGGGCGTCGCCGACCAGATGGATAAGCCACGGCAAGGCGTAGGCGCGTTCCTGATCCACAACCGGCGTAGCGAGGGTTTTCGCCAGTGCTACAAGTTGTCGGTCGATTTGTCCGGAAAGTGGCGGCGCGTCCGGAGTGGCGTTGAGGGGAATATTCACGTAATGCCACCTGAGCCGACGTTCCATGTCGGGAAATCCAGGAAGCGTCGCCGTCGGCTCATCGCTGCCCGCCGAGTAGAAGCGCCGGTCTCTGCGTATGTCGTCCGGCCAGGTGGAGGCCTCGATGAAGGCCCTCCTCCCGCTGTGTTCCTCACCTGCCTTTTTGAGCCAACGCGCATGATCCGGATGCCGTTGCAGTAACAAGGTAGCTTCGCTACGCGCCTCGGGGAGGAGCTGCTCCCAGGCGATTGCAGCGACCAGGCGATGTCCGGCGGCGTTCCAGGCCAGAGCGGGCAATGGGAAGAGCAAGACAAGCGCCTTGACGAGCGAGGCTAGCCTGCCGCCATCATCGGGCCTAACGGTCAAGGGAGATGTCCTCGTGGGAAACCGGGTCTTCCAGCGGTTCAAGGTGGGTGATGACGGTGGTGCGCGGTAGCGCTGCACGAATCTCGCTTTCCATTCGTTCCGCCAGGTCGTGGCCCTTGCGCACGGACCACACGCCAGGCACCAGCACATGGAATTCTACGAATCGGCGGGCGCCTGACTCGCGTGTGCGCAGGGCGTGGCAGTCGATCCCTTCGTTGCGATAGCGCGACAGAATGGCTACGACCTGAGCGTGATCCTCGGGCGGCAAGGCGCCGTCCATCAGTCCCGACGTCGAACGGTTTATCAGCTTCCAGCCGGTCCACACAATATTCACGGCAACCAGGAGGGCGATCAAGGGATCGAGCCAGAGCCAGCCGGTCAGGGCTACAGCGCCAACTCCGATGATGACACCGGCCGACGTCCACACGTCGGTCATCAAGTGATGGGCGTCCGCTTCGAGGGTCGGTGAGCGGTGTTCTTTTCCGGCCGCGAGCAGAACGCGCGCGGTAAACAAATTGACCGCAGAGGCCACGACCGATACCGCGAGGCCGACTCCGACGGCGGACAAGGGTTGAGGGTCGATCAGACGTTTCACGGCGGATATGGCAATGGCCGCCGCAGCGAGGAGGATCAGCAAGCCCTCGAAGCCGCTGGAGAAGTACTCGGCCTTGCCGTGACCGTAGGCATGCTGGTCGTCTGCGGGTTGTTCGGCGATCGTCAGCATGGCCAGCGCCATCATGGCGCCGGCGAGATTGACGAAAGATTCCAGAGCGTCGGAAAGCAGGCCGACTGAACCGGTCAACTGCCACGCAGCGCCTTTCAGGGCGATGGTACCCAAGGCCGCAAAAATGGATAACCACGCGAAACGCTTTAATGAGGGCGTCGTCATTCGCGCATTATGACAGGGCCGGCAACGACCTCCAAAGCGGTTGCAGTGATCTGCGTGCTGTTCGGGTGTGTTGCGGTTAAACTCCCCCCTTCAGGAAACGAAGCCAATACCTTAGCGAGGCCAGGATGCAGGATGAAACCACGCCCCTCGATGCCGATGAACTAATGATTTTTGCCGATCGCATCGACCAGTTGCAGCCGGACGATGCGGAGTGGGTCGGGCGATTGTTCCAGGAATGCTTGCGAGCGCGGATGCACGAAGCCGAATTTCTGGAGAATCACACCAGCGATCCCGCCTCTTCAAAGGACGATGGTGAATTCGACATCCAGCTGGCACAGGTTGCCCTGGATGCCGCGGAGTGGCTTAAAACCCTGTGGGACGTCGGCTATATGGGTGCGGGAAGCTTTCCTTCAAAACCGCGTACCGCTTTCCCATTGGTTGGGCTGGAGGATGTGCTCAAATCCTCCCTGTTCGCACGAATCCGGTGTGGTAAGCGCCCACTTCCTTTTCCTCCCCCGACGCGGAAGGGTTTGCCATGGCACGATCTGCTTGAGGGAGAGGCCGAGGCGCATGCGGTGGACGCCGAAATCATCAGCGACGAACATGGCAAAGGGACCGGGGCAATTGTCGAGGGTTGCGCCGAATGGCTGATCGTAGAGGAAGTGGTAAAGGATCGCGAATACGTTATTCAGCATCGCGGCAAAGGGCCCCTGTTCCGTTTGCTGGTCGATGCGTTCTTTTCCACCCTGCAACGCCAGCCCCCCCATTGGGAACGTCAGATTCGTTTCCAGGATCGAGGTGGCGTGCGCAGTTTTTCACTTAGATGGCCGAAGGCCGACGGAACCCTGCAGGACATTCCGTTACGTGCGGCGACCTGGGAGCGGGCCCAATCCGAGGCCGATTATTGGATTGCCACGAACAGTCCGGAAATGTATGGACAGGTTCGCTTTGAGCGCATCGATTCCGATTGACGGGTGACTATAGAAAAACGGGTTCCGGCGTCAGTTTCACGCCGAACTTCTCCGCCACGTCGTGCTGCACAGCCTGCATCAGGGCGACCACATCGGCTCCTGTTGCTCCGCCACGATTGACCAGCACCAACGCCTGTTTCTCATACATTCCAACCGGTCCGAGATCGCGGCCCTTCCAGCCGGCCTGTTCGATCAGCCAGCCGGCGGCGAGTTTCATTTGGCCGTCAGGCTGCGGGTAGCGTGGCAGTCCGGGATGCAGTGCCAACAAGCGCTCGGCCGCAGCCGCATCGACGACCGGGTTGTGGAAGAAGCTGCCGGTGTTGGGTATCTGCGCCGGATCGGGCAGCTTGCGCTGGCGTACGGCGACGACCGCGTTGGCAATTTGCCGAGCGTCGGGCACGACGACACCCTGTGCCGAAAGTTCGGCGGCGATGTCGGTATAGCGTGTCAACGGCGTCCATTTTTTTGGCAGGCGGAAAGTGACGTCCGTGATCACGAAGCGCCCGTCGAGATGCCAGCCCTCCTGCCTGAATACACTGTCGCGGTATCCGAAGCGGCAGGCGGCCCGATCGAAACGCACGATTTCTCCGGTCTGCATGTCGAACGCCGTCAATGCATGGAAACGCTCGGCCACTTCCAGCCCGTAGGCGCCGATGTTCTGGATCGGCGCGGCGCCGACGGTGCCGGGAATCAGCGCCAGGTTCTCCAGCCCCCGCCAGCCTTGCGCCAGGGTCCATTGCACGAAGTCGTGCCAGTTTTCCCCGGCCCCGGCGCGCACGTACCAGGCGTCGGAGTCCTCCCCGGCCAGTTCGCGGCCGGGTATGGACATGTGCAGCACGAGTCCGTCGAAGTTTCCGGTGAGCACGAGGTTGCTGCCGCCACCCAGCGTGAAGAACCGGCGATCTCCTGGCGCGTAGAGATCAACCAGTTCCGCAAGCTGCCCGATGCCTGTGATCCGTACATAAAGCGCGGCGTGCGCCGGCAGGGCCAGGGTATTGCGCTGGCCGAGACTGGCTTCGCGCTCGACAGAGTCAGGTAGATTCGTTGGCCACATCGTCGTCGAAGCCGGGTTACAACACCGGTGCCAGCCAGCGCTCGGCGTCGGCAACGCTCATTCCGGTGCGTTGCGCCCAGTCCTCGAGCTGGTCGCGGCCGATCTTGCTGACCGCGAAATATTGCGCTTGCGGATGGGCAAGATAGAAGCCGGAGACCGATGCCGCCGGCGTCATGGCGAAGTGTTCGGTCAGGCCCATGCCGGCGTTGGCGGGGGCGTCGAGCAATTCGAACAACGGGCCCTTGGCGTTATGGTCCGGGCAGGCGGGATAGCCCGGCGCCGGGCGGATGCCGCGGTATTCCTCGCGGATCAGCGCGGTGTTGTCGAGCGCTTCATCGGTGGCGTAGCCCCAGTAATCGCGCCGCACCAGCGCGTGCAGCCATTCGGCGCAGGCTTCGGCCAACCGGTCGGCGAGCGCCTTCAGCATGATGGCGCGGTAGTCGTCATGCGCCGCCGCGAACTCGGCGAGTTTCGCCTCGATGCCGACCCCGGCGGTGACGGCGAAGGCGCCGATCCAGTCGGGTGTTCCGCCTCTTTCAACTCTCTCGGAGAGGAAGTCGGACAGGCAATAGTGCGGCTTCCCGGCGGGCCGTTCGTGCTGCTGGCGCAGGTTGTGCCAGACCATCCGTGCCTTTTCCCGGGATTCGTCGGCGTAGATCTCGATGTCGTCGCCCACGGCGTTGGCCGGGTAGAGTCCGAAGACGGCGTTGGCGGTGAGCCACTTCCCGGCGACGATCTGGTCCAGCATTGCCTTGCCGTCGGCGAAGACAGATCGGGCCGCTTCGCCGACGACGGCGTCGTCGAGGATAGCGGGGAAACTGCCGGCCAGATCCCAGGTTTGGAAGAACGGGGCCCAGTCTATGTACTCGGCCAAGGTCGCCAGATCGACCTCGCGCAGCACGTGCAGGCCGGGTTTGCGAGGGGCGAACGGACGATAGTTGGCCTCGCCGTTCCAGCGGAAGGCGTTTTGCCGGGCTGCTTCGAGCGAAACCAGCGGCGTGGCTTTCTTGCCCGCATGCTGCTCGCGAACCCGCACGTAATCGGCAGCGATTTCGTCCTTGTAGCCGGCGGCCTGATCGATCGACAGCAGCTTGGTGACGACGCCGACCGCGCGCGAGGCGTCCGGCACATAGACGACGGTCCCCCCGTAACTGGGCGCGATCTTGATCGCCGTATGCGCGCGGCTGGTCGTCGCTCCGCCGATCAGCAAAGGCACGTCGAAGCGCTGCCGTTGCATTTCGGCGGCAACATGGGTCATTTCCTCGAGCGAGGGCGTGATCAGCCCCGAAAGTCCGATAGCTTGCGCGCCGTGCTCCTTCGCCGCGTGCAGGATCTTGTCGCAGGACACCATGACGCCAAGGTCAATGACTTCGTAGCCGTTGCAGCCGAGCACGACGCCGACGATGTTCTTGCCGATGTCGTGCACGTCGCCCTTGACTGTAGCCATGATGATCCGGCCCTTGCTTGCGGCGCCGGTGCGGCGCTTTTCCTCTTCGATGTACGGGATCAGGTGAGCGACGGCCTGCTTCATCACGCGCGCCGACTTGACCACCTGCGGCAGGAACATCTTGCCGGCACCGAACAGGTCGCCGACGACGTTCATGCCGCTCATCAGCGGGCCTTCGATGACCGCCAGCGGCGGCTTGCCGGCGGCGGCGAGTGCGGCGCGGCATTCCTCGGTGTCGGCGACGACGAAGTCGGTGATGCCCTTGA
>CAZCJW010000025.1:0-20335 GCA_964499185.1 uncultured Propionivibrio sp. | reverse complement strand
GAGAGCGACCACAACACTCAGGACACCGCACGTCGTGTGGCCAAGATGTACATCAAGGAAGTCTTTCGCGGCCGCTACCTGCCCCCGCCGCCGGTCACCGAATTCCCCAACGCCGAGCGGCTCAACGAGCTGATGATCGTCGGCCCGATCACCGTGCGCAGCGCCTGCAGCCACCACTTCTGCCCGATCATGGGCCGGCTGTGGATCGGGCTGATGCCCAACGAGCACTCCAACCTGATCGGCCTGTCGAAATATTCGCGCCTCGCCGAATGGGTCATGAGCCGGCCGCAGATCCAGGAGGAAGCCATCACCCAGATGGCCGAACTGCTGATGCGCAAGGTCAGCCCCGACGGTCTCGCCGTGGTCATGGAAGCCGACCACTTCTGCATGCACTGGCGCGGCGTAAAGGACTCCGAGACCAAGATGGTCAACAGCGTGATGCGCGGAAGTTTCCTCAAGGACGCCGCGTTGCGCCGCGAATTCCTCTCCCTGATCAACCTGAAACCGTGAGGCTACGATGCTCGTCCGATTGCTCTACGCCAGCCGCCCCGCCGCCCCGTTGACCACCGCGGTGGTTGATTCCATCCTCGCCCAGTCGCGCGCGCACAACCCCCGGCTCGGCATTACCGGCGTCCTGTGCTACAGCCAGGACCTCTTCCTGCAGGTGCTCGAAGGCAGCCGCGATGCCGTCTGCGAGTTGTACAACACCATCGTCCGCGACGAACGGCACGACCATGTGCGCATCTTGAGCTACGAGGAAATCGCCGAACGCCGCTTCGGCAACTGGACCATGGGTCACGTGGATGTGACGACGGTCAACCCCTCGCTACTGCTCAAGTACGCCGAACTGCCGGTGCTCAACCCGTTCAACTGCTCGGGCAAGGCGTCGCTGGCGCTGCTCGATGAATTGCTGGCGACGGCGGCGGTGATCGGGAGGGGGGGCTAGCTGTCTCGCCGGATTGCCTCGAGGTTTCCCGCAACGTCTCGTCTCTGGAAGCCCAGACGATGGCGTAGCGCTCCGGGAGCACACGCAGTGCAGTAGCCACGCGCATCAATGATGCAATACCCCATCGGGTCGTGAATCGCCCGTCGCTTCATGAAGAAGCTTTTTCTTGCTGATTCAGTTCCCCAACATCGGGACCCCGATGCCCCTTGTGGACAATTCGCCGTAGGTTGTGATTGGCGAAGCGGAAACACACCCTTACATCTTCGTTGTTGTCTTCGGCTCCTGGCCTGCGTTAATGGAGGGCAGGATGTTGTTTTATTGGAGAGTAAGGTGAGAAAAACTGTGTTCGTCCTTTTCGCAACCGTCATGCTCGCGGGCCTCGGTGGCTGCATGGTTGTACCTGTCCACGACGGTTATGCGTACGGTTACGTGGAGCCCAGAGTCTCCGTGGTAGTCCCGTACTACCGACATGGACATCACCGACACAATTACCACCACGGTTACCGCGGTGGACCACGGGGCAGATGGTGATACTGAATGCTCTGCTATAGCCGATTGCGGGAGATTCATGAAAATGAGAGCAAAAAGCAGATAAGACGTCGATTCACTCCTACAATGTCGGGTGCCGCCAATGGCTCGCTCCCGCTCTCGTCCCTATGCAACCCGATGATCTACCGACGCTCCTTCTGATTCGTTCTCCCGTAATAACGCGTTCGTCCGCTCCCGGCCATCATGAGTAAGCCTCATTCCGGGAATTCCGAGGTTTCCCGAGGGATATTGATGGTCATGACGGCGGTGGCGGTGTTCTCCGTTGGCGACCTCATGGCCAAGTACCTGACGCGCTTTTATCCGATCGCCCTAGTCGTCTGGGCGCGCTTCGCCTTCCACCTGCTGCTCGTCGTGGTGGCACTGGGGCCGCGCTATGGCCGTTCGCTGGTGCGGACAAGTCGCCTCGGAGCCCAGATCACGAGGGGATTGTTGCTGGTCCTGGGGTCGATATTCTTCGTCAGCGCGCTCAAATACATGCCGCTTGCGGAAACAACGGCCATTGCCTATCTGGCGCCGCTGCTCGTCACGCTGATGTCGGTGGTTTTTCTCAAGGAAAAGGTCGAGTTCGCGCGATGGGTTGCCGTTTTTTGTGGATTCATTGGCGTTCTCACCATCATTCGCCCGGGAAGCAACGTATTCAGCTGGGCTGTCCTGCTGCCCATCGGTAATGCCATCGCCTTTGCTTCATACCAGATACTGACGCGCCGCCTGGCCGGTCTGGAGAGTCCCTACACGTCGATTTTTTACGCCGGTTTAGTGGGTACAGTGCTGATGTCGCTCGTGCTTCCCGGTGTCTGGGTGCCGCCGCAATCCGCGCTGCACGCGGCCCTGTTCGTCGGCATCGGCACGCTTGGCGGGTTCGGGCACCTGATTCTGATCAAGGCCTACGATCATGCGCCCGCCTCGCGGCTGGCGCCGTTCAGCTATTCCCAACTGATCTGGGTTGCGGCGATCGGCTTCTTCGCGTTTGGCGACTTCCCGGATGCCTGGTCGTTGCTCGGCATCGCCATCCTCGTCGCGAGCGGGATTTATATCGCGAGTCACCAGCGCAGATCAGAACGGCGACTGTTCAGCCAGGGGGAAAACCGCTAGCTAGTTGGCTGGCGGAGTATTCTCGTCGGCACTTCCAGATGCCAGCTTGAACGCCACGAGTAACGCGACAGCCTTGAGGGTGGCGGCAAATAATCGCCAAAGCGGAAGATCGTCGCTTTCAATAAGGTCTTGCATGGTCAACTGCATGATGGCCTCCGAGAAAGCATCAATCTATCTCGGGCCGGGTTGGGCATCAGTGCATTACGTCACGAAAAAGCCAAGTTTTTGACGTGCGTTGGCAAGTCCCCACAAAAGCTCAGATTCTCATCGCGATCCTTCGGTCGCGGTGGATCAATGGAAATTCTCAGACGGGATGCTGCGCAACCTTTCCCAATAATCATCCACACGTTCTTCTGACTCGGTTTTGTAAATTCCAGTCTCATCCAGCGCGTTGGAGCGTTGATCTTTGTAACGTCGCCTCTCAATGTCGCGGGGCGCTGCTGAAGCAAGGTCAATTTGCCGGCGATCGTTGCCGGTTCGTCTCTCATTTTGGGTGCGCATCGCTTCACTCCTCTTTGAAGATCAGGTTTTCCTGATACTGTCTAAGACTGGGAGGCTTGGTTGTGAGTTCCTGGCGGGTGAGGGATCTTCGCCGATCCGCAAAGCGGCGCGTCTCGCGCTCAGATCGCAAACGGCAGGACAAAGTGAAAGGTGGCGCCACGTCCGGCTTTGCTGTCGGCCCAGAGCTTTCCGCCATGGGCTTCGATGAGCGCCCGGCTGATCGCGAGACCAAGCCCGACGCCGTCGGCCTTGGTCGTAAAAAACGAGTCGAAGACACGGTGTTCCGTTTCCGAGTCGAGTCCCGGGCCATTGTCTTGTACGGTTACCTGCGCCATGTTGCCTGCGGGGGTGGCTCGCGCCTTGATGGTAATCACCGCCTCGGCAACCCCGGCGCCGCACATGGCCTCGACTCCGTTATGCAGGAGGTTGACCAGGACCTTTTGCAATTGCAGACGATTGGCCAGAACCGCCGGCAGGTCCGGCTCGATTTCAACGATAGCCTGGAATTTTCCGTTGCCGCTTTCTTCGACAATGGCCAGTGCGTCCCGCACTACACTCGCGAGTTCAACCGCCTCGGTCGGTGCCTCGCCCTTGTGCAGGAAGTCGAGCAACTCATGCAGCGTTCGCCCAGCGCGTTGTGCTTGTTCCTCGGCGCCTTTGAGTGCGTGCGTCAGTCTCTCCGGATTCTTGCTGCCGGCCTGAAGGATGCGTAGCGCCGCCCCGCTGTACGCAGCAACGGCGACCAGCGGCTGATTCAACTCGTGGGCAATCGCGGCCGCCGTGTGCGCGGCTACCTGTTGATTGACGAGGTTTTCCATTTCATTGCGCCGCTCCTTGATTTCCTTTTCCAGCCGTCGCTGTTGCGTGACGTCCTTCAGTGTGCCGACGATCCGGACAGGGCGCGCTTCTTCGAAAAAGACTTGCCCGTTGGCCGCGACCTGGCGTGTGCGGCCATCGATACGGCTGTGGATACGGACTTCACTGTGATACTCGCCGCTCCCGCTAGGGTCAAAGGCCTTATCGATGGAAGCCTGGATTACGGGGAGATCGTCGGGCGGGATCCCTTCGACAAGCATGGCCGCAGAAATCGGCTCATCGGGCCCGATGCCGCCAAGCTCCCGAGCGCGCGCATCCCACTCGCCCTTGCCGTTGACGATATTCCAGTCAAAGATACCGAGCCCGGCGGCGTTCTTTGCCAGTCGTAGACGCTCTTCGCTCAGGCGCAGTTCGGTCATCGTCTTCTTGAGTTCCGTAACGTCTTCCTTGACGGCGAGGTAATGAGTTACCTGTCCGTCGGGCTGGCGTACCGGGGAGATGGTGGCCGCTTCGAGGTAGTCCGTGCCGTCCTTGCGCCGGTTGATGAATTCGCCCCGCCAGGTTTTTCCCTCCACAAGCGTGGCCCAGAGGTTTGCGTAGGTCTCCGGAGGCGTGCGTCCGGATTTGAGTAGCCTCGGGTTCTGGCCCAGCGCCTCGTCGGCCGAATAACCGGAGGCAAGGCTGAATGATGGATTGACGTACTCGATGCGTCCGTCCAGGTCGGTGATGACGATACTGACCGGGCTCTGTTCAACCGCCAGCGACAATTTGCGCAATGCCTCGTCCGCCTGCTTGCGCCGAGTGATGTCGTGGCCGATCCCGAGCACGCCGACCAAGTGGCCGCGGGCATCGAACATCGGCGTTTTGGTGGTCTCCAGCACCTCCCGATGGCCATCGTCCGCGAAGGTGATCCATTCCTCGTTGACACTCGGGCCGCCTTTGACCATGGCTATTCTGTCGTGTTCACGGAAAGACGCGGCGAGCTCCGGGCTGACGAAATCGTAGTCCGTCTTGCCCACGATGTCCTTTTCGCAGGCTCCGAAAAATTGTTCAAAGCGATGGTTGCAGGCCAGATAGACGCCCTTGGAGTCTTTCAGCCAGATCAGGTCGGGCAGCGTCTGAATCAGAGTCTGCAAGCGCGCTTCGCCTTCGATGAGCTGCTCCTCTGCCCACTTGCGCTCGGAGATATCGCGCACGAAGGCAAAGAGTTCTTCGGTCGCTTCGCCGGTGCGATACGTGGTGCTCACCTCGACAGACCACTCCGTACCGTCCTTGCGGCGATGCACGGTTTCGAATTGCTCGCTGCCCCTCTCCTTGAGGCGGCGGATGCGTTCGGCCGTTTCTGCGGCGCTTTCCCTCGCATCCAGTTCGGAGAGATGCCGGCCAA
The DNA here is from genome assembly GCA_964499185.1 of uncultured Propionivibrio sp. Classification (GTDB taxonomy): domain Bacteria; phylum Pseudomonadota; class Gammaproteobacteria; order Burkholderiales; family Rhodocyclaceae; genus Propionivibrio. Next base: position 15,044 of record CAZCJW010000025.1, on the reverse strand, counting down.
GCAGCTCCTCGCGGCAGTAGCCCGAAAGTTGGCCGTAGGCCGGATTGACGTCGATCAGGTACCCATTGATATCAAGGCGCAGGAAGCCGTCCTGGGTAGTTTCCAGAATACTGCGCAGAACTTCGTGGCTGTCGCGCAAGGCGGCCTCAGCCCGTTTGCGCTCGGTGATGTCAAGGATGACGCCGATAAGTCCCGCGACGTTGCCGTCTGAATCCGTAAAGGTAGCCTTGTTGAAGATGACGTCGTGGCGTGCGCCGTCGGCATAAACGACAGACGCTTCATACGTTTGAACGCCGGGATTGTCCATCAAATCCCTGTCCGCTTTGGCGTACTTCTCGGCCAGATCCCTGTCGGCGATGTCATACACGGTTTTCCCGATGAGTTGCTCCCGCGAAAGCCCCAGATATTGCTCGAATGCCTTGTTGCCACCGGTATAGACTCCGTCGGCATCCTTGTAGAAAACGGGGGACGGAATGGCCTGAAGCAGGATTTGCAACCTCGATTCGCTTTCGACAAGCCTGGCCTCTGCCTGCTTGAGCTCGGTGATGTCAGTGAATTCCACCACCCGGACGGCACGATCCTTGTAGGTGAAATTTCTGCTGCGGATACATAGCGGATATCTCTGGCCATCCTTACGCAGGCCCTCGACGTTGTAAACGAGTTCCTGGGCACTTTGACTGTTGCGTATTGCCAACTCTCGCCAATCCGGTGCGATAAGCTTCTCGAACCCGTCTGCGCCGATGAAGTCTTCGCGGGTGTAGCCGGTCAGATCCAGCAAGCCCTGATTACAGTCGAGAATAATCCTCTTGTCGTGAATCAGAATGCCGCTGAAAGCGGCGTCATGAAGCGCCCTGAACCGCTCCTCGCTTTCCCGCAACGCCGCTTTTCGTTCCTCCAGCGTGTTCAGTAAACGGTTGAAGCCCTCGATGAGCTGGCCGATCTCGTCTGGCCGGGGAATGGGCAAGGGTTGCAGCGGGTCACCGGTTTCCGGCAACGAGGCCAGAGTTTCAGCGGTGACGAGCAGTGGGGAAAGCTGGCGTCTCAACACCCACCAGGTGATCGATCCCGCCAGCAAGGTCAGCAGAAGCGTCGCGATCCCCATCCGCTGCTGCATGCTTTTAATCGGCGCAAAGGCTTCTTCGGTGGGCAGAACCGCTAGCGCGTACCAGCCCGCAACGGGAATGCGCTTTGCCGAAGCCAGTATCTCCGTGCCGTGCGCGTTGGGTGTGACTGCCGACCCTTCATGGCCGTCAACGAATCGGTCAATCATCGGAACGCGTCCCCTCGGTGGAAGCGCCTCCATGATGCGCGTCTTGTCGGTGGCGGTTACGATCAAGCGGTGCTCTCGTGAAACGAGCATGTAGCCGCCGGTCTTGCCGTAATAGCTGCCGGTGATCCCGTCGAGAAAGCTTGGCAGGGCCAGGTTGATCGAGCCTGCGAGGACGCCGACCACCCGGCCGCGTGAATCCCGCATCGGCACGGCCATCACCACGACCGGGCTTCGCGCTGTCTTGCCCAGCACGGGACGTCCGATGGATTGTTGTTCGTCGCGCAATGCGGCGATTACATAGTCGCGATCCTGATAATTGACTCCGACCCGGTCCGCTGAATACGGGTGAAACGCGATCGATTCCCCATGAGCATCTGTGGCGAATGTGCCGACGTTGAACAAATCATGCAGTTCCCTATGTTTCTCAAGCAGGGCCTGTAGCGCTTCCGGGCCTTCCTGCAGTGTTTGTGCCGACGCTCTTGCCACGGATCGCAAGGCCGCAAAACGACGTTTGAGTTCATCGTCAATCTCGTTGGCTACCATGGAGATGGTGGAAAACTGCTGCTCTCCAAGAAGATGTTCCATGTCCTCGCGCAGCATCCGGCTGGCGTAATACGACAGCGACCACAGGCTTACCAGAAAGATGGCCAGCGTGGCGAGCGTGATTCGCGTCTTGAGAGAATGCCTCGCGGGAACGGTCGAGGCGGTTGCGTTTGACGTTTGAATGCGCTCCATCCGATTGATACTACTCCGGTCTTTTTATGGGGGGCAACTTCCTCCGTTATCAGTCGTTTGCCTCACGACCGGGTCTCGGTTACGTACCCGTCGCGACTCGGAGTGACCGATTCAACGTTGGCAGTGCGGACAATGAAAGGTGGTGCGTCCAGCCTGGCGCAGCGCGCGTATAGGAGTTGCACAGACGCGGCAGGGTTCGCCTTCGCGGCCGTAGACAAAGCATGTCAGCTGGAAACACCCTGCGCCGCCGTCGCTATGGACGTAGTCGCGTACGCTGCTGCCGCCGGCGGCGATCGATTCCTGCAGCGTCGCCTGGATGGAAGCGGCCAGTTTCCGGTAGCGTTCGCGGCCGACCCGGCCGGCTGCGCGCAATGGTGAGATACCCGCGCGGAAAAGGGCTTCCGAAGCATAGATGTTGCCGATACCCACCACCAGATGGCTGTCCATCAGCAGAGGCTTGATCGGCGTGCTGCGCTTGCGCGTAACTGTGTACAGCCACTCGCCGTCGAACGGCGGGGAGAGCGGTTCAACGCCGAGCACGGCAATCAGGGGGTGCTTCTCGATGCCCTTGCCTTCTTGCCATACCACGGTGCCGAAACGGCGTGGGTCGCGCAGGCGCAGCGTGGTGTCCGCAAAGACCAGGTCGACGTGGTCGTGCTTTTCTGCCGGGATGCCGTCCGCAACAAGGCGCAGACTGCCGGACATCCCCAGGTGGAGGATCAGCCAGCCACCGGCGCCATTGCTTTCGCAGTCAAAAAGGAGATACTTCCCGCGCCGGTAAATGTCGAGCACGCGCAAACCGGCCAGTCGGGCAGGCAGTTCGGCCGGGATGTCGTGACGCAGCCTGGGGGTCCGGAAAACGGCTCTGACGATCTGTTTTCCGGGCAGATGAGGCAACAGTCCGAGACGGCTCACTTCGACTTCGGGAAGTTCCGGCATTTGCTGCGTGCAAAAAAAGTCCATAACATGGGAAAACCATTATGGCGCAAATAACTCTAATTGCCTCCAAGTCGGCCGAGTATCATTCATCCATGAAATCCATTCGACGTACATTTTGTATCACCACGGCCGCGTTGGCTGTCGTTATGGCGCTGCCGGCACAGGCCGCCGACGAGAATCGTTCCGCCCAGAAAGCTCCGGCGGCACGTCAGGCAAAAGCCCCCGCCGCGACCCCGACCGTTGCCTCGCCGGCGGAGGCGCAGGGTGATCCTTCTTCGGGGCAGACGGTTTTTCAGGTGTTGCTCGCGGAAATCGCCCTGCAGCGGGGTGACCTGGAACTGGCCAGTCAGGCGTATGCCAATCTTGCCTTGCGCACGCGCGACCCGAAAGTGATGGAGCGCACCATCGAGGTGGCTGGCTATGCGCGGCGCTTTGATATTGCCCAGGATACGGCGCGGCTCTGGCTGGACGTTGACCCGGCGTCGAAGCGCGCGCAGAGAATGCTGGTCAGCATATTGATTCTCAGCAATCAGCTCGATGAGCTTCCGCCATACCTGATCAGCATGCTGGAAAGCGACCGGAATGCGTTGGCGGAAAACCTGCTTGGATTGAATCGCATGTTTGCTCGCAGTACCGACCGGCCGGCTGTTTTTCGCCTGATTGACAAAGTCTGCCAGCCTTTCTTCGGAATCGCCGAAGCGCACTACGCCGTGGCCGTGGCGGCAAACCTGGCCGGACAGGGCGAGCGGGCGAAGCACGAGGTTCGTCTGGCACTCGAATTGCGCCCGGATTGGGAGATGGCGGCGTTTTTTCAGGCGCAGCTTCTGATGCGCGAATCGCCGGCGGAGGCCATCAGCTTCCTCGAGGAATTCCTGCAGCGCAATCCGAATGCGCGCGAAGCAGAGTTGCTGCTGGCCCGGGCGCTGGTCGGAGAGCGCCGCTACACCGAGGCCAGGCGGCACTTCGATCAGTTGTTGCTGGCTTACCCGGATAGCCCGGAAGTCGTTTATGCGGTGGCGATTCTGGCGCTGCAGCAAGACGACAGGACGCTGGCCGAAACTCAGCTCAAGCATTTCGTGTCGCTCAGGGTGCCGGACAAGAGCCCGGCCTACTACTATCTCGGCCAGATTGCGGAAGAGAGCAGTCGGCCTGATGAGGCGCTGTCCCATTACACGCAGGTCGTTTCCGGTGAGCACTATCTCTCTGCGCAGATTCGCCGCGCACGCGTGCTGGCGCAACAGGGACAGCTCGAACAGGGGCGTGACGTATTGCGTAGCGCAAAGACCGAGAAAGCCGAAGAGCGGGTCCAGTTGGATGTTGCGGAAGCCGCCCTTCTGCGGGATGCCAAACGCATGCAGGATGCCTTCGATCTTCTCGAGAGCAAGTTGGCCGAGCAGCCGGAACAGCCTGACCTGATGTATGAAACAGCGTTGATGGCGGAGCGGCTGAATAAACTGGATCTGATGGAAAGCAGGTTGCGCCGCCTGATCGAGTTGCGCCCGGACAATCCGCAAGCCTATAACGCTCTGGGCTATGCGTATGCCGATCGCAACGAGCGCCTGGAAGAGGCGCGGCAGCTCATCGAGAAAGCCCTTGCGCTTGCGCCGGAGGATGGCTTCATACTGGACAGCATGGGATGGGTGCTTTATCGGCAGGGCGATCTGGCCGGCGCGCTTTCCTACCTGGAACGCTCGTATGCCAAGCGCGCGGACCCGGAAATTGCCGCGCATCTCGGGGAAGTGCTGTGGGCCTTGGGGCGCCAGGACGACGCGCGGCGCCTGTTCGAGGAAGCCCGGAAAAACCATCCGACAAATGACGTCTTGTCGGAGACGATCCAAAGGTTCATGCCCTGAGCCGCATGCACATGAGATTGTTTGTGTGGCGGAGCGCATTCCGCGTGGTGTTTCTTGCGTGCGCACTACTGGCCGGTTGCGCCGCCCCCTTGCCGCGTCCCGATACGGTGCCGCTATCACGTGAAGCACTCGATGCCTTTGTCCTCGAGGGGCGCTTCTCCTTGCGCCAGGAGGAGCGAAACCATTCGGGACGGTTGAGCTGGAAGCACTCCGCCGAACACGACGAGGTGCTGCTGGCATCGCCGTTTGGGCAGGGCATCGCGGAGATTCTGGTCGACGCCGACGTCGCAACGTTGACCACCAGTGACGGCAAAGTGTATTCCGCGGCCGACGTTCCGACGCTGACCGAGCAGGTCCTCGGCTATCGTTTGCCGCTGGCCCTGCTCACCGACTGGGTGCGCGGCCGCAATGCCGATGCCGAGATCATTGAACGCGATGCGTACGGACGCCCGCTGCGCTTGCGTCATGATGACTGGCGCGTGGATTATGGCTATGACAATGACGACCCGCTGGCGCCTCCTGGCCGCCTGTTCGCCGAAAGGCTGGGGGCATTCGAGTTGCGCCTGCGCATTGATGAATGGATCAGCTTGCCAACCCGGGACGCGACACCGTGACTGAACACAAACAATGGACCTGGGACAGCGTCTATCCGGCGCCGGCCAAACTCAACCTGTTCCTGCATGTCGTGGGGCGCCGGCCCGATGGCTATCATCTGCTGCAGACGCTGTTCCGCTTTGTCGGGCACGGCGACAGTCTGCGTTTCTCACGACGCGATGATGGTGACGTGACGGTGGCGTGTCCCTTGCCCGGTGTGCCCCCGGAAAACGACCTGACCGTGCGCGCCGCCCGCCTGCTAAAGGCTGAAACCGGCTGTCGACTCGGGGTGGAAATCGCACTCCAGAAGCGCTTGCCGATGGGCGGCGGCCTCGGGGGGGGCAGTTCGGATGCTGCGACGGTGTTGCTGGCGCTCAACCACCTCTGGCAACTCGGACTGTCGCGCCAGCGGTTGCAGGAAATCGGTCTCGTGCTCGGCGCCGACGTTCCCGTTTTCATCTTTGGCCAAAACGCTTTTGCCGAAGGCGTGGGTGAGGCATTACAGCCTGTCGGACTTCCAGCAGCGTGGTACGTGGTGCTGGAACCGCCGGTGGAGGTGCCGACGGTGGCCATCTTCAAGGATCCTGCACTTCGTCGCGACACGCCGCCGATGCATGCGTCAGAGTGGCGCCCTGGTGTCGGTGGCAACGACCTGCAGCCGGTGGCCCTGCGGCAGTTTCCGGACATCGCCCGATGCCTGGACTGGCTCGGGCAGTTCGGCGAAGCGCGCATGACCGGCTCCGGTGCCTGTGTCTTCGCCGAATTTGCCGAGGCGGGCGAAGCGCGCGACGTCCTCGGCCGCCTGCCCGCCGGCATGTGCGGCTGGATGGCGCCGGGGTTGAATGAGCATCCGCTGCGGGAACTAGGCGGCTAGCCTTTCGATTGCCTGCCATCGAATCGCGGCATAAGATTCTGCGGTCCAATCGCCACTCACAACTCAGGGAACCACAATGCCCGTAAAAATCATTCAGGGAACCTCTTCCGCCTACAGTTACCCGTTGTTGATCAAGCAACTCCTGCACTCTCCGCTGGCCGTCGCGCCGGACCAGGAGATTACCTACCAGGGCAAGATCCGCTACACCTATCGGACGCTGAAGGAAAGGATCGGCCGCCTCGCCAACGGTTTGGCGCGCCTTGGCGTCGATGCCGGGCAGACGGTTGCAGTCATGGACTGGGACAGCCACCGCTATCTGGAGGCCTTCTTCGCAGTGCCGATGATGGGCGCCATCCTGCAAACAGTGAATGTGCGCCTGAATGCCGAGCAAATCCTGTACACGCTCAACCATGCCGGCGCCGATGTGCTGCTGGTCAACCGTGAGTTCTTTCCGCTGCTGGCGCCCATTGCCGCCCGGCTGGAAAACGTCAGGCATTTCGTGCTGATCGAAGATGAGCATGGGGCCGTCGAAGGACCGGTCTCCTTTGCCGCCGAATACGAATCCATGCTGGCGGCGGCCGAACCGGGTTACGACTTCAAGGATTTCGATGAAAACGCGCAGGCCACGGTGTTCTATACCACCGGCACCACGGGCTTGCCGAAGGGTGTCCGCTTCAGCCACCGCCATCTGGTCCTGCATACGCTTGGTGTCGCTACGTCCATCGGTACCGCGGCGGCGGGCGCGGCAATGCGCACCGACGATGTCTACATGCCGATTACGCCGATGTTCCACGTGCATGCCTGGGGTTTTCCGTATGTCGCGACGCTGCTCGGCTTGAAGCAGGTTTATCCCGGCCGCTATCTGCCGGCAAGCCTGTTGAAACTGATCGTCAGCGAGCGGGTGACCTATTCGCACTGCGTTCCGTCGATCATGCAGATGCTGCTCAGCCACCCGGATTCGGCATCCTTCGACCTCACGGGATGGAAAGTGCTGATCGGCGGCTCGGCGATGTCCGAAACCCTGGCGCTCAACGCGCTCAAACGTGGCATCGAGGTGGTCACCGGCTACGGGATGTCCGAGACCTGTCCGGTGGTGACGATCGCCCATCTCAACGAGACCGACATTCAGGCGCCGATCGAAGAGCAGGCGCGGCTGCGCTGCAAGACCGGCCTTCCCCTGCCTCTGGTTGACCTGCGCGTGGTGACGCCGGAAATGAGCGACGTCGCCCATGATGCTGCCAGCACCGGCGAAGTCGTACTGCGCACCCCGTGGCTGACCCAGGGCTATCTCGACGCGCCGCAGGCGTCCGAAGAACTGTGGGCTGGCGGCTACCTGCACACGCAGGACATCGGGCACATCGACGCCCGCGGCTTCCTGAAGATCACCGACCGCATCAAGGACGTGATCAAGACCGCCGGCGAATGGATCTCGTCGCTGCAGCTCGAAGACATCCTGACCAGTCACGAGGCGGTCCAGGAAGTGGCGGTGATCGGCGTGCCGGACGAGAAGTGGGGCGAGCGCCCGCTGGCGCTGGTGGTCCTCAAGCCGGAACGCGAGGGCAGGGTCAGCGAACACGATATCCGCAGTTATGCCGTACATTTGATCGAGACGACCAACGTGTCGCGCCACGGTATTCTGCTGCAAGTGCGTTTTGTCAAGGAACTGGTCAAGACCAGCGTCGGCAAGCTCAACAAGCGCGCCATGCGGGAGGCCAATCTGAAGCAGGCCGTGTGATGGACGAGAGGGGTGGAAGGTTTTCCGCGCTGCCCCGACGTTAACCCATGCTAATCAACCTGATCAACAACATTGCATTCCTGGTCGCCCTGATCGCAGCAGGGCAGTTGGTCATTACGCGTTTTTATGACAAAGCGTTGAACCGTCAGGTTCTCCTGGGGCTCCTGTTCGGCGGGGTTACGCTCCTCGGCATGCTCAATCCGGTGAATTTCGCCCCCGGCCTCATCTTTGATGGGCGATCGATCGTGCTATCGGTGGCGGGGGTCGTCGGAGGTGGCGTCACTGCGGGGATTGCTGCCGGCATGGCCGCGATTTACCGCTTTGAGTTGGGCGGCATCGGGGCGACTGTCGGCGTCCTGATCATTCTTGTGTCGGCCTTGCTGGGCGTTCTGGCAAGACGATGGTGGCTGCGACGCAGTGAACTTCCTGCTGCTACACACTACCTGGCGCTCGGCGTGGTGGTTCAGATAGCCCAACTGGCCGCATTTACACAGTTTCCCAATCAAGCCGGCTATCCTTTCATTGAACAGGCCTGGTGGGTGCTGCTGCTGTTCTATCCGCTCGCCACCATGCTGTTGTGCCTGATTTTTCGCGACCATGCGCAGCGACTGGAAGATCAGCAGGCATTGAAAGCTGCTCAGGACTCAATGATTCGGGAGCGGGCCATCCTGCGCACCCTGCTCGACACGCTCCCCCATTTGATTTGGCTAAAAGACCCGAAGGGGATTTATCTGGCCTGCAATCAGCGGTTCGAGCAATTTTTCGGAGCCCGCGAACAGGACATCGTCGGGAAGACCGACTACGATTTCGTCGACAAGGAACTTGCCGATTTCTTTCGCGCCAACGACCGCGCGGCAATGGAAAAGAACGGTCCCTCGGTCAATGAAGAAGAGATCTCCTTTGCGGCCGATGGGCACCGCGAACTGCTGAAAACCACCAAGATGCCGATGCGCACGGCGGCTGGCGACCTGATCGGCGTACTCGGCATCGGCCAGGACATCACCGAGATGCGCCGGCAGGAAGAAGTTCTGCGCGCAAGCCGCGAGCGCATGGCGCTGGCGGCCAATGCCGGCAATATCGGGGTCTGGGATTTCTATCCGGAGCAGAACCGCCTCATCTGGGACGAGTGGATGTACCGGATCTACGGGGTCGATCCGGGCGAATTCAGCGGTGCTTACGAGGCCTGGCGTATGGGGGTGCACCCCGACGACCTGGAGCGTGTCACGGCTCAGGTCGCGGCCGCGCTGAAATCCGGAGCAGCATTCGACACCGAATTCAGGATCGTCCGGCCTGACGGCGTCGTTCGGTTCATCAAGGCCAAGGCTCAGGTACTCAAGGATGGTCGCGAGCATCCGGCAAGAATGATCGGTGTGAACATCGATGTCACCGAGCTGCATGAGGCCATGCTCGCGCTCGAAAAGTTCTTCATTCAGCCGGTGGGGCTGCACCTCATCGCTGGTTTCGACGGCAGGATAAAACGGGTGAATTCGGGGTGGGAATATTCCCTCGGCTACCGGGTGGACGATCTGGTCGGACGTAACTTCATGGAACTGGTACACCCCGACGACCGGGCCTCGTCCGAGGCGGAGTTGAGCCGCCTCCTCCAGGGGCAGACCACCTTCCGTTTTGAAAGCCGTCATCGTCATCTCGACGGGAGCTACCGCACGCTTGCCTGGTCGGCCACCGCCGTGGTCGACGAGCAACTCATCTTTGCCATGGCCCAGGATGTCACCAGCCAGCGCAAGGCCGAAGCCGAACTCCGGCATCACCACGAACACCTCGAGGAACTGCTCGACGAGCGCACCCGCGAGATCCATGATGCCAACCGCATTCTAAGCCTCAGCGACATGCGCCTGCAGGCCATGTTCTCCCTCAGCCAGAAGGCCAAGACGCTTACGGAACGCGAACTGCTGCAGCTCGGCCTCGAGGAGGCCGTGCGCCTGACGGCCAGTGAGATCGGTTACCTGCATTTCGTCAATGAGGATCAGGAAACGATTTCGCTGTGCACCTGGTCGGCAAACACGCTTAATTTTTGTTCGGCGCCTTATGATGAACACTACCCTGTCTCGGCGGCGGGCGTCTGGGCCGATACCGTGCGCTTCAGAAGACCGGTGGTGCACAACGACTACCCGCATGCGGAAGGCCGTAAAGGCTATCCGGAAGGGCATGCGCACCTCGTGCGCCACCTTGGCGTTCCTGTGATCGAGAATGGCAAGGTCCATCTGCTGATGGGCGTCGGCAACAAGGCGACTGATTACGACAATTCCGATTTGCAACAACTTCAATTGATTGGCAACGATCTTTGGGGGATCGTCGTGCGCCACCGGGCGGAGGAGGAGCTTGCTCGGGCAAAAGAAGCCGCCGAAGCGGCCAATATCGCCAAGAGTGCCTTCCTGGCGAACATGTCGCACGAAATCCGCACGCCGCTCAACGCCATCACCGGCATGGTCCATATCCTGCGCCGTTCAGGCCTGACCCCGCAGCAATCCGACAGGCTCGACAAGATCGAGGCCGCTGGCAACCACCTGCTTGCCATCATCAATGCCGTTCTCGATCTCTCCAAGATCGAGGCCGGCCGATTCACCCTGGAGACTGTCCCGGTCCATGTCGGAGCCTTGCTGTGCAATATCGTCTCCATGCTCTCCCAGAAAGCGAGGAGCAAGAGTATCGCTCTCAAGATGGAGACCGTCGCCATTTCTCACGACCTCTTGGGCGATCCGACCCGACTCCAGCAAGCCCTGCTTAATCTTGCCTCCAATGCCGTCAAATTCACCGAGCGGGGGCAAGTTACCCTCCGAGCCAGGGAAGAGGCACAGACCGATGATTCCGTCACGCTGCGCTTTGAAGTCGAAGATACCGGCATCGGCATCGAGCCGGAAACCATACCCAGGCTCTTTGTCGCATTCGAACAGGCCGACAACTCGACTACGCGCAAGTATGGCGGAACAGGCTTGGGATTGGCGATCACCAAGAAGATTGCCGAACTCATGGGGGGCGCCGCCGGAGTCACCAGTGCCGTCGGCAAGGGGAGTCTATTCTGGTTTACCGCCATCCTGCGAAAAACTCAAACGAGCGGTCAGAAAGCCAGCAACGCCCGCGAAGAAAATGCCGGGCGGATGCTCCAGAAGAATTACGCCGGAAAGCGGATCCTGGTGGTGGAAGACGAACCGATCAATCGGGAGATTGCCCAGATACTGTTGGAGAGTGTCGGCCTGGAAGTCGATCTGGCCGAGGATGGCCGTGAGGCTGTCGCAAAGGCTCGGGCCGGCAGCTACGACCTGATCCTGATGGACATGCAGATGCCTGTAGTGGATGGGTTGGATGCAACACGCCAGATCAGGGAACTGCCGGCATGCAAGGAAACGCCAATCCTGGCAATGACGGCCAATGTCTTTACCGACGACAAGGCTCGCTGCTTGGAAGCCGGGATGGACGATTTCGTATCCAAGCCGTTCTCGCTGGATGTTCTTTACGAAACCCTGTTGAAGTGGTTTGAACAGAGATAGGGCTTGTCACCGGCGAAGGTCGTTGAAGGGAGTCGTGTTGGCCGAGGCCTACGGATTTCCGGCGGTCGCGGTATCAGGTCCCGGGAAAATAGCGCGCACGGCCGGCACCTTGGAGATCGTCCATTCGCCAATGGCCCAGCGCCAAAATTCGGCCGTGGATGCACGTCCCATCTCTTCCGGCACAGAATGCCCGAGAAAGCGCAGTACGCGCGCCAGCGTTTCGCTGCCCTGCCCGGGCGAAACCGCGGCGGCGTGCGTCTGCTTGGAGAGCTTTTCGCCCGCCCGATTGACGGCTACCGGGAGATGCGCGTAACACGGCTCGGGCAGTCCCAGGCAGTGCTGCAACCACATCTGACGCGCCGTCGAATCGACCAGGTCCACCCCGCGCACGACGGCATTGACGCCCTGATCCGCATCGTCGACGACAACGGCCAACTGGTAGGCATACTGGCCGTCGGCGCGCAGCAACACGAAATCGCCCACGTCACGCTCCAAATTCTGGCGGGACTCTCCCTGTACCCGGTCATGGACCTCGAACTCCCGGTCGGGAACGCGCAACCGCCATGCTCGCGCCGCAGCACCATCCTTGAGCCCTGAGCGGCACGTCCCGGGATAGAGCAAACCGCCATCGATCGAACGTCGCGACGTCGCGGCAGCGATCTCGCTTCGCGAGCAGGAACAAGGATAGACATGCCCCGCGAGTTGCAGGCGAACTAGGGCGGCGTGATAGAGATCGATGCGCCGGCTCTGGAAAACCACCTCGCCATCCCACTCGAAGCCGAAACCCTCGAGGGTTTTCAGGATGTCATCGGCAGCGCCGGCGACGGTTCTCGGCGCATCGATGTCCTCGATGCGCACCAGCCATTCGCCTCCGTTGGCCCGGGCGTCAAGGTAACTTCCGGTGGCGGCAACCAGCGACCCGAAGTGCAGCGGCCCCGTCGGGGACGGAGCGAAACGGCCGCGATAACGTTCAGTGCCAGCCGGGCTATCGGCCACCGGCCGCAAGTTGGGGAGGCGGGAAGACATCGTGTCAGTCCATGTCATCTACCATCCACCCAAAGCCCTCGGGAGCACATACCTTTCGCCGAGGCATGTCAGAATGAATGCCGACAAGCGCAACAATACGGCGGTACCGGTTTCGTCTTGCTGGTAGCCGCGGCGAGTTTCATCGTCACAGTCCGGCAGCCCGGTCGTTGTAACCTGCGGGAGGATGGTCAACCATTTCCCTCAGCCGCCGGCGCAGTAATTTTTCCCGCATCTGTTCGTCATGCCAGTCCTCGCGCACGGCGCGCCACAATGCCACCGCCAGCAAAGCAATGACGATGGTGAATGGCAGGGCGAAGACGATGGTTGCCGTTTGCACGGCCTTGATACCTCCGGCCAGCAGCAGGCTTACCGCAATGCCTGCAACGAGCAATCCCCAGACAAGCTTGATGCGGGCTTTGGGGTCCTGCTCGCCGCCGGTACTCATCATCCCCAGCACCAGGGTGGCCGAGTCACCGGAGGTCACGAAGAAGATCAGCACCAGTGCCGTGGCGACGACAGACATGACCGAACCGAACGGAAGCGCACCGAACATGGTGAACAATGCCGTCGATACGTCGGCCTTTACGGCCTCGGTCAGCGGGACGGACTGCCAGATTTCAAGGTGCAGGGCCGTCCCGCCGAACACCGAAAACCAGGCAAACCCGGCCAGCGTGGGGGCAAACATGGTGCCGGCAATGAATTCACGAATTGTCCGGCCGCGCGACACCCGGGCGATGAACAAGCCAACAAAGGGAGACCAGGAGATCCACCAGGCCCAGTAGAAAACTGTCCAGCCGCTCACCCAGCCGCTCTCGCGGAAGGGTGTCGTGCGCAGGCTCATGCGGACGAATTCGCTGACGTAGGCGCCCAGGGTGGTGGTGAACGTGTCGATGATGGCGACCGTCGGGCCGGCCACAAATACGGTAAGCATCAGCAGGAACGCGAGGCCCAGATTGATTGAGGACAGCCACTTGATTCCGCGCGTTACGCCCGAAACAGCCGACCAGAGAAACAGTGCCGTGGTCACGGCGATGATAAGCATTTGCGATGCCGTGCCGACCGGTACGCCAAAGACTGCATTCAATCCACTATTGATCTGCAGCGCACCGATGCCCAGGGACGCGGCAACACCGAAGGCCGTAGCAATGACGGCCAACACGTTGACAGCGACGGACAGTCGCGGCGCCCATGCCCACGGTAGGGCTTCCGTCGCGGAACTGATCAACGCCGGTTTGCCGCGCCGGAACGAGAAAAAGGCGATGGCCAGGGCGACGACGCTATAGACCGCCCAAGGGTGCAGTCCCCAGTGGAAGAAGCTGTAGCGCATGGCAGCATTGGCCGCCTCCGGGGTTCGTGCGGCGATTCCGGGGGGTGGGGTGACGAAATGAGAAATGGGTTCGGCGACTCCCCAGAAAACCAGACCGATTCCCATGCCCGCAGCGAAAAGCATGGCAAACCAGCTTCCCAGGGAGAACTCGGGTTCGTCTTCCTCGCTGCCAAGCTTGAGTTCGCCATAACGGCTCATGGCGAGTATGGCGGCGACAATCACCAGTCCGAGAACGATCCAGAGGTACAGCCAGCCGAAATTGGTGGTAATCAGCGCGAGCAGACGGTCGAATACGTCCCCCAGTGACCCGGGCGCAACGATGCCCCAAAGGACGATGACCAGAATCAGTCCGGTTGAAATGATGAGTTGCATGCAACTTCCTCCACAGAAACGACTACCCCGGTGAACTCCAGCGCGGGAAAAAGCGGCTTCGACACTACCATGGACTGGATTCCCCGAGAACGCCGCCCGGAGCATTTCTTTCCACACCGCCGCCAAACACGCAACGGTTACTTGAGTTTTGGGAATTCGAGCCGGTTTTCGTGACCTTGTACCTTACCTGGGTAGCGCATTTCAGATGATATGGGCATTCTTGGATTCAGCGCGCCAGGCGCCTACAACAGGCGGCAACAGCCGATTTTATCTCCTGCTCCATAGCCCGGCGAATCGGAACGCGAGCAAGCCGCCCGGCCAATGATGCTGCCTGCAGCCACATCCGGTCGATGACCTCCTCAGCCTCTTTCATCGATACGCCCCCCTCCTTCGCCAGGCGCAGTAGATGCTGGCGTTCGATGGCGGCGCCTTCGCCGCATACGTCCAGGTGGTGCTGACCCATCGGGCCTTCGCTGAAGGTCAAATCGAAGGCGGGCGCCAGCCGCCAGCGCCGGTCACGCCCGAGACGCCACGCGAAATTTTTCGGATGATCGTCACGGTTGTGGAAGAGCACATTGAAGACGGCTCGTGCGTAGGCCTTCTCCACTTCGCGCTCGTCACGCGTCAGGAAACGGGTAGCCCGCAGGAACGCGGTGTAGTCAGTGGCACCTGGCAGGCGAAAATCCACCTGCAGCAATCCGGCCAGACTCTGTACCGGGACGCGTTGGCCATCTTCGCGGTCGAAGCGTGCAACACCAAATGCGGCCAGTTCGGGAGCAAGGTCAAACCAACGGCTTTCGGGCACATCCAGTC
>CAZCJW010000024.1:12021-20734 GCA_964499185.1 uncultured Propionivibrio sp. | reverse complement strand
AGCTACTGGGCGGACATGCAGGCGCACAGCGCCGGAGTCGCCTGATGTTCAACATCGGCTGCCACCTGTCCACCGCCAAAGGTTTCCTGGGCATGGGCCGCGAGGCGCTGGCGATCGGCGCCAACACCTTCCAGTTCTTCACGCGCAACCCGCGCGGCGGCAAGGCCAAGGACCTGGATCAGGCCGACATCGACGCCTTTCTCGAGTTGGCCGCCGAAAACGGTTTCGGCAAGCTGCTGGCGCACGCACCGTATACGCTCAACCCGTGTTCGGCGGATGCGCAGACGCGGAGTTTCGCGCTGGAAATGATGCTGGACGATCTGGCGCGCATGGAGCGTTTGCCCGGCAACCTGTACAACTTCCATCCCGGCAGCCATGTCGGCCAAGGCGAGGACGCCGGCATCGCGCTGATCATCGCGCAATTGAATGCCGTGCTGGTTCCAGAACTGCGCACAACGGTACTGCTCGAGACGATGGCCGGCAAGGGCAGCGAGGTCGGACGCACCTTCGAGGAACTCCGCCGCATCCTCGACGGCGTTGTCTTGCAGGAGAAGATGGGCGTCTGCCTCGATACCTGCCACCTGAACGACGCCGGCTACGACCTGGTTAACGACCTCGACGGCGTGTTGGAACGCTTCGACCGGGTGATCGGACTCGACCGCCTGCACGCCATCCACCTCAACGACAGCATGAACCCGCTGGGCAGCCGCAAGGACCGCCACGAGCGCATCGGCCACGGGCATCTCGGGCTTGAGGCGATCGCCCGCGTGATCAATCACCCGGCACTGCGTCGTCTGCCGTTCCTGCTGGAGACGCCCAACGAACTGCCGGGCTTCGCCGAGGAAATCGCACTGCTGCACCGCCTGCGTGTCGCCGAAGCTGCTTGCGGGGACGCCTCCAGCGCCGGCTAACGCTACAGACCCGAGACGTTTAGCCCCCGGCCAATGTCTTAGACGGCCAGATCCACCTGCTGCACCGAACCCACCCCGCCATCCTCCCGCAGGTAGACGCCCGACGCGCGAATGTAGCCGTGCTTTTCGTTGTCGGCATCGGTCAACGCAAACGGCGTTTCTGCGGAACCGAGATAGATGGCGCCGACGCCTTTCTCGCGCAACGACCTCAGCGTATCGTTGCCGGACGCATCGCGTTGCCACAGGCTGAGCGACGAAAACGCCGTATCCGCTTCGTCCAGCCAGTAATTGCCGTCCTCGTCGAGTCGGGCCAGGTCGGCGAAGCCGTTCCCGGAGCGCGTGCCGAACAGTTCGCTGCCGTCGTTGATGCGGCCATCGGCGTTGCGGTCGAAGGCCAGCCAGGCGCTGCCGTCGGAGAGGCCAGGAATCATTTCCGCAGATCCGTCGGCGTCGAGGTCAAACTCGAAACGCTGGCCGGAAAGTTCAGCCGCGTTGCCGGCAAAATTGACCACCAGCGGATCGCGCAATTCTAGGCTGCCCGATTGCCGTACGGTACGTTCGCAAGAGTAGTCGCGGCACATGGCGAGTTCCAGGGTGAAATCGATGGCTTTGCCGTCCGCGGTGCGAACCGTGCCGCCTGCCGAAAACGTCGTGCTCTCGTGCTCACGTAGGGTCTCGGTCAGTTCGGTGCTCCATTCCATGCGGATGCTCCTGCCCGTTCCCAGCGCGTCATCCGGCACCGGCGTTGCGCGGCTGGACTGAAGGATGTCCGCCAGATTCGTCGCACTCGCCGTTGGCTTGCCGGAAAGGAGTTCCAGCATGCGGCTGACCAGATTCTGCAGCAGAACCAGCAGGCGCACCCTCTCGGAACCTTCGCCGCGTTCAACCGGCTCGCTTTGCGACGCCTCCGCGAGAATCATGCGGAAGCTGCTCCTGGCCTCGATCTCGCTCTCGTAAACATACTCGTGCGCGGCGTTCAGGGCCACGCTGGATTCCTCGATTTTCATTGCCTGCTCCTTGCGCGTTTCGGGAGCAATCTCTCCGCAAGGGTCGTGCCAGGCGATCAACCGCTGGAATCGAGGCCTCGGTGGAGGTAGTTCAAAACGGGTTCGAGCAGCGTGGTCGCTGGCGCGGAATTGCACACGGCCTGCGCCGACGACCAGGGATAATCCAGCGCCAGCAGCCAGTCAAGGACCTCCGGCAGGCGCGGCGGCGGCAGCGTCTGCATCGCCTCGATGGTGATGGCCAGCCGCTCGACGCGACAGGGGGTGCCCTGCTGGAAGACCCATTCGTAGCGACCGCAACCGACACGCACATTGCCGGTGGCTTTCTCGGACATGCCGACCAGCCAGTCGCAGGCAAAAACTGCCGGCGGGTTTGCCGATCCGGCGGCGGGCGTGTCGAGATAAAAGGTGTAGATGTTCTCGTAGGTCTGGTTGAAACGACGAACCAGCACGTCGGCTATCGTTGCGGCGCCCTGCGAAACGGCAGGAAAACTGATGCTCTCCGTCTTGACCCGCATTTCGAGACACGCCGCGTCGCAGAAAACCCGCGGGATCAAATGCGGACGGTTCTCATCCTTGGCGCGGATGTAGTCGCGCAACAGCGTGGCGGACGGCCCGTTTCGGGCTTCGATGGCTGACGCAATGGTCATCGCTCGGCTCCTTGAGTTGGGGTTTTCTGCATCCGCGGGGATATCCCGGGCATATCGGGTGATGGCCGTCGATTATGCGAGCCGCCAGAGATCACGGCAAGCGGCAGCGGTACTGCGGCGCTACAATGCCCGTCTCACCAGAAAAACAAGCGCCCGATGCATTTCCCCGATTACCCGCTGCTGTTCTACCCCTTCGCCGTCCTCGCTATCCTGGCCGCCGGAATCTCCAAGGGCGGCTTCGGCGCCGCCGCCGGGGGCCTGGCCGTGCCGCTGATGTCCATCGCCATCGCGCCGCCCGAGGCCGCAGGCATCATGCTGCCCATCCTGTGCGCCATGGATGTCTTCAGCGTGTATGCGTACCGCGGGCGCTGGTCAACGGAACACTTGCGCATCCTTTTGCCCGGCTCTTTGATCGGCATTGCACTGGGGGGACTCGCGTTCGGCATGCTGTCGGTGAACATGATCCGCCTGATCGTCGGCCTGATTGCCGTGCTGTTCACGCTCAACAAGTGGCTGAGCCTGACCGACCGGCTGGCGACCCTGCTCGCCGTCCGGCAACGTCCGCCAGGACGGGTGTTCGGCATGATCTGCGGACTGCTGTCGGGCCTGACCAGTACGCTGGCCCATTCCGGCGGGCCACCCTTTGCGGTCTACATCTATTCGCTGAAGCTGGACAAGACGCTGATCGTCGCCACGTCTGCCGCTTTTTTCTGCATCGGCAACTATCTCAAGCTGATTCCTTACTTCTTCCTCGGCCAACTGAATACGGCCAACCTGTCCACTTCCCTCGTGTTTTCACCGCTGGCGCCACTCGGCGTCTGGCTCGGCCTGTGGCTTCACAACCGCATTTCCGAACAGTCGTTTTTCCGGGTCAGTTACGCCCTGCTCTTCCTCAGCGGCGTCAAGCTGATCTACGACGCCGTGGCGCTCTGATCGGCCCGTCCCGATCAGAATTCGAGCGGGTCGACCTCCAAGTGCCAGCGCAGGCGCGAAGGCGCTTTGATGGATTCAAGCAAACTGCCCCACTCTGCCAGGAAAACCTGCAGCGCCCGCCGCGACGGTGATTCGACGAGCAGTTGCGCGCGCTCCAGGTTGGCCCGGCGGGCAAGGCGCATCGGCACCGGGTCGTAGAGCATCACGTCGGCGTGCTCCACCGCCTGCGGCCAGGCACGCGCCGTAGATAGAAAGGCAATCGCATCGGCGATGAGCGGCGCTTCTGCACGCAGCATGGCCTGATAGGCATACGGCGGGAAACCGGCCTGCTCGCGTTCCTTCAACTGGGCAGTGGCAAAGCCCGGAAAGTCGTGGCGCACCAGCGCGGCATACAGCGGGTGCTCGGGAAACTGGGTCTGAATCAGCACTTCGCCAGGGCGGTCGGCCCGCCCGGCGCGCCCCGCCACCTGCATCAACTGGGCGAACAGGCGCTCAGGCGCGCGCCAGTCCGCGGCGAACAGGGCAGCGTCGGCCCCGAGGACGCCCACCAGCGTCAGCTTCGGAAAATCGTGGCCCTTGGCCAGCATCTGCGTACCGACGAGGATGTCTGCCTCACCGGCGTGGATTTGTTCCAGCAGGCCTTCCCATTGCTTGCGGCTCTTGGCCGAATCGCGGTCCACGCGCAGGATGCGCGCCTGGGGAAAACGAGCCCCCAACACCTCTTCGATGCGTTGGGTACCGCGACCGAAGGGCTGGATATCCTGGTTGCCGCAGGTCGGACAGGCTTTCGGCACCCGGCACTCGAAACCGCAGTGATGGCAACGCAACCTGCCGTCGGCCAGATGCAACACGAGGTTGGCGGCACAGCGCTGGCAGCGCGAAATCCAGCCACACTGGGCACACGCCAGCACCGGGGCATAGCCACGGCGGTTAAGGAAAACCAGGCTCTGCTCGCCACGGCCGAGACGCTTCTCGATGGCGTGCAACAATGCGCCGGAGAATCCGTCCTGCAGTTTTTCGACGCGCGTATCAATGCGCTGAATGGCCGGCAGCTGCGCTGAGGCGACGGCGCGCTCACGCAGCGTCAGCAGGGTGTAGCGTGCGGGCGTTCGGGTATCGGCGGCATTCGCCCAACTTTCCAGCGAAGGAGTGGCAGAACCCAGGACAATCGGGATATCCCGCTCGTGCGCCCGAAAAACAGCCACGTCGCGAGCCGAGTAACGCATGCCATCCTGCTGCTTGAAGGAAGCGTCGTGCTCTTCATCGACAATGATCAGGCCGAGTTCCGGCATCGGCGTAAAGACGGCCAGCCGCGTACCGAGCACGAGGCGTGCGCGGCCATCGAACGCCGCGCGCCAGTTGCGTGCGCGCGCGGCCTCGGTCAGTTCGCTGTGCAAACTGACCAGTCCGGCCTCCGGAAAACGCGCAGCCACCCGCGCTTCCAGTTGCGGCGTCAGGTTGATCTCGGGTACCAGCAGCAGGGTCTGGCACCCGGCCGCCAGCGCACGCTCGACCAGACGCAGATACACCTCGGTCTTGCCGCTGCCGGTGACGCCATGCAGCAGGTAGGCCTGAAAACCGGCGCCATTTGCCTCGATCGTGGCCAGCACCTGCCTCTGTTCGGCGGTCAATTCCGGCGCTTCCTGCGCTGCCGGCGGCTTCGGCGCGCGGCGGGTCGCGCGTGCCGTGGGCGGATCGACGCGGCGCAGGCCGGCCGGCAGCGTGGACAACATGACTTCGCCCAGCGGAACCTGGTAGTAGGCCGAGCAGAATTCAGTCAGGCGAAACCAATCAGCAGGCAGCGACGGCAGATCGCGCAGCACCGCCTCGACCGGCTTGAGCTGGGCCAACGGGATATCGGAACTATCCGCCAAGCCGACAACGATGCCGATGCACGGCCGCTTCCCGAACCGAACGCGTACGCGAGTCCCAATATCGCCAGGCGTCAATGCCTCCCCATCGGGAACTCGATAGTCAAACGTACGATGCAGCGGAACCCCGAGGGCAACGCGGGCTATTTGCATGCGGAACCGCCTGTGTGTTTTGTAGGAAACCGAGCAGGACCATGACTTTGGTCATAGGCTGTTTACCTCATCCAGCTCGTCTAATTTCTGTAAAGTTGCTGTAACTTATTAGCCTGTCACGCAAATTTCGGTTGTGCACATTTTCTGTGGATAAGTCTGTGGAAGAAGCGTGACAAAACAGGCCAAATGCTCTTGCCACAAGGACTTATCACACTTTGCCGCAAAAAAAGGCAGAAAAAAACATCAATAAAATCATAAAGTTAAATATAAGCCGCTGATTTTAAGAGGTTCTTGTAACGAACGGTAACAAACGCCCAATTTCTGTGCATAAGTCAACATAGAAGTTGACAAAATCACTTTTCCTGGCGTAGCCCGCGGCTATAGTCATGCACGGTTTCGACGAGCACCGACACGTGGTCCGGAGGGGTGAATTGCGAGATACCGTGCCCCAGATTGAATACGTGGCCGGTGTCAGCCGGCCCGAAACTGTCGAGGACCGATTTCGTCTCTCGAACAATGTTTTCGGGCGAGGAGAACAGCACGCTGGGATCGAGATTTCCCTGCAGGGCGACACGCTGACCGACGCGCTGGTGCGCTGCGCCAAGCTCGATCGTCCAGTCCACACCGATCGCGTCGCACCCGATGTCGGCGATCGCTTCAAGCCAGAGCCCCCCGCCCTTGGTAAAGACAATCGAGGGCACGCGTCGACCGTCCCTTTCCCGGATCAACCCGGACACGATGCGGCGCATGTAGTCCAGCGAAAACTCGCGATAGGCCCCAGTCGACAGACAGCCTCCCCACGTATCGAAAAGCATCACCGCCTGCGCGCCGGATTCGATCTGGGCGTTGAGATACCGCGTTACCGCTGCCGCTGTCACCGAGAGAATGCGATGCATGAGATCCGGGCGGTCATAAATCATCGTCTTGACGTTGCGGAAATCGCTGCTCGACCCTCCCTCCACCATGTAGCAGGCCAGCGTAAACGGACTGCCCGAAAAACCGATCAGCGGCACCGAACCGGCCAGGGCGCGGCGAATTTCAGCCACGGCATCCATGACGTAGCGCAGATGGTCGTATGGATCGGGAACGCTCAGATCACGGATCGCCCACTCCTCGCGCAACGGGCGTTCGAAGCGCGGCCCCTCGCCTTCGGTGAAATAAAGCCCGAGCCCCATGGCATCAGGCACCGTCAGGATATCCGAGAACAGGATCGCGGCATCGAGGTTGAAGCGCGCAAGCGGTTGCAGCGTCACCTCACAGGCCAGCGCCGGATTCTTGCACAGTTGCAGGAAACTGCCCGCCCGCCTGCGCGTCTCACAGTATTCGGGCAGGTAGCGCCCGGCCTGACGCATCAGCCACACGGGCGTATATTCGGTCGGCTGCCGAAGCAGGGCGCGCAGGAAAGTATCGTTGCGAAGTCGGGTCACGGGATCATCCGTTTTTAGTGTGGTGGTCGATTATCTACCGGGAAGCACGCGCACAACAAACAACACGTCATCACTCCAGTTCTTCAACCTTCCTGCCGAGATTCAAGCCGAGTTGCTTCAGCTTGCGATATAGGTGAGTGCGCTCGAGTCCGGTTTTTTCCGCCACGCGCGTCATGTTGCCGCGTTCGTTTTTCAGGTGATGCTCGAAATACTGGCGCTCGAACGCCTCGCGCGCCTCGCGCAGCGGCTGACTGAAAAGCGGCAGGGCCGGCACGGACTTGGGCGGCGCATCGGAGTCGCGCTGCAGGATGCTGTCTACATCCTCGTCGGAAATCTCATCCTCCAGCGCGGCGACGGCCAGGTTGCGAATGACGGCCAGCAGTTCCACCCACTCGCCTTGCCAATGATGCAGGCGCAAGGCATTCAGGGCGGCCGAGGAAAAGCGCCGGGGCGGCACGCCATGACGCTCGACGAGGTGCGTAAGCACCAGGGGGGCGATTTCCGGCACATCGTCGGCGTGTCCCGACAATTGCGGCAAGGCGACCCAGACTTCGCCCAGCCGGGCGACGAGGGACTGATCCCACCCCGCTTCGGTCAACGCTGCCAGCGGCCGCGAGACGGCGGCGACCAACTGCAGGTTGTATTTCTCCAGCCGTTCCAGGGCAAACGCCAGATTTTTCTGCTGCAGTTTGCCCATCAGCATCAGATCTGCAATGAACAGCATTCCGCCGGAGGCGTTCTCAAGCATTTCCTGGGTCAGCGGCATGCTCGACGCGGACAGGTCGAGCCAGGGGGTCTTAGGCGCCTGCAAGGTGCGTGCGCAGATTTCGGCGATGCTGCCCGAGGCGCTCTTGAGCAGCAACACCGAGGTGTTGGCAGCGGCCTGCTCAAGGCGCTTCTTCAAATCCTTGAGCAGCGGAGAACGGGAAAAGGCGTCGAGCGTAAGCGGCGGTTTTGCCGAGGCCACCTCGTGCTTCAACGCCTTCTTGACGGTCTGCAGCAGTTTCTGCAAGGCAATCGGTTTTTCCAGGAAGTCGACCGCGCCGACGCGGGTGGCCTCGACAGCCGAGTCGATCGTGCCGTGCCCGGACATCATGACCACCGGCATGGTCAACAGGTTGGCCGCCGACCACTCCTTGAGCAGCGAGATGCCATCGGTATCCGGCATCCAGATATCGAGGAGAACAAGATCCGGCCGCTTCTCGCTGCGCGCCTTGCGCGCAGCGGCCGCATTCTCGGCCAATGCGACGGAATGTCCTTCGTCCGTCAGGATTTCTGACAGCAATTCACGGATGCCCATTTCGTCATCGACGACAAGTATTTGCGCCATGTTCAGTTCTCTTCGGATGTTTCGTTGATGCGTGTTTGCATGGTCCGTTCCGGAGCCAGAGGCAGCCGTATGCTGACCTCCGCCCCCCGGGGCTGGCGGTTGTTGATGCGAATCTGCCCCTGGTGCTCGTCAACGATCTTCTTGACGATGGCCAGGCCAAGCCCGGTTCCTCGGGCCTT
The DNA here is from genome assembly GCA_964499185.1 of uncultured Propionivibrio sp. Taxonomy (GTDB): domain Bacteria; phylum Pseudomonadota; class Gammaproteobacteria; order Burkholderiales; family Rhodocyclaceae; genus Propionivibrio. The sequence continues at coordinate 12,276 of CAZCJW010000024.1, read as the reverse complement.
GGTTGTCACATAGGGTTCGAAAACCCGTCCCATGAGTTCTTCCGGAAAGCCGGGGCCGGCATCGGTAATGGAAAACTCTCCCATATCCTCCGCCCGCCGCGTAGTAATACAGATATTCTGGATCTCCTCACCCTGCTGTGCATCCTCGGCATTGCGCAACAGGTTGTGGATGATCTGGCGCATCTGGCTGGCATCTCCCAGGATCGGTGGCAAGGCCGGATCCAGCTGGACGCAAATGCTGGCCGGTGACGTCTC
>CAZCJW010000024.1:0-11921 GCA_964499185.1 uncultured Propionivibrio sp. | reverse complement strand
GCGACCAGGCGCGTGACATCGTCGAACACCACGACGAACCCGCCATTGGTTCCTTCCGGCAACTGTGTGCCACGCAGCAGCAGGATTCTTGGCAAACCGCCGGGGCGCGCCAGTTCGATCTGCGTTTGCCATTCTTTGCGCCCATGCTCGGCGAAAGCCTGGCGTATCTCCTGGCCGAAGATTTTCTGGCGAGCCCAGGCGTCGACGGCTTCGTTCATCAGTCCCGAAAAATCGTCCTCCAGGATGGTCTGCGCTCCCGCATTGACAGTACGCAAGCGGAATCGCCGGTCGAAGACCAGCACCCCTGCCGACAGATTGGCCAGAATCGATTCCAGGTAGGCACGCGCCGATTCGACCTCGGCACGATGCTTTTCAGTATCGCGACGCGCCTCGTCCAGTTGGCGCGTCATCTGGTTAAAGGACTGAGTCAGCACACCCAGTTCGTCACGACTGTAGATCGCCTGGCGCGGGGTAAAGTCCCCGGCCGCCACGGCTTGTGTACCTTCTGCCAGGATGGAAAGCGGCGCGGAGAGGCGTCGTGCCAGAACAAACGACATGGCGATGGCCGTAAACAGAGCCAGGAGCACGGTCAAGGTCAACGTCATGGCATAGATGCGAGTCAATCCCTGGCGACCAAGCGAGAGCTCCTGATAATCGCGGTAAACGTCCTGCACGCGTTCAGCGTTGAGCGCCAGGGTAGTCGGCACCGGCTGAGTGAGCTGCAGGATGCGCGTCTCCATACCCAGACCGGAGGGAATGACCGGAACCAGGACGCGCAGCATGAGTTCCTGCCCGCCAGCGCTTTCAATTTCCCGATAGCCGCGGCCGGCACGGGCCTGACGCAACTTGTCGGCAGTCGGCGCCGCTGGCAGGAAGGCCGAAATATCGCTGGTCGCCGTCGCCAGCAACTGTCCGTCCGTCGAGAACACGGCGATATATTGCACACCACTTTGCTCGCGCAAGCGGTTGAGCGCTGCGCGGCGTTGCGGCTCAGGCTGCTCGCCCAGCTCCAGGGCAATCGCCCGGCCCTTTTCACCCAAGTCGTCAAGCAATGAATCGAGCACACTGCGCCCCAGGCTGATGCCTGATTCCAACGCCTTCTCAACGCGCACATCGAACCACGTCTCGATACTCTTCGTCACGAACTGGACCGAGACGGCGTAGATCAATACCCCTGGAAAAACCGCCATCATGCCGAAGATCAGCATCAGCCGGAGCTTGAGACGCGAGCCGAACACCTTGGCACGGTGTTCCTGCCAGAGAAGCCGCACCTGCCAGACGATCAGCACGAAAAGGGCCAGGGCGACGATCGCATTCAGTCCGAGCAGCCACGGATAGTGACGCGCGAAAAGCGCGGTATTCGCGCTAGCCGAGGCCAGCAGGAACAACAGAATGCCGCCGAACGACGAGGCGATGATGATCAGCGTCTTCATCGCTCGCCCCCGGCGCCCGGCGCCTCGGTCTCCGACGGGGAAAAGTTCCAGAGTAGCCACTCGGAGGACTGATTCCAATCCCTGTTAGACAGGGCACTGACCTGGAATGTCTTCGGCATCTGCGACGGATCGAGACGCATGCGCACGCTGGCCAGGTAGATCTCATCCGCACTGATCTCCCCTTTCGAGATGACCTGCCAATGCCGCACTCGGGACAAAACCCGCAACGCCTCGTCCAGAGAAGCAAAACTCTGGTGCAGCGCCCCCGATGAGAGCCGGTACTGCCGGGTCAACGCATGGTAGGACAGTTGAAACAGCTTGCTTAGCTTGACGATTTTTTCGTCGAACCAGTACCAGCGCGAACGGGTCAGCTCGAAATCCGCGGCAAAATGCAGGATCACCCCTTTGTTCACAGCTTCCTCAAGCCGACGATTCAGAGTGACCGTAAAATTCGCGGACAGGCTGTATCCGTCGTCACTGATCACCAGTTCCGCGCTGTTGGCCGCGATGTCGGCGGCTTGCACCGGAAATGCGGCGCAAAAAAACACCGCCAGACAAAGCAGGATCGATTCAAGTCTTCTGCAGTAGCGCATAGTAAAAACCGTCGTTACTGTCCTGAGGCAGCCACTGCTCCTCAAGCACGCGCTGCGCATCCGGCTGGCGCACCAGGAAAGCATCGATCTGCGCCGAATTTTCCTCGACGAATACCGAACAGGTGGCGTAGAGCAGTCTCCCGCCAGACTTGAGCATAGGCCACAGCGCATCAAGGATCGCTGCCTGGGTATGCACCAGTCGACGGATATCGCTTTCGCGCCGCAGCACCTTGATGTCCGGGTGCCGCCGCACCACCCCCGAGGCCGAGCACGGCACATCGGCCAGAATGGCGTCAAACGGTTTGCCATCCCACCAGTGCTCGACGTCCAGACAGTCGGCCGCCTTGATCTCGGCGCGAAGATTCAGCCGCCGCAGGTTTTCCTCGATGCGCTTGGTGCGGATGGCGTCGATATCCAGCGCCAGCACATCGAGATCAGCGCGCTCCAGCAGGTGCGCCGTCTTTCCTCCCGGTGCCGCGCAGGCATCGAGAACGCGCGCACCGGGCAGCGGATCGAGTAACTCCGCAGCGCGCTGTGCTCCCGCATCCTGTATCGACACGCAGCCGTCGGCAAAACCAGGCAACATCTCTACTCCAACCGGTTTTTCCAAAATCAGCCCGGCCTGGCCGACGGCTTGCGCGGCGATACCCGCGGCTGTCAGGCGAGCCTGGTAGTCGGCGACCGAGGAACGGCGCCGATTGACGCGCAACGTCATCGGCGGCGGCCGGTTCGCCGCGGCCACGATATCCTGCCAGCGACCGGCGTAGCCGCGACGCAGGCGGGCCAGCCACCATGCCGGATGCTGGTGACGCGCGACGTCATCCTTGCCGAGATCCTGTAGCAGCGTCTCACGCTGGCGCAGAAAACTGCGCAGCACGCCGTTCACCACGCCCTTGAGGGCGCCACCGGTCAGTTCGCCCGACGCGGCAACAGCCTGGTTAACGACCATCGCCGCTGCATCCGGACGCGTATCCAGGCGATACAACGCCGCCAGCAGAAGCGCCCGTGTTTCACCATGACTCAGCGGTCGCACCATCAAGCGCCCAAGAATGAATTCTCCCCAACCGTACCGGCGCAGAACACCATAGGCAATGTCCTGCACAGCGGCTCGGGCCATTGGCTCCGTTCCCAGCAACGACAGTGCCTCGTTAAGGCTCTTGCCACCATAGACTGCCGCCAGGACGCGCGCGGCCAGCAACAAACTGAAGCCCATGGAATCGGCGGCCAACCCGTGATCGGTACACTGCTCGGATTGATTTTTCTGAACTGCCCCGTCCCGCCCGGGTTTGCGAATGCGGACGATTCGTTTGCCGGTATTTGGCGCCAGAGGCTCTGAGGTTGAGGATCTTGAAGGCAAGGCGGAAGTATAAATAGTTGTTTATCCGGCAGAGTTTAGCACGGCTCAAAGCCAGCCAATGCCAAGCCCGACGCCGGTTACCGGCGGAATCGGAAATCCGCTAGAATCCGATCGGGTTTCGGGATTCTTTTCAGGAGCAGATTGTGATCGGCAAAACCGTATTGATCACCGGGGCAGCAAAACGCGTGGGCCGCTCGATCACTCGGGAATTGCATGACGCCGGCGCCAATGTCGTGGTGCACTACCGGGCGGCGGCCGAAGCCGCCGCGCAACTGGCGGGCGAACTGAACGCCACCCGTGCCGATTCCGCGATCGTTCTGCAAGCCGACCTTCTGGACACCGAAGCCCTGGTATCGCTGGTAAATCGCACGATCAACCATTTTGGCCGGCTCGACGCTCTGGTCAACAACGCTTCCAGCTTCTTCTCCACGCCCCTCGGCCGCATCGACCAGGCGGCCTGGGATGACTTGGTTGGCAGCAATTTCAAAGCGCCATTGTTCCTGACGCAGGCCGCTGCCCCCCATCTGCGCGAGGCACATGGGGCTGTTGTTAACATTACTGACGTCCACGCCGAAAGACCGCTTGCCGGGTATCCGCTGTATTGCGCGGCCAAGGCGGGACTGCTTGGACTGACGCGGGCGCTGGCCGTTGAACTGGCCCCCGACGTACGCGTCAATGCCGTCGCCCCCGGCCCGATCCTTTGGCCCGAGGACAGTACATTCGACCCGCAAACACGGGCACATATCGTCGACCACACCCTGCTCAAGCACGCCGGAACTCCACTCGATATTGCGCGCACGGTGCGTTTCCTGTTCAATGATGCCCCTTACATCACGGGCCAGGTCATCAACGTCGATGGCGGACGCACAGCTCATCTCTAGCCGCCTGGCTCGCTGATCGCGTTTCTTCCGTTTTTCCCATACAACCGCAACAGAGGTCCGGTGGATACATCAAAGAATCTTCAGCGCCTGAAAAGACGCCTTGAAAGCAATGTGGGGAAGGCCATTGCCGACTACAACATGATCGAGGCCGGTGACACGGTCTTGGTCTGCATCTCGGGCGGCAAGGATTCCTACGCCATGCTTTCGATCCTGATGGCATTGCAGCAACGCGCGCCCGTTGACTTCCGCTTGATCGCCATGAACCTGGATCAGAAGCAGCCCGGTTTCCCGGCGGATGTGCTGCCCAGGTACCTGTCTGAGTTGGGGGTCGAATACCGGATTGTCGAACAGGACACGTATTCGATCGTCAAGGAAAAGATCCCCGAAGGAAAAACAACCTGTTCGCTGTGCTCACGCCTGCGGCGTGGTGTCATCTATCGCACGGCCAAGGAACTCGGCGCAAACAAGATTGCGCTCGGCCATCACCGCGACGATATCGTGCATACACTGTTCCTGAACCTGCTGTTTGGCGGCAAGCTCAAGGCCATGCCGCCCAAACTGGTGACCGACGACGGAGCCCATATCGTCATCCGCCCGCTGGCTTATTGCAGCGAAAGCGAGATCGGCCGCTTCGCGCGCGGCATGGCGTTTCCGATCATCCCCTGCAATCTGTGCGGCTCGCAGAGCAACCTGCAACGCCAGAAGATCCGCGAGATGATGGCCGAATGGGACAGCCGCTATCCCGGACGCACCGAATCGGTGTTCTCGGCCCTGCAAAACGTCGTCCCGTCGCATCTGGCTGACAATGCCTTGTACAACTACAAGGAGCTACGTATCGGTACAGATCTCGACGACATGGACGGAGGCGATATCGTTTTTGATGACCCAGAACTCAGTAACAACATTGCTTTGCAACTTGCACGCTCATAGGGCACATTTGTCATGTTTTTGCTATGATCGGTCGCATCGGTCGTTGAACGCTGTCTGAAAGCGGAGAAAACCAATACTGGGGAGCCAGGCTTTGGAAGATGTTTCTTACGGAACCGAGACCACAGTCTCGGATACTGGGATGATGAGTGTTGTAACCCCACGGCTGGCCGTACTGACAGCTGGCATTTCCGGCAGTGCCCGATTGCATGAAAAACTCGGCAGTACGGAAGCCTTGCGCGCCGTCGATCGCTGCATCAAACGAATTGAGCGATCCGTCGACGCCTTCGGAGGACGCGTGATCAGGGCCGGTAGCGACGAAGTGATGGCTGTTTTCGATACGATCGACGCGGCAATTCATTCATCCATTGAGATGCAACATCGCGTGGCCGATCTGCCGCCGGTTTCCGGAGTAAAAATGACCATTCGCGTCGGCATCTCTTGCGGCAAAATGGATTTCTCCGAAATGTCGATCGATGAAGAAGCGGCGCGAGAATCCGCACTGCTTGCGGGACTGGCAAAACCAGAGCAGATACTGGCGAGTGGAAAGATCAGGGAATCGATGTCACCAACCCTCGCCCTCCAGGTCAGCGACCTCGGATCGGCCCTTGCGGTAAAGCCCGATGGACTCGGCTCCGTCCTCGAAATCATCAACCCGAACATTCCAGCCACCCACTTCGAAACCAAGGAAGAAAGTGTCGCACATAAGCCAGAGGCGGACCTCTGCAGTACGGGTTGCCTGCGTCTGCGTTACGGAGGTGACTCGGTACTGCTCAATGAGAGCAAAGCCGTCATTCAGATGGGACGGGATTCTGGGTGCGATCTGGTCATCCACGACCGCCGCGCTTCACGCCACCACGCCACAATTGAACGACGAGGCAATCAGATCATTCTGATCGACAAGAGTACCAATGGAACCTACGTAATGATCGAGGGCCTGCCCGAGATCTTTGTGAAGCGTAGCGAATGCATCCTGCGCGGCAAGGGACGAATCCTGTTTGCCACACCATCCGCACACCCTGACGCAGATTGCGCTGAATTCGAACAGATATGAGGCCGCACCACGTACTTATCCGTTAAACGAGGCAAACGACCAGGCAGGTCCGAGAGCACTCCGTTATGCGGCATAAACAAAAAGAACACCCCCTGACTGGCACAACCCAGGCAGGGGGATATGGGTATCTGCGCAAAGGCTACGTTTTTGCTATTTTCCTGCCTTAAGGCATTCGCTCATAAACTTTTTACGCTCGTCGCCCTTGAGCTCCTTCTTACCCGCTTCGGCGTTACAGGTCTTCATCTTGTCCTGCTGAGTAGAGGAAGCTCCCTTTGAACCCAAGCATTCGCTCATGAACTTTTTGCGCTCATCGCCCTTGAGTTCCTTCTTGCCCGCCTCTGCGTTACAGGTTTTCATCTTCTCCTGCTGCGCCAATTGTGCTGGAGACGGAGCCTTCTTTTCCTGATCCGCCGCAAAAGCAACCCCCGTTGAAAGCGCAAACGCCGCCAAAACAATCATGACCTTCATTGTTATCTCCTTGAACGGATTATGAAACGAGTCATGACTATTACCCACTTCAGATATTTCCGTCAAGAACCGCTTGCTGCTGGCGATTGATGAACTCGCTCATGCTGTCTATACCACGCAACTGCAAAATACAATTGCGCACCGCCGCCTCCAGCAAAACCGCCAGGTTCCGCCCCGGTGCGACATGGAAGCACACCTTGCGCACCGGAATGCCGAGAATTTCCTGGGATTGCGAATCAAGCGGCAAGCGCGGCAAGTCCTCGCCGGGTACGTTCTTCTGCAGGTGGACGATTAACTTCAGCTTCATTTTGCGGCGTGCCGCCGTCTCGCCGAAGATCGTGCGGATGTTGAGCAATCCCAGGCCACGCACTTCGAGGTAATCCTTGAGCATTCCAGGGCAGCGTCCTTCGATGGTCGTCGGAGCCGTTCGCGCCAGTTCAACGACGTCGTCCGCAACCAGCCCGTGCCCGCGGGAAACGAGTTCCAGAGCGAGTTCGCTCTTGCCGATGCCCGAATCCCCGGTAATCAGCACCCCCATCCCGAACACGTCCATGAAAACGCCATGCGCCGACACCGTATCAGCAAATCGGCGAGCCAAATACAGGTGCAACAGATCGATGACCGCCGAACAGGCTTTCGGACTCCTGAACAGCGGCGTGCGCGTCGCTTCGCAGATCGCCAGCAAACCAGGCATCGGGTCAAGATCGTCGGCCAGAATCAGTGCCGGCGGCTCGCACGCCATGAGGTCCTCGATCTGCCTTTGCCAGCGACTCTGCCCGACGCGTCCCGCCCAGTCCTGCTCGGCCTTCCCAATGACCTGCACACGATGGCTGTAGATCAGGTTGAGGTGACCCACCACGTCGGGGCCGTAGGTTTCCATGTCCTTGAGCTCGACATGACGCTCAACACCGACAGCAGCCACCCAGTTGAGTTTGAGCTTATCGAGATGGTCCTGATAAAGTTGGGTGATGCTCAGCTTACGCGTCGAAATCATTCTCGTGAGCTTTCAGGTAGCGAGTATCCGGCATATGGTTTCTGCATCGTGCGCCGCAGAAAGCGCCTCACGGCAGGAACGGTCGGAAAAACGTTCTGCGAGCTCGGACAGTATCTGCAAATGTTGCTCCGTCGCCTGCTCCGGCACGAGCAGGACAAAAAGAAGCGAGACCGGTTCTCCGTCAGGAGAATCAAAAGGAATGGGCGTTGTCAACCGGATAAACGCGCCGCACGCCTCTTTCAGCCCCTTGATGCGTCCATGCGGAATGGCAATACCGCGTCCGAGCCCCGTTGAACCGAGTTTCTCCCGGGAAAAAAGGCTGTCGAATACGGCGCTGCGCGCCACCCCTTGATTGTTCTCGAAGACAAGGCCTGCATGCTCGAAGACACGCTTCTTGCTGCTCGCCTCAAGATCGAGAACGATGTTTTCGGGGGGTAATAGCTGGGAAATCTGGCTCATAAAGAAAGGGGCTATCAATGAGTCCGGAAAATTGTTGAAGGGGGTGGTCAGATTCGAAAAGCGGGTTTGGCCGATCACAACGGCCAAACCCGCTCATCGAGGAAAGTTACTCGGTAACGCTTTGGCTGATCTTCTGGCCGCGATGATGGTCCTGCTTTTTCTGCTTGTGCTTTTGGATCTGCCGATCGAGCTTGTCGGCCAGAATATCGACCGCTGCGTAAAGATCTTCGTCAATCGACTCCACGTAAATATCCTTGCCTGACAGGTGAACGGTTACTTCAGCCTTCTGCTTCAGCTTTTCCACGGACAAGATCACGTTCACGTCGATGACATGATCGAAATGACGTGTAACCCGCTCGAGCTTGCCGGTGACGTAATCATGCAGGGCCGGAGTGATTTCGAGATGGTGTCCACTGATTTGCAGGTTCATGGTGTAACTCCTTTCAAGAGGATAGCCGCACAAGCGGCCGTCGGAATCCCCCTCGCACGCTCGCTTGAGAGAGATTGGGGGGTAAGGGTGAAGACTATTGTTTTCATTCTCTGGCAAGAGCATCAATGGTGCGCTACAAGGCTTTGCGCAGTTTGACCGGTGGAATGTTGAGTGATTCACGGTACTTGGCAATCGTCCTGCGTGCCACGACGATACCCTGCTGGCCCAACAACTCCGATATCTGGCTATCCGACAACGGCTTTTTCGCATCCTCCGCGCCCACCAGTTGCTTGATCAGCGCCCGGATGGCGGTGGCGGAGCAAGCCCCACCCGCCTCCGTGGCCACATGACTGCCAAAGAAATACTTGAGTTCGAAGATGCCGCGCGGCGTAGCCATGTATTTTTGCGTGGTAACCCGAGATACCGTCGACTCGTGCAGGCCAAGGATATCGGCAATCTCCCTCAGCACCAGCGGCCGCATGGCCACCTCTCCGTGATCGAAGAACTGGCGCTGGCGGTCGACGATAGATTGCGCCACTCGCAGGATCGTGTCAAAGCGCTGTTGCACGTTCTTGATCAGCCAGCGCGCTTCCTGCAGTTGGCCGGCCAGGCCCGAACCGCGCTGCCGGGACAGAATCTGGGCATACAAACTGTTGATACGCAAGCGCGGATAGGCATCGGAGTTGACGTTGACAACCCACTGTCCGCGGATCTTGCGCACCACGACATCGGGCGTGATGTAGCGCGCATCCAGCGCCGCGTATTTGGCGCCCGGGCGCGGATTCAGGCTGCGGATCAGGAACTGCGCCTCGCGCAACTGTTCATCATCGCATTCGGCAAGTTTCTTCAGCTTAAGGAAGTCGCGGCCAGCCAACAGATCCAGGTGATTGCGTACGATGCGCAGGGCCAGAACCTGCGTGTCGTCTGCAGGAAGCGCTCCCAGTTGCAAGGCGAGGCATTCCTGGGCGTTGCGCGCCCCCACCCCGGTCGGATCGAAATGCTGAAGATGGCGCAGCGCAATCTGTAACTCTTCCGGCTCGATCTCCAGCTCTGGTGGCAATGAGTCCGCTAGCTCCTCGAGCGACTGCGTGAGATAACCGTCGTCATCCAGCGCATCGATCAGGCACTGCACCAGTGTGCGATCCCTTGCCGGCAGACTCATAAGGCCCAACTGCCAGGACAGGTGCTCGCGCAATGACGTAGTTGCCGCCTGGACATCCTGGTAGTCGCTGTCATCATCGTCGAAAGAACCGGACGAACTGGCGTATGAGGTGCCATCACCATCGCTGTCGCCGAGCCAGCTCTCCTCGTCGCCGGGTGAAGTGTTGGCCGTCGCCTCGGTTTCCGCTGGCTGAGTATCCGACTCCCCGGTATTCGCTGCCTCCTGCCCACTACTGACCTGAGGCGAGGAGTAATCATCGTCCTCGCGCTCAAGAAGCGGGTTTTCCTGCAAGTATTTTTCCAGTTCATGCTCGAGCTCAAGCGTCGACAACTGCAGCAACCGGATCGATTGCTGCAGTTGCGGCGTCAGCGCCAGATGCTGCGATAGCTTGAGCTGGAGGGATGGTTTCATTTACGGGACTGAACGGCTGCCAGAGTAGGATGGATCACACCGTTTCATTCTGAAGAGAACTTGAAGAAACAAGCAGCGGTTGCGTCACAGGCGGAAATTCTCGCCGAGATAAACCTTACGCACGCTTTCATTATAAATGATTTCATCGGGCCGGCCAGCCGCCAGCACGCCGCCCTCATTGAGGATGTACGCGTGATCGCAGATACCCAGTGTCTCGCGGACATTGTGATCGGTGATCAACACCCCGATGTTGCGCTCCTTGAGGAAACGGATGATCTTCTGGATATCCAGCACGGCGATCGGGTCCACTCCGGCGAACGGCTCGTCGAGCAGGATGAAACGTGGATCCGTCGACAGGGCCCGGGCAATCTCCACCCGCCGCCGCTCTCCACCGGAAAGCGATGCCGCCGAGCTATTGCGGATATGGCTGATATGCAACTCGTCCAGTAGCTGTTCGGCCCGCTGATCGACCTCGTCCGGAGCCAGCTTGCGCAGTTCGAGCACCGCCTTGATATTTTCGATGACGGTCAATTTGCGGAAGACCGAGGCTTCCTGGGGAAGATAGGAAACCCCAAGCTTGGCGCGCTGATGAATGGGCAGATGGGTTATCTTCTTGTCGTCAAGATAGACGTCGCCCCCGTCACAAGCCACCAGACCGACCACCATATAGAAACAGGTGGTTTTCCCTGCGCCGTTCGGGCCCAGCAAACCGACCACCTCCCCGCTGCCGACTTCGACGGAAACATCCTGGACCACCGTACGCTTCTTGTAACGCTTCTTGAGGTTGTGCGTGGTGAGCTTGCTGCTCATGCTGAGATTGGTTTCGGACATTGCTCAATCGTTTTCGTGGCCGCCGCGCAGCATGCGGCGGATGGTTTCTCCGGAAAAGCCCCGGCGCATCAAAAAGCCTGCCTGCCGTGCCCGCTCGGCCGGATCGCTCGCGCCACCGCTGTCGCCGTACTTGCGCTGCCAGACTTGTTTGGCACGCGACAATTCGTCCTCGACGGTAGCCAGTGCTTCATCGACCAGTTCAGCGCCGACTCCGCTGGAACGCAGCTCCTGGCTGAGCCGCGCGTTCCCGTAGCGCGCGCTGCGTGCATTCAAGCGCATTTCCACATATCGCGCGTCGGAAAGCAAGCGACGTTCGCTCAAATCATCCAGCAAGGCCTCGAGTTGCTCGGCCGATTCTGCATGCGCCGCCAGCTTTCGCGCCAGTTCAGCACGCGCGTGCTCGCGGCGGGCCAGGAGCCGCAATGCGCGCTCGCGCAACGTCGCGTTCATCCCCGCGGCTTATTCGGAACTGCTCCGCGCCTGCGGAGACGGAACATTCACTGCCGCCCGGATCTTCGCCTCGATCTCTTCGCTAATCTGCGGGTTGGCCTTGAGGAATTCGCGGGCGTTATCCTTGCCCTGGCCTATCTTTTCGCCGTTGTAGGCGTACCAGGAACCGGATTTTTCAACCAGCTTGTGCGCCACACCGAGTTCGACGATCTCGCCTTCGCGCGAAATACCTTCGCCGTAGAGGATGTCGAAGATGGCTTCGCGGAACGGCGGCGACACCTTGTTCTTGACCACCTTGACCCGGGTTTCGTTTCCGATCACCTCGTCGCCCTTCTTGATCCCGCCGATGCGGCGGATGTCGAGGCGCACCGAGGCATAGAACTTCAAGGCATTGCCACCGGTCGTCGTTTCCGGGCTGCCGAACATGACGCCGATCTTCATGCGGATCTGGTTGATGAAGATGACCAGCGT
>CAZCJW010000023.1:6504-21475 GCA_964499185.1 uncultured Propionivibrio sp. | reverse complement strand
CTCCTTACAGGGCTTCCTCACCGGTTTCGCCGGTGCGGATGCGGATGACTTGTTCGAGGTCGAAAACGAAGATCTTGCCGTCACCGACTTTACCGGTGCCTGCCGATTTCTCAATGGCTTCGATGACCTGGTCGAGGATGTTGTCCTGGATCGCGGCTTCGATCTTCACCTTGGGCAGGAAATCGACGACATACTCGGCACCGCGATACAGCTCGGTGTGCCCCTTCTGGCGGCCGAAACCCTTGACTTCGGTAACCGTGATGCCTTGTACGCCGATGGCGGACAACGCTTCACGCACTTCGTCAAGCTTGAACGGCTTGATGATGGCGGTAACCATTTTCATGATGCACTCCCATTCTGGGGAGGTCGCCCTCCCCGATTACAAGAAAGTCAGAACGAACGGCTGACGGAGAGGACGGCGATGCCGCGTCCGGCATCCTTGGTGCTGCTGCTTGCGTCGAGTGAGCTACCCTCATCTTGCAAAGACTTCGCGAAACAGTAGAACTCACCCTTACTGCAGGACCCGTTGGCATTGGTATCGATATATGAAACACCGACAACCCAGCCGTTGATGTCCTTGGTCACACCGATCTTCCAGTCGGTGTAATCGCCGGCGCTGATGTTTTTCAGGTTCAGCTTGCCGATGTGGCCGTTGATGCCCCAACCGTCGCCCAGATCGTAGCTGGCATTCAGCTCAAGATACCCCGTGCCGTCCGTGCCCTTGCCCGTCGAACTGCGGAGCGAGAAGTAGTCATCAACGCTATAGGAGTACTTCAACGTCAGGAATTTCCACGAACCGGCAATATAGAGTTCCGTGTTGGTCACAGCGCCGGAATCCGCGCGCAGCCCCAGATTCTCGGCTTCCGATCCCGGGTAGTAATAGTAGATTCCGCCGACATCGACGCCGAAGTCACCGAAGCTGGCCTTGTAACCGGCATAGAAGTCCATTTCCAGGTTGCCGTCAGGGAAACCGGCGCCGGAACTGACGTTCGAGTTCCAGTTTCCGGCGTAGAAGCCGCTGGAATGGGCGTAATCGAAACCACCCTGCAGCGCTGGCTTGCCATAGGTCTGGTCGATGCCGCGGAAGCGATAGCTGGATACCAGCGCCACGTTACCCGTCAGCGAGTGGGGGCTCGCCTCGGCGGCGGCGGGAGCGGTTTGCGCCATGGCCGGCACGGAAAAGCCGGCAATCAGCAAAACGGCAAGCAAGGTTTTCTTCATGGGTATCTCCTCTGGAAATTAGGTTGGGTCTTTACGCTCTGACCCTTAAGCATTTGCCGTGCCAGACAAAAATATCAATTTTATTCAATGGCTTAATCGTTATAAATTCGTCGTCATGTCGCTTAGCGCACACTGCTGGCGCACAAAAAAGAGGCGTCGCACCAATGAAGTGCCAACCGATGACTGATAATGCGCTGTGGTAAACTCGGATGACTTCCCCGAGGACCTTCGCCATGCTCGATCCAAAAGTTTTCGAAGAACTCAGCAGCCGTCTGAGTGCCCTGATCGCCGCCAGTCCGGCCGCCGATATCGAGAAGAATGCCCGCGCCCTGCTGTCCGGTTTCTTCGCCCGGCTCGATCTGGTCAGCCGCGAGGAATTCGACATCCAGGCCCAGGTTCTGCAGCGCACGCGCGAAAAGATGAAAGCGCTCGAAGAACGCATCGCCCGCCTGGAAAAGCCGAACGGGAACGACTCCGCCGAATAATCCGCCTGATCAGCGAGTCTGCCGACAATACCCCGCAATGCCGCTTGCCATTGTCGATAGCCGTGGTCTGGACGGGCTGTCCGCTCCGCACGTCGCCGTCGAAGTCCACCTTGCGGGTGGCCTGCCCAGCGTCACCCTGGTCGGCCTGCCCGACACCGAAGTCAAGGAAGCCCGCGACCGGGTGAGGGCAGCGCTGCAGAATTCCGGATTCGAGTTTCCCGCCAAGCGCATCACCATCAACCTGGCGCCGGCCGACCTGCCCAAGGAGTCCGGGCGCTTCGACCTGCCTATCGCGCTCGGCATTCTCGCCGCGTCCGGACAGATACCCGGCAAGGCGCTCGGCGCATACGAGTTCGCCGGAGAACTCTCGCTCTCCGGCCATCTGCGCCCGATCCGCGGCGCCCTGGCCATGGTTCTTGCGGCTGGCCGCAACGGCAAGCAGTTCATCCTTCCGCGGGACAGTGCCCGCGAAGCGGCACTGGCGCGCGGCGTGCCCATCCTGGCAGCCAATACGCTGCTTGATGTATGCGCGCACCTGGCCGGGAAGTGCGTGTTGCACGAATGCCAGCTTGCTGACGATGAGGCCGATATCCTCCCCGGTTACCCTGATCTCGCCGAAGTACGCGGGCAGGCGCAGGCCAAGAGGGCCCTGGAGATCGCTGCGGCAGGCGGGCATTCGGTCCTCCTGGCCGGTCCGCCGGGAACCGGAAAGTCGATGCTGGCCAGCCGCCTGCCGGGCCTGCTCCCGCCGATGACACAGGAGGCGGCTCTCGAATCGGCCGCGGTGCTTTCGCTGGCCGGGCAGTTCGCGCCGGCACAGTTTGGCCGTCACCCGTATCGCTCGCCGCACCACACCGCTTCTGCCGCTGCGCTGGTCGGCGGCGGAGGCGTGCCGCGGCCTGGCGAGATCTCGCTGGCACACAAGGGAATACTGTTCCTCGACGAGTTGCCGGAATTCGACCGGCGTGTTCTCGAAGCCTTGCGCGAGCCCATGGAAAGCGGCCGCATTCATATTTCGCGCGCGGCGCGGCAGGCCGACTTCCCGGCGGAGTTCCAACTGGTCGCGGCCATGAATCCGTGTCCATGCGGCCATCATGGTGATCCGCGCGGCAAGTGCCGATGCACACCGGACCAGATCAGCCGCTACCGCGGCAAGCTGTCTGGGCCATTGCTCGACCGCATCGACCTGCAGATCGAGGTTCCCGCGCTGCCTGCCGAAACTCTGCAAGGGACGCCGGACGGAGAACCTTCCGTCGTGGTACGCCAGCGGGTTGCCGAGGCGCGCGAGCGTCAGCTGCATCGACAGAACAAACCCAATGCCCGGCTCGGCCCCCGCGAAATCGACGCCCATTGTCAGCCCGACGAGTCCGGGGCCGCGCTGCTCAAGAATGCTGTCACCCGCCTCAACCTGTCAGCCCGCGCCTATCACCGCATCCTGCGCGTCGCCCGCAGCATCGCCGACCTCGCTGCCAGTGAGGCGATCCTCTCCGCACATATCGCCGAAGCCGTCCAGTACCGCCGATTCACCAAGGAATAACCGATGTCCCCTGCAGCACTCGCCGTCGCTCCGCCGCGCGGCATTGCCATTCTGCTCGCCGCACTGGCCGCGATCGGGCCCTTTTCGATCGACACGTACCTGCCGTCCTTCCACGACATCGGGCAATCGCTCGGCGCTTCCCCGCTGCAGGTGCAGCAGACCCTGACCGCCTACCTTCTGCCGTTCGCCTTCATGGCCCTGTGGCATGGTGCCCTGGCCGACGCGCTGGGGCGCCGCAACGTCATCCTGGCTTCCCTGTTTCTCTTCGTTTTGGCCGCGTTTGGCTGCATCTTTGCCACCTCTATCGAGCAAGTCTGGGTTCTGCGTGCTATCCAGGGCGCTTCGGCCGGTGCCGGCGTCGTCGTCAGCCGCGCCATCGTGCGCGATCTGTTCGATGGGCCGGCAGCGCAGCGGTTGATGTCGCACATCACCATGATGTTCGCCATCGCCCCGGCGATTGCGCCGGTCATCGGCGGGCGATTGCAGGCGTGGTTCGGCTGGCGCTCGGTGTTCGTCTTTCTGACGGTGAGCATCCTGTTGTTGCTGGTCGCCTGCTGGAAATATTTGCCGGAAACCCTGCCACAGGAAAAGCGCCAGTCCCTGCACCCCGGCTACCTGGCCCGGTCTTACTGGAAGGTGATGACGTCGCCAGCCTTCTTGGCCGCCTGCTTCGGGCTGTCCTTCAACTTCGCGGGGTTTTTCCTGTACGTCATGTCGGCGCCGGAATTTTTGATACGCCATCTCGGCGTGCCGGAAACGGCGTTCCTCTGGCTCTTTGGTCCAGCCATGGGAGGCCTGCTGGCGGGGTCGTGGCTCTCGGGTAAACTTGCCGGTCACATTTCGGCGTCGCGGACGATCCGAATCGGCTACCTGTTGATGGGGCTGGCCGCCTTGGTCAATCTCGCCCTCAGCCTGTGGGTCACGGCCAGCCTGCCGTGGAGTGTGCTGCCGATTCCGCTGTATACGTTCGGAATGTCGCTCACCATGCCCAGCCTGACCTTACTGGCGCTCGATCCTTTCCCGACGCGCCGCGGCCTCGCGGCTTCATGTCAGATGTTTCTGCAGTCCACATTCAATTCGGTGCTCGCCGGAGTGCTTGCCCCGGCGCTATGGAGCTCGACACTAACCCTGGCCCTCGGCATGGCCGGGTTGCTCTTCTTGGGTGCCGTGGCCACGTTGATTCACCACCGGATTACCCGGTGATCCGCGTAAGGGGGTGAATCAGCCTCCGTGGCTGGCCTCGTAGGCCGACAGAGTTACCCCGGCCCGCGCGAGAAATTCCCGCAGCTGCTTGATTTCCTGCTTGGGGCAGGTCGAGTTATTGTGCGGGTGATGCATGAAGAACTCGAAACGGTTGAGCACGATGCGGAAACGTGCTCCGTGCGCCGATTCGATCGTCGCGCCGAGATGGGAAAGCAGCGATTCGACCTCGCGCCAGTGAATATTCGCACTCGGTGGATCGTGGTAGATGGCCTGGAGCAGATGCAGATGTTTGTGACTCATGTCCGCCTCGCAGTGTTTGAATCACTGCCATGATAAACCCGATCGACCGCGACAGACACTATGGAAAACGACCGCCACGGCAGTCGTCGTTTGACCTATTGCGGCACTACACCGAAGCGATCTTCGCACGCATCGCTTCGGTCCCGGCCACGATCTTGTCGAGGATGGCATCGAGTGCCCAGAAGCGTTCGCGCACATCGAAGGTGATGGTGCGGCTCTTTATCGAGGCAAACGTGCCGATGCGCTGGTGGTACATCTTGGCGAGCACCGGGTAGCCGAACGCCTCGGACAGTGCCGCCAGGACGAGGAAGGTGGCAACTTCCTCGGCCAGTTCCGGATGCCTGGCCCCGGAGGTATACAGCCATTTGTACAGGTCGGGGTGAAAATTGGTGAATACCCCGTTGAAGCCGCGCGACCCTGCTTTCATTGCATCGTGGGCGATCGCCGCGTTGGCGTTGAGGATGGCGAAAGGCGTTCCCGCCGCCATCGCCACGCGGCGCTTGACGGTATCGAGATCGCAGGATACGTCCTTCAACAGCACGAAGCGCCCGCTGTCGATGCACAAACGCAGTTCATCGTCGCTGAGCAACCGGCGATAGGGAGCGGGGCATTCGTACAAACCAAGCGGCATGTCTTTCGGCAGGCGGTCGAGCAGCCATTGCAGGTTGCCGCGAAACACGTCGGTGCCGCGATTTTTCGGATCCAGGTGGTTGGTCACCAGAACGACCCCGTCGGCGCCGGTTTCGACCGCGACGGTCAACTCTTCAAGCTGGCTGAAGGGGTCATCGCTGATGTGCCCGGATACGACCACGGGCACCCGTCCGGCCGCCTGCCGAACGACAAACTTGCCCAGTTCCGAGCGCTCCTTGAGCGACAGGAACTGCATTTCGCTGGACTGACAGACGGCGAACAACGCGTCCGATCCCTTGGCGATGTACCACTCGATCAACCGTTCCAGACCGGCATAGTCGATCTCGCCGCTTTCCAGATAAGGGGTGATCATCACCGGGACGATGCCCTCGATGGGTTTGGTGCTCATGTGTCCTCCTGAAATTGCCGATATTTCTACAGGCCAGCGAAGTCGCTAAAACGTTCCAGCTTTGGAATTCTAGTGCGAGATATCCGCTTGCACAAGATCAGTGCATCGATCAGTGCATCGAAACCGGGTTTTCCGGACGACTCAACGCGTGCTTTTAACCGATTGCGCCGGAAAAACCATCCGGACCTCGAGCCCGCCGCCCGGGGCTTCGCACAGTGATAAGTCGCCCCCGGTGCTTTCGACGATCCGCTTCACGATGGCCAGCCCCAGCCCGCAACTTCCTCGTGTAGCGCGCGCCGGGTCGATCTGGGTAAAAGCCTCGGTCGCCCGATCGCGTTCACCGACGGGAATGCCCTGACCATGATCGCGCACCGACAATATCGCCTTGCCCGGTGGCGCGGCATCCAGCGCCACTTCCACAGGAGGTGCGCCATACTGCAGCGCGTTGTCGATCAGGTTGTCGAGCAACCGCTGCAGGTCGCCGCGGGCGATGGCTACGCGACACCCGGCGGCGGATTCGCTGACCGCCATTTCGACCGGCCGGCCGAGTTCACGGTGGCGCGCCACTTCGTCGCTGACGGCGTCGGCAATCGAAAGCGTTTCGACATCGCCAGTTCGTCCAGTCTCGCTGCGCAAAAAAGCGAGGCATTGGTCGACGATGCGCCCCATGTCTTCGGCATCCCGCTCGAGCCCGTTGCGATCTGCGTCGCTTTCGAGAAGCGCCAGGCGCACGCGCAGACGGGCTAGCGGCGCGCGCAGGTCGTGGGTCAGTCCGGCCAGCATTTCGCGCCGCTCGTCCTCGGCGCGGGCCAGTTGCGCCAACATCGTGTTGTGCCGTTCGGCCAGTTTCCGCACCTCGCTCGGCCCGGCCGGTGTGACCCGGCGTGCGCTGCCTTCGCCGGTGGCCGAAACGGCTTCGCCGAGACGGCGAAGCGGGCGGACGATGCCGCTCACGAAGATCCCCGCGATGACGAGCAGGACAGTGAGCGCGATGCCGAGATTCCACCACAGGTCGTGCGGCAGCGTTTGCGGCTTGAAGCGGGGCGCGGGAAGGATGAGCCACCAGCGTTCGCCGCCGGCGCTGAACCCGATCCACAATCCGCTCCTTGGGTCACGATCCTGACGCAGGCTGACCGGTTCGCCGAGCGTATGCCGTAAATCCTTGGCCAGTTCGCGGGCAAAACCGAATTCGGGCGCGCGGGGCGGCACCTGTACTCCATCCGGTCGCAATTGCAGCCATTGCTCGTCGGGTTCGGCCAGTTCAAGACGCCGACGCGCCTCGTCGTCGAGGCCGGGAAGAAGCGTTTGCAGCAGCCGGACTTGACCGGCGACATGGCGGGCGGTCCGGCTTTTGTGATCGGCGCCGCGATTCTCCAGGATCAGTGAAAATGTCGTAATTTGGGCCACGGCGATCACCGCCACCACCAGGAGGACGGTGCGCAGGGCCAGCGAATCGGGGAACAACCGGAGGTTCACGAGGAGCTTTCGGCGGCAGTGTCGGCATCGGGGACGAATACATAGCCGACGCCCCATACGGTCTGCAGATAGCGGGGGTGCGCAGGGTCTTCCTCGATCAGCCGGCGCAGGCGGTGGATCTGCACGTCGATGGCCCGGTCGAAGGATTCGTTGTCGTCGCCACGCGTCAGTTCAAGCAGGCGTTCGCGCTTCATCGGTCGCCCGGGATTGCCGATCAACGCGTTGAGCAGTGCGAACTCGCCGCTGGTCAACGCTACCGATTCGCCGGCGCGGGAAATCTGGCGGGTCGCGCGGTCGAAACTCCAGTCGCCGAATCGGAACACGCCACCTTGCAGGACGGGTGCCGCGGTCGTTGTCTGCGCGCCGCGACGCAGCACGGCGTCGATGCGCGCGACCAGTTCGCGTGGGTCGAACGGCTTGCCAACATAATCGTCCGCGCCCATCTCCAGGCCGATCACCCGATCGACCGCTTCGTCGCGCGCCGTAAGCATGATGATCGGGCGTGTCTCGCCGCGTGCGCGCAAACGGCGGCAGGCGGCCAGTCCGTCCTCGCCCGGCATCATCAGGTCGAGCACGATCAGTTGCGGCTGGTAGCGGTCGAGAAAGGCATCGAGCTGCCGCGTGTCGGGCAGCAGGAGCGTGTCGAAACCGTGACGTCCGAGATAGGTGGCCAGCAGTTGCCGCAGTTCGGGGTCGTCGTCGACAAGCAGAATCTTTTTCATGTCACAGGCAGAAAACTGGAATTGCACCATTCTATGCCGCGGCAACGCCTATGCCCCGCGCCTGAAACAATTCGCAACGGACAGACGTAAAAATGACGTCAGTCCGGCCCCAACGCCAAGACCGTCTCGGTCATGGATTCAATCGCAGCAACATCCGCCACCGCCGGCAAGATCACCTCGACTTTCAGGCCACCGCTCGGGGCATCGCCAAGTGTGATTCGACCCTGGTGCGCATGGCAGATCTCCCGCACGATGGCCAGTCCGAGGCCGCTACCGCCGGAATCGCCGCGCCCGAGGATGCGATAAAAGCGCTGGAAGACTTTCTCGCGCTCGGATTCCGGAATGCCTGGGCCGTCGTCAGCAACCCGCAAGAGCACCGAACGACCGGACACCTGTACCTCCACGCTGACGTGCCCGTTTTCTGGCGTATAGCGCAGCGCGTTGTCGATCAGGTTGGAAACCATTTCGCGTAACAGGGTCGGATTGCCATCCACGACGGCCGGATCGGACGAGCCCTCGAACGACAGGTCGATGTTCTTCTTCAAGGCCACGGACGCCAGTTCGCCGGCAACGTCGCACGCCAGTTCGCCGAAATCCAGTCGGGAAAACTCCTGGATCTGGCCGTTGGCCGGTTCGGCACGGGCCAGCGTGAGCATCTGGTTAGCCATCCGGCGCGTGCTGCGGATGGTGTCGATCAGGCTGCCAAAGGTCCTGCGCATTTCCTCCGGATCATCCTGGCGCTGACCGTACTCGGCCTGTGTGCCGAGCACCGTCAGCGGCGTGCGGATCTGATGCGCCGCGTCGGCCAGGAACCGCCGGCGCGCCTGCAGCAGCCGCTCCAGCCGCGACATGTGGTAGTTGATTGCATCGACGAGGGGCAGTAGTTCGTTCGGCACGTTGGTCGCCGACACCGGTGTCAGGTCCTCATCCTTGCGCTGGCGGATCGTGTCGCGCAACTGCAGCAGCGGGCGAAATGCGTTCCTGAGCACAAGCAAGACCAGAAACAGACCGGCAGAAACGAGCAGGAACTGTGGCCGCAAACTGTCGAGAAACAGGCTGAAGGCGAGTCGAGTGCGTGCCTCCGTGGTTTCGCCAAAGAGCACCGTCACAGAATCGCCACCCGCCAACTCGGGATCGTATAGACGTTTGGACAACGCGGCCAGGCGGATCGGCTGTTCGCGAAAGACCGTATCCACGATCTTCGGCTCTTCGCCAGTCCCTTTCAGCCCAGGGGAGGTCAGGTCGTCATATCCGGTAATCACTTTCCCGTGAGGCCCGATGATGGCGTAGTAGACCCGTTCCTGGATGCCCTCCTCGAAGATATCCAGCGCCGAGTAGGGGATGTCGACAGTGATGTGTCCGCCGGTGGCGTGGATGCTCTCGGCAATGTTCTTGAGCGACGCGGTCAGCGAGCGATCGTAGGCCCGGTTGGCCGCGTCAATTGCTCCCCGGTAGAACCAGAAGGCGTTGATGAGGAGCAGGATGACCATGGGCGGAATCAGCGCCCAGGCCACGCGCTTGCGCAGGCTGAACGAGCGCCGCCTGGTTCTAGCGTTCATTGCCGCTTTCGCTCAGCACGTAGCCGAGCCCGCGCAGGGTGCTGACGAACGCTCCCGACCCCTCCAGCTTCTTGCGCAGGCGATGCACGTAGATCTCGATAGCCTCGACGCGCGCATCGTCGTCGAAACTGAACACCTTCTCGAACAGCGCATTGCGCGAAACGGGCTTGCCGAGCCGCGAAACAAGGGCCTCCAGCACCGCCAGTTCGCGCGGCGTGAGCGACAACGCCTTGCCGCCGACCGTTGCCAAGCGAGTCGTGGTGTCGAATTCGAGCCGTCCGACATGTACCGTGGGCATCACATTACCGCTGCGCCGCAACAGCGACTTGATGCGCGCTTCGAGTTCGGCAACCTCGAAGGGTTTGGCCAGGTAGTCGTCGGCACCGAGGTTCAGACCCTTGACCTTGTCTTCCAGCGTGCTGCGGGCCGTCAGGATCAACACCGGTAGACGTGCCGTCTTCTCCTGGCTGCGCATGCGGCGCAGGACCTCGAGCCCGTCAATGCCGGGCAATGACAGGTCGAGGATCGCCAGGTCGTAGGTCTGTGTCAGCAGTGAGGTGAGCGCATGGTCGCCTCTTCCGACTACGTCGACGGCAAAGCCGGATTGCCGCAAGGTCTTGGAAACCCAGATGGCTAGATCGGCGTGATCTTCGACAAGCAATAGGCGCATGATGGATGGCAGTGGATCGAAAGCGGGTTCTTTAGGTATGCTGCCTCAAAAGCGTGTTTTAAGATAGCCGAAGGGTCCGCTTTACGAAAGAGTCGCGAATGTATAGAACGAAGCCATGGCGCAGCATTGCACTGGGGATCATGCTCGCCGGCCTGGCGGGCGCTTCGCTGGCCGGAACGGTCGTGATCTATGCCGCGGCCGACCTGCAGGTTATCCAGCCGCTGATTGTTGACTTCGAGCAAACGCATCCGGACATCAAGGTTGAATACCACGACCTTCAGACGACGGACCTTTATCAACGATTCCTCAAGGAGGCAGGTGCGGGCAGCAAGGTGGACGTCGTCTGGAGTTCAGCCATGGACTTGCAGATGAAACTGGTCAACGACGGCCATGCCCGGCCTCACCGTTCGGACGAAACCAAGGCGCTGCCCGCCTGGGCCAAATGGAAGGATGAAGCTTTCGGCACGACGTTCGAACCGGTCTGCTTCGCCTACAACCGCGAACGGCTGGCTGCTGAAGACATTCCTCAGTCGCACGCGGAGCTGGCCCGGTTTCTCAAGGATCATCCGGATCGCTTCGGCAACCGCCTGGCCACCTATGACCCCCACCGTTCGGGCCTGGGTTATCTTCTGCACAGCCAGGATCTCGAGGCCAACCCGGTCGTCTTCTGGAATCTGATCCAGGAAATGTCGCGAATCGGATTGAGCATCGAGCCGACGACCACACAAATGCTTGATCGTATCGTCAGCGGCAAGTCAGACCTTGGCTACAACGTCCTGTGCTCCTACGCCCAGGCCCGCGCCAACACCGACCCCCGGATCGGCAGCGTGATGCCGCGTGACTACACGCTGGTGATGAGCCGGATTGCCTTCATCAGCCGTTACGCGCCACACCCAGACGAAGCCCGGGCGTGGCTGGACTACATGCTGTCCAGGCGGGGGCAGATGATCTTCAGCCTGATCGGCCTGCACTCGGTACGCAGCGACGTCGAGGGCGAAGCCTCCGCCGCGTCGTTACGCAAGCGTCTGGGCAACGCCTTCCGCCCGATCGTCCTCAACACCGGTTTGCTCACCTACATCGACCAGAGCAAGCGCGAACTTTTCCTTCGGCAGTGGGACGCTGCGCTGACATCCAGCCGGACTAACGCGCCCCGCATGGCCACCAAGGCGCCGAACGGGACTCCATTGCGCTGATTGTCCGGCAAGCCTGCGCCGCTCTTCCCCCTTTCATTTCTTTCATCACTGAAAGGCTTTCGAAAGGTCGCTTCTGTAGGTTGTCGCTTCACCTTGAAGACATTCCTCCCGGTCAGGACAGGTGCCATGCCGCAGGAGTGACAAAAGGAATGCATTCCGGATAGATACCGGTCTCGGGTGAAATGGACGAAAGCAGCCGGACAAAGATACTAGACTGTTTTTCATGGGCCTCGCGGCTCATGTGCGACTGGCAGTCTGTTGCCGTCCCTGTTTTTCAGTGTGCACTTTAAATTGGAGGAAGAACGCATGAACAAGAAATGGACAGTGTTGGGCGGGCTGATCGCTTCAGTCGTCATGATGGGGTCGGCAGGCGTGGCTCACGCAGCCGACTGGAAGCCCACCAAGCCGATCGAGCTCATCGCTCCGGCGGGCCCGGGCGGCGGCTGGGATCTCCTGGCGCGCACCATGCAGAAGGCGCTGACCGAAGAGAAGCTGGTCGACCAGCCGGTGCTCGTCACCAACAAACCGGGCGGCGGCGGCGCGAGCGGCTGGAGCTACCTGAAGAGCAAAGAGGGTCAGGGTGAATTCCTCGCGATGACCTCGGCGCTGGTTCTGCAGAACAACCTCCTCGGTAAGAGCCCCCTGACCTACAAGGACTTCTTCCCGCTGGCCAACCTGATGACCGAATGGGAAGTCGTGGCCGTCAAGGCCGATGCCCCCTGGAAGGACGGCAAGGAATTTTTCGAAGCCTTGAAGAAGGATCCCGGCAGCATGCACATCGGCGTCGGCCCGGCGCTTGGCAACAACGATCACATCCAGTTCCTGGCGCTGGCCAAGCGCTATGGCGCCGATCCGAAGTCCGTCAAGTTCGTTGTCTACCCCAACACGGCAGCCGAACAGATCCCGGCACTGCTGGGCGGGCACATCAAGGCCATCACCATCAGCCTGGGTGAGACGCTGGAGCAGGTCAAGGTCGGCAAGATCCGCCTGCTGGGTATCAGCTCGGACAAGCGCGTCCCGGCCGTTCCCAACGCAGCGACCTGGAAAGAGCAGGGCGTCGACTTCGTATATCCGCACTGGCGCGGCGTGATCGGCGCTCCGGGACTCTCGGCGGAACAGAAGAAGTTCTGGGACGAGACCATGGCCAAGATGGTGAAGACCGAGACCTGGAAGAAAGCCCTGAAGAATTTGGAATGGGAAGAGTTCTACCAGAACTCCGCCGAGCACACCAAGTTCCTCGAGGGGATGAATGCCGAGATGCAGGAAAACCTCAAGGCCGTCGGCCTGATCAAATAAGAGCAGATTGAAAACACGGAGCAATCCGGTTTGCACGGGTGCGGGGCTTGCCCCCGTCCCCGTGCAGTTCATACAGCGGAGGGAGTAGTTAGGATGACCAAGAACCTTACGACCGGAATTTTCTCGGTTGTGCTCGGGCTTGCCTATCTGGCAGGCACCTACAACATACCCGTTTTCGACGCGGCCGATTCCGTCGGGCCGCGCTCATTCCCGTTCCTGGTGGCCGCGATCGTGATCGGCTGCGGGCTGGCGCTGATCGTTACTGACCTGCGCAGCAAGGAACGCAAACCGTTCTCCTGGGGATTCGCCGCGGACAGCGCCATCTGGCTGAAGATATTCGCGTGCATGGTGGCGGGTATCGCCTACGGACTGGTCCTTGACTGGCTCGGCTACCTGATCGCGACGATCTTTTTCATGATGATCGTCGCGACGCTGATCAACGTCGGCCGGCATAAACAGAACCTCATCATCGCGGTGCTGTTTTCCGTCATTTCGTTCATTTCTTTTGCCCTGCTCCTGAAGCTCAGCCTCCCCAGAGGTCTTCTCGGCGGCATCCTTCCCTTCTGACGGAGACTGAATCATGGATGCAATCCTTTCCAACCTGATGCTCGGATTCGACGTCGCGCTGACGCCGACGAACATCATGTGGGTGTTCATCGGCGGTCTGCTCGGCACCGTCATCGGCATGCTCCCCGGCCTCGGCCCGGCCACCGGCGTTGCCGTGCTGATTCCGATCACCTACGGAATGAACCCGACCACGGCACTGATCACCATGTGCGCGGTCTATTACGGCGCCATGTTCGGCGGTTCGCGTGCGTCGATCATGATCAACACTCCGGGCGATGCCTCCGCCATCGTGGCCTGTTTCGACGGATACCCGATGGCCAAGCAAGGTCGCGCTGGTGAAGCATTGGCGATCTCGGCCTGGGCGTCGTTTGTCGGCGGCATGTTCGGCATGGTCTTCCTGATCTTCCTGACCGAGCCGGTCGCCGCCATGGCCCTGAAATTCGGGCCGTCCGAGAAGTTCGCCCTGATGCTGTTCGCGCTCACCGCGACCATCACGCTGGCCGAAGGCAGCCTTCTCAAGGGGTTCATCGCCATGGGCATCGGCTTCATGATGTCGACCATCGGCATGGACGGCCAGTCAGGCGCCATGCGCTTCACCATGGGCATTGAACACCTGCAGGATGGCATCGACTTCCTGATCATCATGATCGGCTTCTATGCCGTTACCGAAGTTTTCAAGAACTTCAAGACCATCAACGACGTTGTCAAGCTCGACCCCAAGACCATCGGCAAAGTCTCAATGCCGAAGGAAACCTGGAGAAGATCGATCATGCCCTGGCTGCGTGGCTCACCACTTGGTTTCGTCATCGGCGTGCTGCCCGGCGCAGGCGGTACCATCGCCACCTTCCTGTCCTACGCCATCGAGAAATCCGCTGCCAAGAAGCCGGAAGAATTCGGCAAGGGCTCGGTGGAAGGTCTGGCCGGACCGGAATCGTCGAACAACGCCTGTTCGTGTGGTGCGCTGGTGCCGCTGCTGACGCTTGGTATTCCCGGCTCGGGTACGGCCGCGGTGATGCTCGGCGCGATGATGATGCTCGGCGTACGTCCGGGTCCGGTGTTGTTCGAACAGCAACCGGAAGTTGCCTGGGGCGTCATCGCCTCGATGATGGTAGGTAACATCGCGCTGCTGGTGATCAACCTGCCGCTGGCGATCCCGCTGGTCCAGTTGCTCAAGATCCCGCAACGCATCATGCTGCCGCTGGTTCTCGGCATGGGCTACATGGGTGCCTACTTCCTGAACTACAGTTCGTTCGACTTTGTTCTGGTATCGATCAGCGCGCTCGGCGGCTACATGGCCTCGAAGCTGTCGATCCCGATCCCGCCGCTGGTGCTGGCGCTGATCCTCGGTGGCATGACGGAGCAATCGTTCCGGAACTCGTTGCAGATTTCCAACGGTTCCTACGGCATCTTCGTCGAGAAGCCGATTGCCCTGACCTTCCTGATCATGGCGGCCGCGTCGCTGACCTATGCGCTGTTGAAGCACAAGAAATCCGCGTAACTGCAGAGAGTAGTAACAGTAATCAACCCCCGGCTCCGCCCTGTCCATTGCCCCACACGTCAGTTGTTCTAGACGTGCCGGCGATGCAGGGCAGTAGCTGGAATCCGCAGGAGAATGCCTGCGGATCGGGTAAGGCAGGTGGTCAACTTGCTTTTGCCCGCCAGCCGCTGAAGAAAAACCACCCGAGCGACGCGGCCTGCACGGC
>CAZCJW010000023.1:0-6404 GCA_964499185.1 uncultured Propionivibrio sp. | reverse complement strand
GAGCAGGGCCAGCGACATGCCGCCACCGAGCAGGTGCACCGTGCCGATGCCGCGCCGGGCCAGCCTCGTGGATAGCAGTCCGATCAGGAAATAGGAGACGGCCATGGCAGCGTTCATCGCCGCCAGATGGTCGGCGGCCACCGAGCGCGAGTAACCGTTCACGTGAATCAGCCATGCGCCGGACCACAGGCTCTGCACGGCCATGAAGCCCCCGATCTGGGCGAAGGCCAGCGAGGCAAAGCGCCAGAAATGACGGTTGACCAGGATTTGCCGAATGCCGCCGGCCAGTTCTGATAGGGGTTGCGGGCGTGTGGCGGACTCCTTGTCGGGCACGCAGAGGAATAGCCACACTGCTACGCCGGTGGTGATGGCCGCCAGGCCGTAAAAGACTTCGCGCCAGGTGGCGACGTGCAGCACGGCATTGAGCGGCGCCGAGGCGGCGAGCGCCCCTAGCGTGCCCGAAGTCATGATCCAGCCGGTCAATGAGGCTTGTCGCTCGATCGGAAACCATTGCGAAAAGGATTTGAAGGCAGCCATCAGGCAGGCAGAGACTCCCAGTCCGATCAGGCCGCGACCAATGGCCAATGTGCCGATATCGTGACTGCCGGCAAAGACGGCCGCGCCGGCGGCGGCGATCAGGAGCAGCGCGGCTTCGACTCGGCGTGGGCCAAAGCGGTCGAGCAGGATGCCGAGGGGCAGTTGGGTCGAGCCGAAGGCAATGAAATAGGCGCTTGTCAGAAGACCGAGGTCGGCCGCGTTGAGTGACAACTCATTGCTCAGGACCGGGCCGACGACGGCGTTGACCGTCCGGTACAGGTAGGAGAGAAAGTAGGCGCAGGCGAAGGGCAGGAAAAGTCGGGTCCAGTGCATGGCGAGTCAGTGCTTCCTACGGGGGCGGTCAGGGATTGGTGGCCGAGAAGGCGCGATGGAGTTGAGTGTCCCGATGGTCGGGCGTGTTCCACAGCCAGGCGGCTCCGCGTACCCCGGATGAGTCGCCGTGCCGATTGCGGCACAGCCGGGTACGCACCACGTCGGAGAATATGTAGTCGGCCCAGAGTGCAGGAACGTTCTCGTACAGCCGGTCGAGATTGGAGATGCCGCCGCCCAAGACAACGATGTCGGGGTCGAGGATGTTGATGACTTGCGCCAGCGACTTGGCCAGACGGCGTTCGTAACGCCGCAAGGTAGCCTCGCAATCGGCGTCGCCGTTGGCCGCGTGTGCGGCGATCTCGGGTACATTCAGCGCTTTCCCGGTGTGCCGCGCATGGTCGGCGCACATGCCGGGCCCGGACAGCCACGTTTCAACGCAGCCTTGGCGACCGCAGTAACAGCGCGGCGGCGGGAGGATGTCTTCCTCCGGATACGGCAGAGGGTTGTGTCCCCACTCGCCCGAAATATGGTTGGCACCCGTCAGCAAGCGGCCGTTGGCGACGATGCCGCCACCCACGCCGGTGCCGAGTATGACGGCGAAGACAATCGCGGCTTCGCTGCCTGCCCCATCGACGGCTTCCGAGAGTGCCAGGCAGTTGGCGTCGTTCTCGATGCGCACCTCGCGCTGCAGCAGTGTCTGCAGGTCGCGACGCAGGGGCTTGCCGTTCAGGCAGGTCGAATTGGCATTCTTGATGCGCCCATCGACGGCCGACTCCGCGCCGGGAATGCCCACCCCGACACTGCCACGCTTTCCGAGCTCTCTTTCCACGCCCTCCACCAGCGCTGCAACGGCGCCCACCGTCCCCTGATAGTCTCCCTGCGGTGTGGCGACCCGGCGCCGTAGCACTTCAGTTCCGCCGAGGTCGAGCGCGACGATTTCGATCTTTGTGCCGCCAAGGTCGATGCCCAGGCGCAGGTCCGGCGTGCCGTATGGCAGGGAATGGGAGTTGGGGAGCATGAAGGTGAGGAGATCGTCCGGAAGTGGTTCCGGTCCTGGATTCTAACTCAGTCATCAGGTCATCAGGCCGTGTGTGGCCGCGTAGGCTAAAATCAGATGACGGTTCTTCAGCCTCTCGGGCGGCTCGGACTTGCCTGCTCGCGTGTCGAGAACATAAATAATCATTTCAAGGAGAAAAGGTCATGCTGGTCCGGCTGACATCGAGCACTTCCGGCGAAATCGTCATGTTTGCCGAGCATCTTCATGCCCTCTTCGAGTGGATTGGCAAGGAGACGACTGCGCGCGGGGTGTTCATCACGGAACAGTTGCCCGAGGCGATTGACAGGCTGCGACACGGCGTCGAGGAGGAACGGGCGGCCGCCAAACGCCTGGCCGAGGAAAAACGCGCCAATCCCGTAAAAGAGAAGAATCGAGATGACGAAGAAGATGAGAACGGTGACGGCGATGAAAAGAAAAACGAGCCGGAAGAAATCGTCACGCTCGGACAGCGGGCGCAGCCACTGATCAACATGATGCAGTGGACCCTGAAGGAAGGTGGCTTCATCCTCTGGGAGGCACCACAGGATTTCTGATCCGAAGGAAATTGCCAATTGCGCTAAGCGTCCGAGGTGCCGGGGTCCGGGTGCGCTCAGTTTCGATCTCAAGCGGCTGTTTGAACCCTTCTTCAGGGGTAGTCATGTGCCGGTCAAGAAAGGATACGGGCTGGGGTTGGCCATCGCCTGGCAAGTCGTCGTCAACCATCATTGCCGAATTGAAGCCGAAAACCGCTGCGAAGGTGGCCTGAGGGGCACAGTCCGCTTGCCGCGAGCCCTTCCGGAGGCAATTGACTAAAGCATGTGATTGACCAGCCGGTCCATGCGCGTGCGGGCCAGGCGCTTCATCAAGCGCTGCACCGGGTGCGGATACGATTCGGTCGGTTCGAGGTCCTCATGGCTGTCCAGGCGCTGCGTATGGACCAGGATGCGTTCCAACTCGGCGAGGTGTTTGTCGAGCAACAGTTTCTGCGGGTCATGGATCAGCAGGCCGTTTTCCAGATCGAGCCGCCAGGCACGCGGATTGATATTGTTGCCGGTGAGCAGCGCGTAGTGGTCGTCGACCAGCAGGCCTTTGAGGTGGAAGGTGTTGTCAGCGTGGCGCCACAGGTGAACGTTGAGTCGCCCGTCATCGATGAACCTGCGGCGCGCCTTGCAGAAGCGCCGCAGGTTGGCTTCGTACAAGTACGGTAAGGCGCCGATCGTCTTGAACGGCTCGTCGGGCGGGATGAAGAAGTCGTTGGCGGTTTTGTCGCCGAGCACGATGGTGATGTGGCAGCCGGCCCGCAGGCGGGCATCGACGACCCGGCGCACAGGGCCCGGGAGATTGAAATATGGGGTAAACAGGACGATGCGTGTCGTGGCTTGGCGGATCAGTTCGACAATCGTGCGGTTGAGCGGGTTGTCCCGGATGCCGAGCCCGAAGAGCGGGGTAATGCCGATTTCGCCCGGGCGGATCCGGTCGCCGGCGAAGCGATAACGCGTGTGACTGAGCTCGCGGCGAAAACGGACGATCTCAGCCCGGATTTCCGCGGTTTTTGGCGCGCTCGGCGTATTCAGCGGATGTACGGCGGCGCCGTGACGCAGCGTGCGGTCGAGCACAACGGACATGCTGTCGGCCAGCTTCCGGCTGCGGATCAGGTGGTAGCGGTCAAGACGGTAGCGCTGGTGGCGATGCAGATAGACGTCGTTGAGGCTCGCCCCGCTGTAGAGGACGGTATCGTCGATCACGATTCCCTTGAGATGCATCACGCCCATGAATTCGCGGCGCTGCACTGGAACGCCGTAGATGTTGATGCCGGTTCCGAGGCGTTGAGCCATTTCCCGATACATGGCCGCGTTGCCTGCTGACTTGGCTTTCCCGATGAGGCCGCGCTGCGCGCGATGCCAGTCGACGAAAACGGCAATCTCCAGCTCCGGGCGCGCGGCCTGGGCGGCATACAGCGCCTCCAGTACCTCCCGGCCTCCGTCGTCGTCCTGCAGGTAGAGTGCGGCCAGAAGGATGCGGTGACGCGCGCCGGCAATCGTCGCCAGCAGCGTTTCGCGATAGGCACGGGGGCTGTCCAGAACCTCGAAGTTCTCGGCCATGACGGGAATGGCGGGGAGACTGTCGACCGACTTCCAGCTCCGCATCTTTTCACGCCAGTTGCGCCAGACCGCGGGTAGCCCTCCTGACTTGTTTTGTTGTATGTGATCGTTTTCCACCCGCGGGATTATACCGATACCGCTGCCCGTGCATGGAATTCCGACGCGCTTTGGCGTTGCTACGGATGTCGGATTTCCACGATTGCGTGTCTTGCCGCCAGTCCGAACAACAATCCCCAGAACGCGCTGCCGATTCCCAGCAGGGTCAGCCCGGAAGCGGTGACCAGAAATGTGATCAGCGCTGCATCGCGCTCCGTGTCGTCGTGCAGGGCGCCGGCCAGGCTGTTGCCGATGGTCCCGAACAGCGCAATGCCGGCGATGGAGGCGACGAGTTCCTGGGGCAAGGCCGAGAACAGGCTGGCCACGGTGGCACCGAGCAGGCCGGTGATCACGTAGAAAATGCCGGCCCAGACAGCGGCCAGATAGCGGCGCTCGGGATCGCGCTCGGCCTCGGGACTCATGCAGATGGCCGCCGTGATTGCCGCCAGGTTGAACTGGAAGCCGCCGAACGGCGCCAGCAGCAGGCCGGTCAGCCCGGTCCAGCCGATCAGCGGGGAAACCGGCGTGTGGTAGCCGTTGGCCCGCAGCACCGCGATGCCCGGCACGTTCTGCGACGACATGGTGACGATGAACAACGGGATGCCGACGCCGATGGCCGTCGATAACGTGAATTCCGGGGCGGTGAAGATCGGCCGCGCAAACGCCAGGTCGATGGCGTCGAGGCGGATCAAGCCGTTGATGCCCGCCCACAGGAGTCCGGCGAGAAAGGTCAGGGGAATCGTGTAGCGCGAACGCAGTCTACGGCCTACGAGGTAGATGCCGAGCATCAGGCCGACCAGCCCCAGTTGCTGGTCGAGCGAGGTGAAGACGTTGATCCCGAAGCGCAACAGCACCCCGGCCAGCATGCCGGCGGCCAGCGATTTCGGGACGTGCTTCATCAGCGTTTCGACCCAGCCGGTGACGCCGCACAGGGTGATCAGCGCCGACGCGACGAGAAATGCCCCGACGGCTTCGCCCATCGGCAAGCCGACCAGCGCCGTCGCCAACAGGGCGGCGCCAGGCGTCGACCAGGCGGTGAGCACCGGGCTACGGAAATACAACGACAGGCCGATGCACGTGCCGCCCATGCCCAGCCCCAGCGCCAGCAGCCAGGAGCTGACGTGCTCGGGACCGGCCCCGGCGGCCGAAGCCGCTTGGAACACGATCGCCGCCGAACTCGTGTAGCCGACGAGCACGGCGATGAAGCCGGCGGATATTGGCGAAAGTCCGAAAAATCTACCCATGTCGACCCCGGTGTGCTGTAATGGCGCCCGTGCGTTTTAGCGCACGATTTCGACAATCCTAGCATTGTGCGTTATAGCGCACAACTCGTTTCGGTCAACCCGCCATGCAGGGAAACAATCAGGAACCCGGTCAATACCTCCCCGGCGCCTTGCGCGCGCAGCGGGCAGCGCGCGGCTGGAGTCTGGACAAGGCTGCCGAGGAAACCGGGGTGAGCAAGGCCATGCTCGGCCAGATCGAACGCGGCGAATCGAGCCCGACCCTGGCGACACTGTGGAAGATCGCCAGCGGCTTCCACACGTCGCTCTCCAGCTTTCTTGAGCCGCTGCCCGCATCCATAGGCGAAGAGGCCGTCTTCCGCAATGCCGATGCGTTGCGCTACCAGCCGGGACCGGACGGCATGCTGGTGGCGCCGCTGTTTCCGCATGATCCGCGCTTCGGGTTCGAACTCTTCGAACTGACCCTGCTGCCCGGCTACGAGCGGCAGTCCGAGGCGCACGAGAACGGCGTCACCGAGACGGTCATCGTGCTGCGCGGCGCCATGGAGGTATTGGTCGACGGAGAGTGGAAAGCGCTCAAGGTCGGCGACGCCGTGCGTTTCCCTGCTGACCGGCCGCACGGTTATCGCAACCTCAATGCCGATCCGGCCGTGTTCCATAACCTGATCCACTACCGTACACCGAGTTGATAAAATCGTTCCTTTGCCAACGGACCACAGGATGCCCGCCATGCCCGAAACCTCCTCCTCGACACTCCAGCCGGCGCTTCGCCGCCTCGGTACTCCGCTCAGCCCGTCGGCTACGCGCGTGATGCTGCTCGGCGCCGGCGAACTCGGCAAGGAAGTGCTGATTGCGCTGCAGCGTCTGGGCGTCGAGACGATCGCCGTCGATCGATATGCCGACGCGCCGGGCATGCAGGTCGCCCATCGCTCGCATGTGGTGTCGATGACGGATGGCCCGGCCTTGCGCGCGCTGATCGAACAGGAACGGCCGCATCTGGTGGTGCCGGAAATCGAGGCGATCGCCACCGACATGCTGCGCGAGATCGAGCGCGAAGGC
>CAZCJW010000022.1:19615-22857 GCA_964499185.1 uncultured Propionivibrio sp. | reverse complement strand
AGAATGATCCCGACGATAACGCTTGTGCCAGCCGAAAGCTCGCCGCCATGAGCCATCCCGTGAGTAACAGCAAAGCCGCCAATCAATACCAACGTGGTTGGAACACCGAGTTTGAACGGACGCGTCAGCATGGCGCCGAGCACCAGTACCGATGTTGCAACCACGGGCTCCAGCAGCGGCAAGACAAAACCGTGCTGGCCAAGAATCGTCCCGATCGTCAAACAGATGACAAAACAGGTTGGTGCAAACCATACGTTCTTGGTCTGGAGAGCACCCCACACCCCAACGACCAGCATGGCCAATAGGTGATCCATGCCAAGGAAGGGGTGAGCCAGTCCGTCCATAAAACCATGATTGCCCTGACCCGTATGGGCGAGCGCGACTGCAGGAATACCGGCGACGATCAGGGCAAGAGCGTTTGAAATAATCTTGTTCATCAGAGACTCCTTCTGTTGTAGATCGTAAGAGAGGCGATAATTTTCTGTTTTTGCTACCTGGCATTCCGCTTGAGACGACCTTCCAGCAACTTCATGGCGTACTCGACGGCGTCGACCAGGCTGTCTGCATTGGCGACACCCTTGCCGGCAATATCGAAAGCAGTGCCATGGTCGACGGACGTGCGCAGGATTGGAAGGCCGAGCGTCACATTCACGCCGCTGATGGCCTGCCAGACCCCCGTTGCTGGATTGACATTGAATCCAAGCAGCTTGACCGGAATATGGCCCTGGTCGTGAAACATGGCAACCACCGCATCGAATTGCTGGGCACGCAGTTTGATGAAGACCGTATCGCCGGGCACCGGCCCGGTAATGTCATGCCCCTTGCCGAGGTATTCCCGGATGATTGGCGCGATGACTTGATCGTCCTCCTTGCCCAAAATGCCGCCTTCACCGGCGTGCGGATTCAGGCCGGCAACCCCGAGGCGTGGTTTTTCGAACCCAAGGCATTGCAGCGCATCCAGTGTTACGTCGATGACGCGGCGCAACCGCACCGGTGTGATGCGGCCGGGTACATCGGCGATGGCGCAGTGCGTCGTTACGTGGCTCACTCTCATCGGTCCATGCGCCAGCATCATGACTGCATCACGCATACCGGTGAGGTGCGCCAGCAATTCGGTGTGCCCTTCAAAATGATGTCCGGCCATGTGCAATGCTTCTTTTGACAAGGGTGCCGTGACAATGGCATCGGCTTCGCCAGCCAAAACCATTTCCGCGGCGCGCT
This sequence comes from uncultured Propionivibrio sp., assembly GCA_964499185.1. Lineage (GTDB taxonomy): Bacteria > Pseudomonadota > Gammaproteobacteria > Burkholderiales > Rhodocyclaceae > Propionivibrio. The sequence goes on along the minus strand of CAZCJW010000022.1, from coordinate 21,636 downwards.
TGACCGCACGATAGGCCCATTCGCCACCGACGGCGGAAATCGTTCCGGTCACGATTTCGCCATCGACGGGGCCGACGTCTATCAGGCGCAGCGACAAGTCATCGCGTGACAAGCCCACCTGTTCGCATCCTTTGTTCAGTGCTGCGGCACTGCCAAAAACGAGAAATTCGATGCGTCCAGCCAAGACTTCAGCACGCATTTGAAATGCTGCCTTCGCGATGATTTCGGGTCCGATGCCGGCTGGATCTCCCATGGTTACGGCCAACCGAATTGCCTTGCTCATTTTCGTCTTCCCCTCAATGGCTCGCGTTGCCGTCAAGCAACCGCATTATCTCTACCAGATCATCCGCTCCCCCGAACGCGCCCGAACGCGAAAAACAGGGAACACCATCCCATATCCCGCCCAGAAAACGGGCGCAGCCCCAACCATTGCGCACGGAAGCCTGGGCCAGCAACGCATCAACTCGCGCAGCGCGGCATAAACCAAGCAGCGTGTCTCCACCGACGATGATCAGTTGTTTCGGTTTGGGCAAGCCGGCGGTTAGCTGCGCCATCTGGCCGGATAGCTTCTGCGCGGCCTGTGCCGGATTGAGTTTTTCCATGGGAGAGAGATCAATCCAGGCACTACTTGCGCCTTGTTTGACTAACTCCAGCGCGTTTTCGATTTCCAAGGGGCTGGCTTGCTTGACCAGGGCTTGCGGTTTCGATGCGCAACACAACCGCTCCCACTGTTGACGGAATACGGGGTGGTGGCTGGCACTGATTAAAACGGTCGGGCCCGTACTGGAAACAACCGGCGGCGCAGCGGCATTCATCAGGCCCGGCGCGAGTCCAAAACGGCGCGCCAAAGCCTGGGCAAGACCCGCACTTCCACACCACAGGCGCGATCGCGTTTCATCGCGTTCCCCCATTGTTACGACGGCATCGAGTTCTGCATTAGAAACAACATCCGGCGCCCACACATCCGGTGTTTTCCCGTTGGATTGTGCGTCCAGTCCGATCGTCAGGTCGTAATCCGAGAAAGCTTCAACAAAGGGCAGGGCGACGGGCTGGCGAGGGCCGGAAAGGTTGCCGGGTTCGATCACCCATTGCTGGCCGTTGAGGGTCACCCGGCCTTGTGCCGGGAACGCCGGCGCGAACACTGTCGTATCGAAATTGCCGTTCTTTGCCAGCCAGGCCAGTTCGGCAAACGTATTGCCGCGCAACAGGCTATCAACCTTCTTGAATGCCAGGTCGCCCGACGTCAGCCACTGCAAAACGGGTTGCAGGTAGCTGGGAAGATCTTCAGACGGAGCGTCCCGTGTCGGGGTCGCCACGACAGAAATCCGTGCATCGGCGAATTCTCTGCCCGGTGACGGAGGCCGGTCAATGAAGACTGGAACTTCACCGGTAAAGGAAGCGGCCGTATCCAGTGCGCCTGTCAGATCGTCAGCAAGAATCCGGATTGAGGTCACGACAATCTCCCGTGTATGTCATTTGATTTTCCTGTAACGGAGCATTCTTAAAGCAGCGCAGGCGGCACCAAAACCGTTATCGATATTCACGCTGACCAACCCTTGCGCGCATGAAGCCAATGCACTGCTGAGTGCGGCGCGCCCATGCGCGGCAACCCCATAACCGACCGATGTTGGCACGGCAATGACAGGCGCCTCGACGAGGCCCGCGAGAACACTGAAAAGTGCGCCTTCCATGCCCGCCACCGCGATGACGATGGAAAATGATCGAATCTCTTCCAGCCGTTTCATCAATCTCCATAATCCGGCCACCCCGACATCCGATATCACGGGAGCGTGATATCCATGAAAGGCGAGGGTACGCTGCGCCTCGCGCGCAACGGGAAGATCGGAAGTGCCAGCGCAGATGATGCCCGGTCCATGCACGAGTTGCCGGTCTGTCCTGCGGTGAAAGGCGGTGAGCGACGACGGATCATGGTCGAGTCCATCGCGCAGGTCGTCGGGCAAGCATTCGAATTTCTCCACCGCGAATCGCGTAAGCAGCAATGATCGCTCGCCAGTCGCCCT
>CAZCJW010000022.1:0-19515 GCA_964499185.1 uncultured Propionivibrio sp. | reverse complement strand
CGAATTTCTCCACCGCGAATCGCGTAAGCAGCAATGATCGCTCGCCAGTCGCCCTTAGGATGGAAGTGATTTGCGCGGCGGTCTTGTTCTCGCAGAATACGGCTTCGGCAACACCAGCACGCTTTTCGCGTTCCCAGTCCATCTCGAATTCGTTCATTCTTGAACTCGTAGAAAAGCGGCGCCGCGACGGTAAGGACGCACGCCGGCGAACCGTCGACTCTCTTGTGTGCACAAAGCGTCCATCCGTCGTTCGACGTGTTCCCGATCCGAGCCGAGAGGCAACGTGTCGCATTCCACATATACCCCTTCTGCCGTAATTCGGCAGCGGGTTGATCCGGCATCGGGCAAGAGCGTGGTCAAAGCGGCTTCGGCATTTTCGATAAAGCGCAGGGCGCTTTCGTCGACCTTGATGCCGGTTTCGATGCGGCTGGCGAGGCACGGTTGGGCCGGCAACGCGGCGAGATCATCAAGCCCCAGCGCGTCGGCGATTGCGTAGATGTCAGCTTTTCGGAGACCGGCCTCGACGAACGGGTGTATTACGTTGTGGTGTTTCGCTGCGTCCAGGCCCGGGCGATAATCGCCGAGATCATCGATGTTCGTTCCCGATGCGATACGCAAGCCAGTACCGGCTACGATGCGTTCGTAGAGTCGGGACTTGCAATAGAAGCAACGGTTCACCGGGTTGTTGCGATACGCGGGGTCCGCCAGTTCTTCGGCATCGACAAGGTGCAATGTCCACCCGTGCCGCGTCGCATGGTGTTGCACGCGCTGGGTGGCCAGGCCGGGAACCGCCGGAGATATCGCATGAAACGCTGTCATTGCGGTGCGTGCGTGAGACTGGGTGACATGCGCGAGCACCATGCTGTCAACGCCGCCGCTGACCGCTATGGCCAGCGCGTCATGCTTCTCAAGCGCTTCAACTAGGCGAGTCATTTTTTCCGAAACTGTCATGGCCGTTACTCCTCGTATTCACCCAGGTGTTTCAAGCGGCGGCGTGCCGCCAATCCTTCGAAACGGGCGATATCGTCACTTTCTACCTTGAGGGATGCCGTGCCATCGGGACGGTACGTCCGCTTTCGGGTCGCTTGATGGCCCTCAAGGTCGATTGCTTCCTGGCGTCGCGGCAAACAGCGGCGATGTTCTGTACGCCAACGCAGTCCAATGGTTGTCGTTTCCAGAAAACATTTCTCGCTGACAACATCGAAATCCGCGGGTTTGAGCAGCAAACGGAATTCGTTCACCGGGCGTCCCTTTTTCCCCTGTCGAGACGCAACCGTAAGGTCGATGACACCATTGGTGATGCGCAAACGATCGGCAGCAATGGCAACTTCCTCGCCGGTCATGTCGTCAATGTCAAAACTCAGGACAAGCACGGTGTTGTTCTCCTCCGATGCGATCTCCGGCATGCCGGCTTGATCGAACACGATTGCACGCAGAATGTTCGGCATTCCAGGCAATTCACGGGTTCCGGCGCCAGTGCCGGTGGTGTGCAAGCGACCGATTGGCCGACAAGTCACGTCGCGCACAAGGTGCGCCAGGATCGCGGCTCCCGTGGGGGTTACACGCTCACCTCTAATCCCGTCATCACGCCAGTAAAAACCACGCAGAATTTCCACGGTGGCTGGCGCCGGAACCGGGAGCAGTCCATGACGAGTGCGCACCAACCCGCCCCCGCGGGGAAGGTCCGAGACGCTCCAGGTGCATTGTGTGAGAGCCGCAGCGATGCTTCCGGCAGCGACGACGTCCATCAGCGAATCCCAATCGGCTATTTCGTGGAAATGCACCTCCTCGATCGGCACACGGTGCATCAGGCTTTCCGCCTCGGCGAGGCGGCGCAGGATGGCAGTCGCCTGGTCAGCCGTCCCGGGGAGCAGCCTGGCCGAAGAAATCAGTCGGACAATTTCGGGGAAACGTACTGCGTGATCGTGATGGTGATCCTGGTGGTCGTGATCGGAGTCGTGATGATGCTCCAATGCCCGCGCCTTGTCGTTATTCTCGACCAGAGCGAACCTGCGGACGGCAACGCCGCCGCTGAGTCCTCCGCTCAGGGTGGGCTGCCCGCAGTGGGCGGGTAGTGCAGCCGTCAGGTCGGCAAAAACGCGCGGCTGCAGATCGGGCAGCGCATCAAGCATGGCGGCGACAAACATGTCGCCGGCCAACCCTCCGGCCGCGTCCAGGTGGATATGATTATATTCAGCCACGGTTGTCGAAAACCGGAATCACGTAGGGGCCTTCCGGGATGAACGCCACGGCCTTGTCCCCGTGGCGCAGGACGCTGTCAACAACAGCCTTTTCAACCGAGTCCACCAGGCCGACCCCGGTGATACGACGTTCTTCTTCGCTGAGTCCCGTGGTGTAGAGCTGGACGTTGCTGATGCGCATCGGCTTGAGCTGCATTTCAGTTTGCCACTCGTCAATCTCGGCAAAGGACTTCGCCATCAGCGTCGCCAGGAAGCGCTCGGGGCCTATTTCGACCATTTTTTTCTGGGCCTCGCGGAATTCCGGTGAACCAAAGCCCTCGGAACATTCCGAGGCGATGATCAGGGTGCCGCCCGGCTCCAGGATGTCCATCGGGGTTACCATGCCCTTGACCGTCTGATAGTACGTCTTGTCGAGCGGGTAGCCGGCCGAGGAAGTGACCACCGTCTTGAATCGGCGAGGCACCTTGATCACGGTCGAATCGGAAACGAACTCAACGGCGGCAAGATGGCTGGCGAGGACTTCGCCGAAATTTACGTGGATCAGGTCACGATCTTCATCCAGCACGGTGTTGATCGCATAGATCTCGCCGATTTTCTGAACGATTTCCAGTTGCTCCTCATGGAGCGGATTCTTGACGAGGTTGCACTGGACGGCCAGCGGATCTTCCATGAACCGTGCCGAGTGGAACGTGCGGATCGTTTCGTGGTGCGCGACGCCAGGCGCAACCACCTTGCGACCGCCCGACCAACCAGCCATGAAATGGGGTTCGATGAGACCCGAAACGATGCGCAGGTCGGCCTCGACGAAACGCCGGTCGATCTTGATCGGCGTTCCTCGCGTGGTGAATCCAAGATCGATGTGATCAGCGTCGTTGCGTGCAAAATGATTCTCGACGCGGACGTTCTCCAGAACCCAGGGGTCGCCGACCAGTTCGGCGAGTTCAGCCCCCTCGTTGGGGCGATGCAAGCCGGTGGCGATAACGATCACGATTTTTTCCGGCGGCAGGCCGGCGGCCATCAGGATCTCGATCATGGGCCGCAAAAACAGCTTGTTGGGTACCGGCCGCGTGATGTCGCAAATCAGGATGCAGGCGCTCTTGCGGCCCTTGGCCAATTCGGCCAACGGGGCAGCATTGGTGGGGTTTGCAAGCGCCTCGTCAATGGCGCGCTGCTGATTGGCGAGTTTCGGCAGAACGGTCTTGCGGATGATCGTCGGCTCGATACCCTCCTGCAAAGGCACGTTCAGATGGCCGCGGCCGTAGGCGATATCAACCGTGTTGCTCATGAGCGATCTCCAGTTTCCATAATAGGCTCCGCTGGCGCTGGCGAAACCAGTTTTCAGCGTGATGCCAAAGCGAAGTGCGACGGCGGAAGCATCCCGCGAACGTCGCACTTTCTGTGACTGACTACTGTCTTCAGCCGGCTTTGGCACCCTCGGGATTGAGGGCCGGCTCTTCCAGCGGATCGAAGTTGCCGTCGATTCCCCGGCTTCTCTGCCATTTGTCGATCAGAATAACCGCGATAGGACAAAGGATCGCTGTCGACATCGTGGAGATTGAAATCTGTAACGAGGCAATTCCTGCGATATCTGCGAACGCCTTGGCCTCGGCAGCGCTCATCATGCCCGTTCCCGCCGCAACGGTGGCGGCAGCGGCGATGGCTGCTGGCGTACCGACCGCATTGCCGGCCGTCGATGCTTCTGCCACCGGGGCGATCTGGCTCTTCTCGCCAAAGAGCCTGAAGACCACCATGCCAATACCGCCAGTCAGAATAACGGTCATGAGGCCGAGTGTAAGGCCGGCGACGACAACCGTCGGGTTGAAGAAGGTACCAAGGTTCATCCCGGTGCCGAGAGAAAAGGCCATGAACGGGATCGGAAGTTGCTCGGCTTTCTTGAACCAGTCGCGCAGTTCATGGTCCAGATTGCCGAGGAGCATGCCAATGCCGATCGGCAGGAGAACAGCAATAAAGGCGATGATCGGAAATTTGGAGCCGAGCATGCCGAGGGCCATCAGCGTGAAGAAGGGCCCGTCGTTCAACGAGAGTACGGCCACGGCGCCGACGTCGGAACGGTTGCCGAACTTCGCGGTCAGCGCGGCGTACATGCCGCCGTTGCCGTTGGTCATGGCGGCAATGATCGCCATCACCGATAGACCCAGGAATCCGTTATACACGTCGCCAGAGAGTTTCCCCCAGAGCATGCCGACACCCAATCCGACAAAATACTTCGACGTCGTGAGGATGATGCCTTTCTTCATGGCGATTCCACCGACACGCAGATTCATTTGACTGCCGCAAAGGAAGAGGAACAGTGCAATCAGGGTAAGTGTGCCTGTCTTGAAGAGTGCTTCGGTGAATCCGCCGATTCGGAAAAATTCGTAGATGCCCGGCTTGACCGCCGATACACCAAGAAACTTCAGAAAGTTCATGATGAACGGCAGGTGCAATTGGTCGATGGTATTGAGCAACGCGCCAAAGAGCAGTGGTACCACCATCAGCCCACCCGGCACTTTCTCGATCGTTTTCAAGATTCTCATAATTCCCGTCCCTCTATTTTGGTTAAGTTAAGTTCAAATTTCCTGCAATGACAGAACCACACTACCCATCTTGATTTCCAACAAAGAACCTGTTCGACTTTTAATGCCTTTCAAAAAACACAAACTGGTATGACAGAGCCGCTTGTTTTCTTGCAATGGCGACAAGCGCGGTCGTGCGTTTCATCAGCCCGGTCGAACGGCTTTAACGATCCGGCACAAGCGGCCCGAGGCTGATTCGATCAGCGCACTGCCTTTGCTCATGCAGGTATCCAGCGTCAGCGGACGGTCACAGATACTCATGACTGCATCGATACCCTGCGCCAGAACGTCGTCGGCCCCGTCGCCGAGCCCTCCCGATAAACAGAACACCGGGACGTTGAACTGCTGGGCGACCTTGGCCACGCCAACCGGTGCTTTGCCGAACGCCGTCTGAAAATCGGTACGCCCTTCACCGGTGATCACGAAGGCAGCTCCCTTGACCACTTCGGCAAAGTCGACCGCGTCGAGGACAATTTCGACACCCGGCTTGAGTTTCGCCGGTGTAAAGAACATCAGTCCGGCCCCCAGTCCGCCGGCTGCGCCCGCGCCGGACAGTTCGGCTGCCGCGCGGCCGGTCTCTTTCTGGGCAATGGACGCGAAATGGCCGAGTGCCGCATCCAGTTCGGCGACGATTTCGGGTGTTGCCCCCTTTTGCGGGCCAAACACCGCGCTCGCGCCACGCGGGCCGCAGAGCGGGTTGTCCACGTCGCAGGCGACCGTGATCTGGCTATCTCCCAAGCGGGGGTCAAGTCCGGACAGGTCGATATGTTTCAGGCGAGCGAGTGCCGCCCCGCCATCGGGCAGTTCCTTACCGTCTTCGGAGAGGAATCGCGCGCCGAGTGCCCGTGCCATACCGGCGCCACCGTCGTTGGTTGCACTACCGCCGATGCCGATGATGATTTTGCGCAGTCCCGCGTCGAGTACCGCACGCATCAGTTCGCCCGTTCCGTAGGTGGTGCTGATGCGAGGATTTCGCTTTTCTGCCGGGATCAGCGGCAGGCCGGAGGCGGCGGCCATTTCGATGACCGCCGTCTGGCCATCACCCAGGATGCCCCAGTTCGCCGTGACGGGTTCCCCCAAAGGGCCGGTGACCTCCAGTTGTCGGAGTGTTCCGTTGGTGGCGGTCACAAGCGCTTCGACCGTTCCTTCGCCGCCATCGGCGATAGGGATCTTTCTCACGTCGGCATCCGGAAAAACGCTCAGGATTCCCCGCTCCATGGCCTGCGCTACTCCAAGGGCGGATACGCTGCCTTTGTAGGAATCCGGCGCTACGATGATTTTCATGTCAACTCCTCCTGGCTGGCTTCGGGCTACTATTTCCGCACTTCTGCTTTAGCCAGTTTCTCGTAGTGGCGGACGATGGCACTGTGGTCGTTGACACCCATGTCGTCGCTCTTGAGCGCCTGCATGGTCTCCATGATGTTGGCCGTGAGGGGGACCGGCACATTGAGGGCGTGCGCGGTATCGAGGGCGTTTTGCAAGTCCTTGATGTGCAGGTCGATGCGGAATCCGGGTTTGAAGTTGCCGTCGAGGATCATCGGCACCTTGGCGTTCATGACGGTTGATCCGGCCAACCCCCCCTTGATCGCGGTGAACACGGCTTCAGGATTCACCCCAGCCTTGGTGGCCAGAACAAAGGCTTCGGACACCGCGGCGATGTTCAGCGCGACGATGATCTGATTGGCCAACTTGGTCACGTTGCCGGCGCCGATCTCCCCGACGCGAACGACTGAGGAGCCCATCTTTTCGAGGATCGGCTTGACCGTCTCGAAGGCGTTTATGTCGCCACCGACCATGATGGCCAAGGTGCCTTCGATGGCTTTGGGCTCGCCGCCGGAGACCGGCGCGTCGAGCATGACAATTCCTTTCTCCTTGACGGCCATGCAGATTTCCTGCGAGGCGCCCGGCGCGATGGAACTCATGTCCACCAGAATCGTGCCGACCTTCGCTCCGTCCAGCACGCCATTCTGGCCAAGCACGGCTTCCTTGACGTGTGGCGAGTTGGGTAGCATGGTGATGATCACGTCACTTCGCGCGGCGACATCCTTGTTAGAAACGCCTGCCCGGGCGCCGAGGGCGACCAGATCGTCGAAGTCGGCGAATTTGTCGAAGACGGTTAGTGCGTGGCCCGCTTTGAGCAGGTTTTTGGCCATCGGGCGACCCATGATGCCGAGGCCGATAAATCCTATATTCATTTTCTTCCCTTGACGAAGTTTGCTGGTTAGTGAGCATCAAACCTTTTGCATTGTTGCCGCCATCATGTCGGCGATCACCTGGTCCTCCTGTACCGCCAGGCCGCTGACTCCAGCGGCTCCGATTATTTCGCCGGCAGAGTTTTTCAAGACCGAACCTCCCGGCAATCCGGTTAACAGCGGATCGCAAAAATAGCCGGGCTGCAGGTTCTCCCGATGCAGCCGTTCCAGAAAAGCATCGGTATTTACGCCCATGCGAGCCGAGGTATATGCCTTCCCCTGTGCTATCGCGATGCTGCGGACCGGCGCTCCGGGCATGCGTGTGAAAGCGAGCAAGAGTCCGAATTTGTCGCACACCGCCACGCAAATGGGGCGTTTGAACTGACTGTCAGCTTGTTCGATGGCCCTGGAAACCAAGTCCTGAACCATCGCTAAGCTCATTTCCATTCGTCATTCCCCTTTCTAGATTAAGAATCTTTCCTGCTTGGCATGCATGCGTTCATGCAACTCTGTCGCGCGGTTCTTTTCCGGCGAAGATGGCATCCAGATTGTCGAGTGCGCGGAAACCCATGGCGACTCTTGTTTCCTTCGTGGCGCTGCCGATATGAGGCATCAGGAATACATTGGGCAACTCCCGATAGCCGGGGTGAATGTTGGTCGGTTCATTGTTGTAAACGTCGAGGCCGGCGGCAGTGAGCTTGCCAGACTTGAGCGCGGCAATCAGCGCCTCATCATCGATCACGGCACCGCGGCTCGCGTTGACGACAATGGCCCCGTCGGGGAGCAAGGCGATACGTTCTGCGTTTAGCAGCTTGAAGGTCTCCGGGGTCGAAGCGCAGTGGAGTGAAAGGAAATCGCAATGTGGCAACAAATCTTCCAGGGTCTTGTGATAGATAGCTCCCGCTTCAGTTTCTGACGGCAAGCGTTGCGCTTTGTTGTAATGAATCTCCATGTCGAATCCGCGGGCCCGCTTGGCCACAACCTGACCGACGCGTCCGAAACCGATGATGCCGAGCCGCTTTCCGGTGAGTTGGGTGCCAACCATGAATCGGGGGCTCCAGTCCTTCCATTCCCCACTGCGCACCAGGCGCTCGCCTTCGCTGGCCCGACGTGCCGCGCCGAGCATCAGCATCATGGTCAGTTCTGCTGTCGCGTTGGACAGGACCTCCGGGGTGTTCGTAACGATGAGACCTCGAGCTTTGGCGGCCTGGGTGTCGACATGGTCGTAGCCCACCGAAAAATTGGCGATAGCGCGGACGCTCCCGGGGAGTCGAGCGATCACTTCGGCGGTGAATTTTTCCGTGTGGCAGGGAAGAATGGCGTCGGCACCTTCGGCGCGTTTGACCAACTCATCGGCCGAATAAAGGTCATCTGCTGGATTAAGACGGGCATCGTAGTCGCGTAATAGACGCGCTTCGACGGCATCCGGCAGCTTGCGGGTGACAAGAACGACTGGTTTCATCTTTCTCCTTTGTGGGTCTAGCCTTTTGATCGTTGAGACATGAGCGACAGTCTGCGAATGCAATTACCCTGCCAGCGCGCCATTTGTCCGGATAAATGACTGTTTTGTCACGCTTATATGGTTTTTTCCGGGACTCGGCCATCACTGCCGGGAGTAGCAGAAATCCACCGTCTGTTGCGATATGCAACCGCAGGATGCAATACTGCTGGTGTCTTGTGAATGCAATCAGAGGGCCGACAGCGATTGATTCGGGAATACATCTCGCCCATGGTGATGTGGAGACTGACTGCCTCCGCAACCGCTTGGCGGATCGAATGCCTCAATCGCCTTGACGTGCCTCGCCAGGCACGCTTTGGCGGATTTTCGCCGGGGTGAACTCGCAGGGTTACCGGAATCCGGAATGTTTTCTTGGGGCTCAAGTGAAACAACGAAGGTAGCCGATCAGAACAACTGGAACGGCTTTGGGCAATTGCCAGGAATTTCGTTTGTTGTATCGAGCGAGATGTCTGAACCGATTGTTACATCCATGCCATTTGACTTGGGGTATGAGGTATGAAAGAAATTGCAATCATCGCTCCGATAGCGTCCATGCCCGAAGTGGCTCGACGTGTGGTGGAAGAAAACGGGTACAGCAACGTAGACATCATTGGAGGCGATCTTAACCTGTGGAAGGGTGTGGAGGCCGCACGACGTGCCATCGATAACGGCGCTAAGGTCCTCATTTCACGTGGGGGAACCTACGATCTGATCAAGTCTGAGTTTGAAGTTCCGATAGTTGAAATCAAAGTGACGGCATTCGATCTGATTGAGAGTTTCAAGCTCGTCAAAGAAGCGGGAGAAACGGGGGTTATTGGGGTCATAGGGTACAAGAACGTCATTTCGGGTGCGGATATCGTCGCTGACGTAATGGGCCTGAAAGCGGTCTGTTTCGAGATGACTGAAAACTGTGATATCGCGTCTGAAGTGGCAACGCTTATAAATCAGGGAATTCGCATATTTGTTGGGGATGGAAACGTACAAGATGCCGTTGCCAGGCACAACTGCAAAACCATTCTGGTCAATTCGGGTAGCCAAGCTTTGCAGCATGCCATAGAGCAAGCAAAAGGCATTCTTTATGCTTCAAAGCAGCAAAAGGAAAGAGCACAGCAGTTCGCCACAATTATCGATTTCGTTCATGATGGGATTATCGCGATTGATAATCTAGGTTGTGTCACTGTATTCAATAGCGCCTCGGAGGAAATTACCGGGTATGACAAAAAGGAAGCCTTGGGCAAAAAAATTACAGAGATCATTCCTGAAACAAGATTGCTCAGCATTCTCGAAACAGAACAGCCTGAAATTGGGGATGTCCAGTGGCTGAACGAAAAGACGGTCATTGCCACGAATCGGGTGCCGGTAATCGTCGATGGTGAAATCCGGGGTGCCGTAGCGACTTATCAAGACATCACCGAGGTTCAGAAGCTTGAGCAAAAAATTCGTATTCGGCTTTCTGAAAAAGGTTTCGTCGCGCAATACAGTTTTGACGCGATTGTCCATAAGAGCGCTGTGATGTCCGAATGCATCAGGACGGCGAAGCAGTTTGCCAAGTACGACACGTCAGTGTTGATCTTTGGGCCTTCTGGTGTAGGCAAGGAACTTTTTGCGCAAGGTATTCACAACTGCAGTCAGCGCAAGAATTCCCCCTTTGTGGCGATCAATTGTGCGGCACTTCCCGAGTCTCTGATTGAAAGCGAACTCTTTGGTTATGTCGAAGGGTCTTTCACCGGGGCCGCCAAAAAGGGCAAGGCGGGACTGTTCGAAATGGCTCACGGTGGAACAATCTTCCTTGACGAAATCAGCGAGTTGCCCTTGCTTCTTCAGGGGAGACTGTTGCGGGTCTTGCAGGAAAAGCAGGTTATGCGTATCGGGGACAACAAACTGATCCCGGTGGATGTTCGAATTGTATGTGCGACCAATCGCGACCTGCGCAGTCTTGTCAGCCAGAATCTGTTCCGGGTTGATCTGTACTTCCGAATTGCCATCCTCGGTTTGTTCATACCACCACTCAGCGAGCGAGTGGAAGACATCGAGCTTTTGAGCAAGCACTTCGTTGAGGAGTACGGGCGCCGGTATCGCAAGGGTCGAATAACGCTTGCGGCAGATGCTCTTGAGTATCTTCGTGGCTATGCTTTCGAGGGTAATGTCCGGGAGTTGCAGGGCATGATTGAGCGTGCGGTTGTGATATGCGAAGGAAAGCATATCAACGCGCATGATTTGATGGTAACGCCAGGGGGAGTCTTTAACGTCCGGGCCGGAGGGGATCGCATGCCTTTCTCCGAAGGGCGCACTCTCAAAAGCCTGGAAGATGAATATATCGACTACGTTTATAAAAAAACCAACGGATCAATAAAGGAGTGCAGTGCGATATTGGGCATCGATCGCACGACACTTTGGCGGCGCATCAAAGAGAGGCGGGGCATGCAAGCCTAATGATCTGCCTCGGGCCATGACGACCAGACCGTAGGAAAAACTCAATTCTGGCGCTTTGGCTCGGAGTGCAAACTGAGACGATGTGTTGCATATAGCAACACCATAAAACCTCGTTGGAACATGACCCGATGCTGTCTGGTTACGATAAATCCAGCAAGATGCCACTCTTGCGTTGCCTGGCAAGCTTATTGCTCTTCGATTTTGACTCGCCTCTGCGGAGCCTGATCAACTGATTTCGTAGCAGGTAAATTAAAACTCTTCTTTTGCGGCCGGGCTCTTGTTTTGAAGAGTCTTAGGGGAGTTTTTTGCCGAAATTCTGGCAGAGCTTGTGGATGAATGGTTTTTCCAGGCGATGTTTCTTGTTGAGTCCCGTTTTCAACAGTTTCTAACATTTAGGGAGTGCTCAGTATGAAAGTAAGAACTATTGCCATTGCTCTGCTAGGCGCACTGTCGGTTTTGGCCGGTTGCGCCGGCATGCCTGATTCGGCATCCGGGAAACGCTCACTGATGATCACGGGCAATGACGAGAAAGTAAGCTGGAACGATGTCGGACAGGTTCTCAGGCCGGGCGAAAAACACTCGGTGTCTGTCGTCGATATCGGCACGGATCCGCTGGCGCCCAGGATCATTGCCAACCTGCCGCTGGACAACACGATCATGGGGCCGCCCACCAATCTGGCGATTTCTCCGGATGAGACCATTGCGCTGGTGGCCAACTCCGTCAATGTGGTTATGAAGGAGGGGAAGCCCGCGCTCGAGCCCGATAACCGTCTGTGGGTGATTGACCTGACGGCCAATCCGCCCAGGCTGATTGACACGGTCCAAGTTGGCAAACAGCCCTCCGGCCTTTCCTTCAATCGTGCGGGCAATCTCGTGCTGATAGCCAACCGCAACAGCAATGACATCAGCGTGCTGCGTGTTACCGGAAAGAAAGTCACCCTGATCGACACGGTGGCCATGGGCGAGCAGGTCGCGCACGTTCGCTTCACGCCGGACGGAAGGCGCGCGCTGGCCGCCAAGTTCCCCGGGCACAAGATTGCCTTCCTTGACGTCAATGGTGAGAAGGTCACTTACAACAAGCTTGATGTTCCGGTCGGTTTCTGGCCGTACAACCTTGACGTGACGCCGAACGGAAAGATCGCGCTGACCGCAGACAACGGATTCGCCGGCGCCGCGGATGGCCATACGGATACGGTGAGCGTGATCGACATCGAGGCCAACCCGCCGCGCGTCATCGACAAGGTTGTTGTTGGCGATGCGCCGGAAGGCTTGGCAGTCAGCCCGACCGGAAAGCTGGCGGTGGTGGCCCTCATCAAGGGCAGCAATTCGCCACACAAAGCCTTTTTCTATAACCGCAATGCCAGCGTCGTGGCATTGAAGATCGATGGCAAGAAGGTGACGCGCAGCAATGAAGTCGAAGTGCGCGGTCTGCCCGAAGGCGTCGTGTTCAGCGACGACGGCCGTTACGTCTACGTCGGCAACTACAACGATCGCGACGTTTCCATCCTGCGCGTCGAGGGCGATCAGTTGGTCAATACCGGCAAATCGCTGACCTTGCCAGGGCAGCCCGGCTCCATGCGCGGCAAAACCTTGTTCTGACTCGTTGGGAGTAAACCCCAGGCTCAGTTGCCTGGGGTATCGCAGAAAAATATGTCCATCAGGAAAGAAATGACATGAATAACACAATCATTAAGACCGAGAAGTCGTCGCCCGCATTCGGGCCATTTTCACAAGCTGTGGTTAAAGATGGTTTCCTTTACACCTCTGGTCTGATGCCATTTTTGCCGGGAAGCGGGGATCTCATCAGCAACGATCTTGAAGAGCAGATGCACCAGTGCATGCGCAACATGAGGGCAATCCTTGCCGCGGCGGGCATGAAAATGGAAGACCTGATCATGGTGACCATCTTCACCACCGACATGCAGGAATTCGCCAGCATCAACAAAGTTTACGGCTCGTATTTCGAAGGCATGTCCGCCTATCCAAGCCGGGCCGCAGTCGGTATTTCGGCATTGGCCAAGGGAGCGAGAGTCGAACTGACCGCGATTGCGAAAAAATAGGGCAAGCCTGGCAGGCATCCAATGACAAGGAGCATGAATAAATGAATGAATCTATGCGCAGCTACATGAGAGTCGGGTTGATCCACTTCATGGCGTACCCGAGCGTGATCAAGGGCGAGGGACCGATTGAGGAGACCTTCCGCAAGATTGCACTCGACGATTACTTCGAGGCGGTCGAGGTGACCTGGATCAAGGACGCCGAGGTCAGAAAGAGGGTCAGGAAGATGATCGATACCTCGCATATCAGCGTGGCTTATGGCGGACAACCACGGCAGTTGACGACCGGCCTCAATATCAACGATCTGGATGAATCGGGTCGCCAAAAAGCACTGGCTACCCTGAAGGAGGGCATAGATGAAGCTTACGAAATCGGAGCCGGCGGGTTTGGCTTCCTGAGCGGAAAATACTCGGAAGACAAGACGGAAGAAGCCTACCAGGCGCTGGTAGCCTCGACCAGGGAATTGTGCGCATACGCCAAAGCGAAGGGGGACATGAAGGTCGCTCTGGAAGTATTCGATTTCGATATCGACAAAAGGGCGCTGATCGGTCCGGTGGCCCGGGCGAAGCGATTTGCCGAAGAAATCCGCGCCGAATTTCCTAATTTCGGCCTGATGGTCGATCTCAGCCATATTCCGCTATTGCATGAAACGATCTTCGAATCGCTGATCCCGATAAAGGATTACATCATCCATGCCCACATGGGTAACTGCATGATGAAAGACGCGAGCGATCCGGCCTATGGCGATGCCCACCCGCGTTTCGGATACCCGGGCAGCGAAAACGATGTCGACGAATTGGTCGAGTACTTGCGCGTGCTGTTGTCGATCGGATTTCTGAACAAAGACAAACGACCGATCGTCAGCTTCGAAGTCAAGCCGGTCGGTGACGAAGACCCCGATCTTGTCGTGGCCAACGCCAAGCGCGTGCTCAACCGGGCATGGGAAAAAGTCTGAGTCCGCAGCGTCATGGCTGACGGACCAAACCGATGCGTTAAAAGGGAAAGGGAATTGCATGGAAAATGTAGAGCGCCTCAAAGAGATTTGCAAAGACGTGCGTGCCGACATCGTTCGAATGACGAATGCCGCGGGCTCCGGGCATCCGGGCGGTAGTCTGTCGGCGGTGGAAGCGATGGTCGTGCTGTACTGCAACGTAATGAACCACCGTCCATCCGAACCTCACTGGCCGGAACGCGACCGCTTCTTCCTGTCCAAGGGACACGCCTGCCCGGTCGTCTACGCCACCATGGCGCGGACCGGCTTCTTTCCGGTGGAAGAACTGGTGACGCTCCGCAAACTCGGAACGCGGTTGCAAGGCCATCCGTCGTGCATGACCCTGCCGGGCATTGAAGTTTCCAGCGGCTCTCTGGGACAAGGCTTGTCGGTTGCCAACGGTTTTGCGCTGTCGGCCAAGATCAACAAAAAGCCCTATCGCGCCTACTGCCTGCTGGGTGACGGCGAATTGCAGGAAGGGCAGATCTGGGAAGCCATGATGACGGCGGCACATTACAAGCTCGACAACGTCTGCGCCATTGTCGACTACAACGGCCTTCAAATCGACGGCGACGTCGAAAAAGTCATGGGACTCGCCCCGCTCGCGGACAAATGGCGGTCCTTCAACTGGCGCGTCATCGAGTGCGATGGGCACGACGTATCGCAAATGCTCGCCGCTTACGAAGAGGCCCGAAAAACCCAAGGAAAGCCCTCCGTCATCATCATGAAGACCGTCAAGGGCAAGGGCATTTCCTTTATGGAGAATGTCGCCGGCTGGCACGGGAAGCCCTGCAACCAGGAAGAGATGAAGCAGGCGCTCGAAGAAATCTACGCTTAAGGAAACTGAAAATGAGTATGAAGATGCTGCCGACACGGGATGGCTACGGCCATGGCTTGATCGAACTGGGCGCGACGAATCCGGACGTCATCGTTCTGGACGCAGACCTCGCCAAATCGACGCGTTCCGACTGGTTTCAGGCCAAGTACCCGGATCGTTTCTTCGATATCGGCATTGCCGAACAGGACATGATCGGCACGGCCGCAGGCCTTGCGTTGGGGGGAAAGATCCCTTTCGCTACAACCTACGCGGTGTTTGTTGCCGGCCGGGCGTGGGACCAAGTCCGCACGACGGTCTGCTACTCCAAACTGAATGTCAAGATCGCTGGCGCGCACGGCGGAATCTCGGCGGGTGGGGATGGCGCCACACATCAGTCGCTGGAAGATATCGCGGTCATGCGAGTGCTGCCGAATATGACCGTGATCATTCCTGGCGACGCGAATGAAGCCAAGAAGGCGACGATTGCTGTGTCCAAGATCGACGGTCCCTGCTATCTGCGGTTTGCGCGGGAGGCGACGCCGGTCTTTACCGAAGAGAGCGATCCCTTTGAGATTGGCAAAGCGATTGTTCTGCGACCGGGCAAGGACGTCACGATCATCGCGGCGGGTCCGCTGGTCTATGAGGCGCTGCTGGCCCATGACCAACTGGCGGCCGAAGGAATTTCCGCCCGCGTGATCAACATGCATACGATCAAGCCGCTGGACGAAGCGGCTGTTCTGGCTGCGGCACAAGAAACCGGTGCGGTCGTCACAATCGATGAGGCTCAGATGGCCGGAGGTCTGGGCAGTGCCGTGGCGGAATTTCTGGTCAACCATTGCCCCATCCCCGTCGAGCGGGTCGGCATCAACGATACCTTTCTCGAATGCGGTTTGCCCGAGGAGTTGGCCGTCAAGTATGAGCTGACGGCCAAGGATTTTGCCTGCGCGGCGAAGAAGGTGATAGCCAGGAAAACACTCGGTTAAGCTGCGCGAGAAGTGAGCGAATTAGCGAACTCAGAGCTTGAGAAAATATTGAAAATCCATCGCGAAGAGGGAAGGAGCACGCAAAGAAAGCCTTGGTTTTTGGAGGCTTTTTTTGTCGAGTCTTTATTCCTTATTGCTTCGGCCCGATGAAGTAGAAAGTTCCCGTCATGCCGGCGAAGGCCAGCATCCAGTGTCGAAGAACAATCGCCCACTGGACCCCGGCCTTCGCGGGGGGACGAGTTCAAACATCATCGTGCCGCAACAATAGTTTCATTGCGGAGGGTTCGAAAACAATGATTCACTGCTGCGCTTAAAACAGGCGTCGACAGAAAGCTTACTGACTATGCGCCAAGAGCCAGGTGTGCCGAGAGTGCTGCGTGGTCGGATATCTTCGACCACGGTTTGCCTGAATGGACCTTTGCCGTCTTTACCGTAAATCCCCGCACGTAAATCCGGTCCAGTCGAAGCATCGGGCGCTTGGCCGGGAAACTGCGCCCGGGGGCTCCACACTCGCCGCCCAGTCCGCCGAATACCTCGCAGAGGCCGAGCCGATGCGCCAGCAATATGTCGGCCTCGTTACGCCAGTCATTGAAGTCGCCGGCGATGATCAGTGGCGAGTCCTTGTCCGCGATGTTTTCGAGGTAGGTCGCCAGCGCGTCCAGTTGCCGGCGTCTGGAACGTGCGAACAACGAAAGATGCACGCAGACGCAGTGCAAAGGTTTTTGTCCGGTCGGAAGGTTGATCTTGCAGTGCAACAGGCCGCGTCGTTCGAAACGCATGTGCGTGACGTCCTGATTGAAACTGTGCTCGATCGGAAAGCGCGAAAGAATGGCGTTGCCGTGATGCCCGTGATCATAAACGACGTTGCTGGCATAGGACGTCGATTCCCATACATCGGCAGCCAGAAAAGCGTGCTGCGGTTCCTCGGGCCAGCCGTCGACGAGCGCGGCGTGCAGGTTGTTCTCCCCCTGTACCTCCTGGAGAAACACAATGTCGGCACCGAGAAGCCGAAGTTGCTCGCGCAATTCGTGGACCCTCAGGTACCGGTTGAATTGCGAGAACCCCTTGTGAATGTTGTAGGTGACGATACGCAGGCCGGATTTTTTCATGGGGCTCACGAGACCGCGAGCATCCTTTCCAGTGCCAGCTTGGCGGGGCCGGCTTCGTGCTCGGGCACCTTGATGTGATTGACAACGTGGCCGGCGGCCAGGTTGTCCAGCGTCCACGCCAGGTGTTGCGGATCGATGCGCTGCATCGTCGAGCACATGCAGACGGTCGGAGACATGAACTGCACGATCTTGCCTTCAGGCTTCACTTCCTCGGCCAGGCGGTTGACCAGATTGAGCTCGGTGCCGACCAGCCAGTGCGTGTTCGGCGGGGCTTCCTTGACGATCTTGACGATATGTTCCGTAGAGCCGACGTAATCGGATAGCTGGCAGACCTCGAAGCAGCATTCGGGATGGGAGATCACCAGCCCGTCGGGATGTTCGGCGCGGAATTTGCGGATATGCGCTGGCTGGAACATCTGATGCACCGAGCAATGGCCTTTCCAGAGCAGCAATTTCGCCTTGCGGATTTGTTCCGGTGTCAGCCCTCCCCTCTCGAGGTCGGGATCCCAGACCATCATCTCATCAAGCGGGATACCCATCTTGTAGCCGGTCCAGCGTCCCAGATGCTGGTCGGGAAAGAACAGTATTTTTTCGCGCTGCCTGAATGCCCACTCCGCAATCGTTCCGGCATTTGATGACGTGCACACGATGCCGCCGTGCCGGCCGCAAAACGCTTTCAGGTCAGCAGCGGAGTTGATATAGGTGACCGGCGTGATCTGTTCTTCGGCGTTCAGCACCTCGTTCAATTCCCGCCAGCAGCGTTCAACCTTGGCCAGGTTGGCCATGTCGGCCATCGAGCAGCCGGCCGCGAGGTCGGGAAGGATCGAGATCTGGTGCGGCTTGGACATGATATCGGCGACTTCGGCCATGAAATGCACGCCACAGAAAATGATGTATTCAGCGTCGGCCTGCGAAGCCAGGCGCGAGAGCTTGAGCGAGTCGCCTGTCAGGTCGGCGTACTGGTAAACGTCGGCGCGCTGGTAGTGATGGCAAAGGAGGACAACCTGTTTGCCGAGAGCGGCGCGGGCCGCGCGAATGCGCGCATGGCATTCGGTGTCAGGCATATGGCTGTAAAGGGCGAAATCGATGCTTGGGGTATTCATGGGTGAAGTGTCTCGGAGGAGAGCCGGTTCCATTCCCGGCAGTGTGTTGTCAGCTGTGCCAGGGCAGTCCCGCCAGGCGCCATCCACCGACCTTGCCGCGCTGGCCGTTGCCGTCAACGTTGCCCTCGAAACCTTCGAGGACATTGTAGCTCTCCGCATAGCCGGCTTCGGTCGCGAGGCAGGCTGCATTGTGCGAACGCACGCCGCTACGGCAGATAAACATGACGAGCGATTCCGGATCGACCTGTCGCCGAAGTTGGGCCAGGAAATCGGGGTTCGGCTGTCCACCGGGATAGGATTGCCACTCGATCTCGATGGCGCCGGGAATGCGCCCGACCCAGTCCCATTCGGCACGCGTGCGGACGTCGACCAGTTTGGCGCCCGGCGCCAGTTGCGACAGCTCCCAGGCTTCGGCCGGTGTGACCGCCCCTGCGTAGGGCAGTGCGAGTTCGTCTGCGCGACTCCTGGCGTTGGTCAGTATTTCAGTCAGCTTTCCCATCGGGTGGCAATCATCGGTCGGTGAGGCTAGAGTATAAACCCATAATCCCGGCTTCCTTGCTCTTGGACAGGGGCGATGCAATTGGTTCCGGAGGTGTGTGAGAGTGAATGGCCGTCTGCAATCGAGCGCGGAAGAGATAGTTTTCCGCTGATGCACTGTAATGGTGCATTGGTGTTTGCGCGATGCACCAAAACGAATCGTAATTGTCCCTGTGTTCGGAGATAATGCCGCGGGACGACGTGTCAAACAGGTTGTGCGAGGGTGGCATGGTTTCTGCTAATCACCCCTTGCACCTTTTTATTGTCGCCGGAATGTCCGGTAACCGCCGAGGAGACTTTGCAAATGGCAAGCCCACAAGACGTACTGAAGATGATCAAGGAAAACGAAGCCAAATTTGTGGACTTCCGTTTTACCGATACCCGTGGCAAAGAGCAGCACGTGACCGTCCCGGTCAGCGCTTTTGACGAAGACAAGTTTGAATCCGGCCACGCGTTCGATGGTTCATCGATCGCCGGCTGGAAGGGCATCCAGGCGTCCGACATGCTGCTCATGCCGGACGCGGCAACGGCTTACGTCGATCCTTTCTATGACGAGACTACCGTTGTTATTACCTGTGACGTCGTTGATCCGGCTGACGGCCGTGGTTACGACCGTGACCCGCGCTCGATCGCGAAGCGCGCCGAAGCCTACCTGAAGTCTTCCGGCATCGGCGACACCGCCTACTTCGGTCCGGAACCCGAGTTCTTCATCTTCGATGGTGTCGAGTGGTCTGCCGACATGTCGGGTTGCAGCCTCAAGATCCATTCCGCCGAAGCGGCCTGGAATTCGGGCGAGCGCAACGAAGGCAACGGTTTCTCTGGTCACCGTCCGGGCATCAAGGGTGGCTACTTCCCGGTGCCGCCGGTCGACAGTCTGCACGACATCCGTTCAGCCATGGTCCTGACCCTCGAATCGCTGGGCATCCCGGTCGAAGTGCATCACCACGAAGTGGCCAACGCCGGCCAGTGCGAAATCGGCACCCTGTTCAATACGCTGGTTCGCCGCGCCGACTGGAC
>CAZCJW010000021.1:0-23073 GCA_964499185.1 uncultured Propionivibrio sp. | reverse complement strand
TCCAGCGTCGGAATCGTCATGTTGATCGTGCGGCATACGACAGCCACCCGCCCCTGCTGAATCAGCGCATTGACCCGGAATCGGCCGACCCCCGATGGCGATATGGCAAAGTTGCATTCCTTGGTCGCCTCGAACTCCGCTGCTTGCCGGTCGTTCATGATCGAACGCGCGAGTTCCGCGGTGTGCTGCGCTGTCAAAACCTGGTTCGAGACCGGTGTGATCCGGCCATCCACCTTTATCGCCGGGGGAAAATTGGCGGTAATGAAGAGGTCGGAGCCATTCTTCTGCGTCATCAGGCGCAGAAGGTCGTGCATGAATTTCAAAGCCTGATCGCGTTCCATGACTGTCCTTTTCTGCTGAGACTTTCGCTACAACTCAAGCACCGGGGAAGGAATCCTTGTTCGCCGCCCGCATCCTGGCCTCGGCGGCCGAAACGACATTGCGACGAACGAGATCGAGCAGGCACTGGTCCAGTGTCTGCATGCCAAGTTGGGCACTCGTCTGGATGACCGAATACATTTGCGCGACCTTGTTCTCGCGGATCAGGTTGCGAATGGCGGGCGTCCCGATCATGATTTCGTGAGCCGCCGTGCGCCCCATGCCGTCCTTGGTCTTGAGCAAGGTCTGCGAAATAACGGCGCGCAACGATTCGGAGAGCATCGAACGCACCATTTCCTTCTCGGCGGCCGGAAAAACATCCACCACGCGGTCGATCGTCTTTGCCGCACTCGATGTGTGCAGGGTGCCGAAGACCAGATGCCCGGTTTCCGCGGCCGTCAGCGCCAGCCGGATCGTTTCGAGGTCGCGCATTTCACCCACCAGGATTACGTCCGGGTCCTCGCGCAGTGCCGAGCGCAAGGCATTGGCGAACGACAGCGTATGCGGTCCGACCTCGCGCTGGTTGATCAGGCATTTTTTCGACTCATGCACGAACTCGATCGGATCCTCAACGGTGAGGATGTGAGCATGGTCGTTTTCATTGACATGGTTGATCATCGCCGCCAGCGTGGTCGACTTCCCGGAACCGGTGGGACCAGTGACCAGGACAATACCACGTGGATACTCGGAAATCTCCTTGAAAACCCGGGGACAGGCCAGATCCTCTAGCGACAGGACCTTGGAGGGAATTGTCCGGAACACCGCACCAGCGCCCCGATTCTGCACAAAGGCGTTGACCC
Source organism: uncultured Propionivibrio sp. (assembly GCA_964499185.1). Taxonomy (GTDB): domain Bacteria; phylum Pseudomonadota; class Gammaproteobacteria; order Burkholderiales; family Rhodocyclaceae; genus Propionivibrio. Next base: position 21,895 of record CAZCJW010000021.1, on the reverse strand, counting down.
GGAAGCGCGCCAGATTCGGAATCTCGAAAGAAAAGTCGCATTCCAGCGTTTCTTCGTAGTTCTTGCGTTGCGCATCGTTCATGATGTCGTACACCATGGAGTGCACATCCTTGTGCTCCATGGCCGGCAGGTTGATGCGGCGAACATCTCCATGCACCCGGATCATGGGCGGCAAGCCCGAGGACAAATGCAGATCGGACGCCTTGTTCTTTACGCTGAAGGCAAGCAGCTCGGTTATATCCATTTCGGACCATCCTCGGGGGTTATCGGTGGAGTGCTATACTTCCAAGGCTCTCCAGACCAATCCGATTATGACAACAATTTCCGCCAACCTGCAAGCCGTTCGCGCTCGTATCAGTGAAGCCGCGCGGAATTGCGGGCGAACGCCCGAGGATATCAGGTTACTGGCCGTCAGCAAGACTTGGCCAGCAGCCTGCGTTCTGGAAGCTGCCCGGGCCGGGCAGAAGGCTTTTGGTGAAAATTACGTGCAGGAAGGCGCGGACAAGGTCCGCGAGATCGCTCGGCCCGACTTTGAGTGGCACTTCATCGGCCCTCTGCAGAGCAACAAGACGCGCCCTGTGGCCGAAGCCTTCCAGTGGGTGCATTCCGTCGACCGGCTCAAGATTGCGGAAAGGCTTTCCCAGCAACGGCCGGACCATTTGCCGCCGTTGCAAGTCTGCCTGCAGGTCAACATCAGCAATGAAAATACGAAAAGCGGCATAGCCTTGGAAGACGTGCCAACCTTGGCACAGCAGATCACTCATCTGCCCCGACTCACGCTGCGCGGACTGATGGCCATCCCGGCGCCGTCGTCCGGTTTTGAACAACAGCGATTGCCTTTTCGACAGCTGCGCGAACTGTTCGAACAACTGAATCGCCACGGGCTAGGGTTGGATACGTTGTCAATGGGCATGTCTAACGACATCGAGGCCGCCATCGCGGAAGGCGCAACGCTGATCCGCGTGGGGACGGCCATTTTTGGTGAAAGAAACGGATCATGAAAATCACATTTCTTGGCGGCGGCAACATGGCCAACGCCCTTATCGGCGGCTTGCTGAACAACGGTTTCCCGGCCAATGAAATTGCAGTCATAGAAATCGGAGCGGAAAGCAGGGCAAACCTCGAACGGACCTTCGGCATTCGCTGCTTTGCGGAACCGGACGCCACAGCTCTCTATTGCGATGTCATCCTGCTCGCCGTAAAGCCGCAGCAGATGCGTGAAGCCTGCGCACCACTGCAGAGTTTTCTCCAGGATCAACTCGTCATCAGCGTCGCAGCCGGCCTGCGCTTGTCCGACCTGTCGCGCTGGCTGGGCGGCCACGACAAGCTGGTGCGCGCCATGCCCAACACGCCGGCACTTATTGGAGCCGGCGTCACCGGACTCTACGCGCTGCCAAGCGTGTCCGAGGCGGAACGGCTGGGCGCCGAGCGCATCATGCACGCCGTCGGCAGCACGCTCTGGGTCAACGATGAATCGCAGATCGACGCTTTGACCGCCATTTCCGGCAGTGGTCCGGCTTATGTCTTCCTGTTCATCGAGTCGTTGCAACAGGCAGCAACGGAACTTGGATTCTCCCCGCGTCAGGTACGCCAACTCTCGATCGAGACCGTGCTCGGCGCCGCCCGGCTGGCCGCTTTATCTGAAGAACCGGCAAGTGCATTGCGCACACGGGTCACGTCGAAAGGCGGCACCACGGAAGCGGCGCTGCACGTGATGACCGAGCGAGGACTGAAGGATGCAGTCGTTGCCGGTATCAAGGCTGCCAACGCGCGCAGCGGAGAATTGGGCGAACTGCTTGGCAAGGATTGACGCATGGCCGGCATATTGACTCAGGCCATACTGTTGATTGTCGACTCGCTTGCCGGGTTCTTCTCGGTACTGCTGCTGTTGCGCTTTTTCATGCAGGTATTCCGCGCGCCATTCAACAACCAGTTTGGTTCCTTTATCGTCAAACTGACCAACTGGGCGGTAATTCCTTTGCGCAAAGTCCTTCCACCGCTTTTCGGGCTTGATTCTGCCAGCCTGCTGGCCGCCTATCTGCTGCAGGCACTAGTAGTGATCGCTGTCGTTTTCTTGCATTCCGGCCCGGGAACAATTGACCCGGTCGGTACCGCCATCCTGATCCTGAGTCGCAGCCTGCTGGCCACCCTGCGCCTTTGCGTTTACCTGTTCATCGGCCTGCTGATCGTGCAAGCCGTTCTCTCATGGTTCAGCCCACACTCACCACTGAACCGGCCGATATATCAGATGACCTATCCGATCCTCCAGCCGCTCCGCAGAATCATTCCACCGGTTTCGGGCATTGATCTGACACCGCTCATCGCCATCCTGCTGGCGCAGATTGTCCTGCTGCTCCTCTGACCATGGCCGAGTGGCTGCGCTGGAGCGGAACCGCCGCAACGCTCACGCTGCACATCCAGCCCGGCGCGAAGAAAACGGAAATAGTGGGTTTGCACGGTGACGCGCTGAAGATTCGCCTGGCCGCGCCGCCGGTTGACGGCAAGGCCAACGCGGCTCTTCTGGAATTCATCGCCGACCGTCTGCAACTGGCAAAGTCCGCCGTATCCCTGATCGGAGGCCAAACATCACGGCGCAAGATTATCGGGGTGGCCGCTGCTCCGACTGATACGGAACAACGGCTCCTGCCCTAACGCTCGAATACCACGCGACCGGAGACGAGGGTTGCGCGCACCCGGCCGGTCATTTCCCATCCCATGCACGGCGTATTCTTGGCTTGGCTACGCAGCGTTTCAGGCACGACACGCCACGGTTCTTGCGGATCGAAAACACAGATATCGGCACGTCGGCCAACGGTGATCGTCCCGGCTTCAGCCTCAATGCCGAGGACTGCCGCAGGATCGCAGGTCACCCTGGACAGCGCCACTGCCAGCGGCACCTGCGCTTCGGCCGCCCACTTCAAGATTAGCGGAAGCAGAAGTTCCAGACCGATAGCTCCAGGTTGCGCTTCTCCAAACGGCAACTGTTTTCCATCTTCATCAACGGGGGTGTGATCCGAACAGACGGCGGCAAGCCCCTCGGCAACCGCTGCACGAAGTGCTTGACGGTCGGACGTCGAGCGAAGTGGGGGATCGAAGCGCGCATGGCTGTCGAAGTAGCCAATGTCGGCCTCGGAGAGATGCAGATGATGAATGGCCACATCGCAACTCACCTTCACTCCGTTTTTCCTCGCTTCGCGGACCAAAGCCACTCCAGCGGCGGAAGACAGCTTGGATAGATGTAGCCGGACTCCCGTCTCCGCCGCCAGGTGCAGCGCCGTCGAAATAGCCAGCGTCTCGGCACATACGGGGATGCCTGACAACCCAAGACGCGATGCCACTTCACCGTCATGCGCCACACCGTCGCGCGCCAGATAATGGTCCTGTGGTTGCAGACGGATCGCGTAACCGAAGGTGGCGGCATACTGCATGGCACGCAGCAGCACCTGGGTATCGAAAATCGGCTTCGTCGCCTGCGAGAAAGCGATGCATCCGGCACCGGACAACCCCACCATCTCGGAGATTTTTTCCCCGGCCAGTTGCTGGGTCAGGGCTCCGATGGGATAGACGTGCGCCAGCCCGATGGACTCACTGCGCCTGACGAGGCGTTCCACCAGTTCGGGCTCATCGAGCGGCGGGCGGGTGTCCGGCGGGCAGGCCAGGGCCGTAACACCTCCGGCAACCGCGGCGACCAGTTCCGAATCCAGGCTCGACAAGCGCGCGGAAAGATCGACCAACCCGGGACAGACGACCTGGCTTGTTGCGTCGATCACCCGGTGAGCAACAAAACCGGCTGGGGCATCACCAATCGCCTGGACGAGGCCGTCCGCGACAAACACGTCGGCGTGCCGATCAACGCCGCTCTTCGGATCGACCAATCGACCGTTTTTTATGTGAATATTCTGTACATGCATCGCTCAGTTCCCCGCCAAAATACTCATGACCGCCATGCGCACGGCGATGCCGAAAGTCACCTGTGACAGGATGACCGCCTGCGGGCCATCCGCCACGGCAGAATCGATTTCGACGCCACGGTTCATCGGCCCCGGGTGCATCACGATGGCATCGTCCTTGGCCAGGGCGAGAACTTCGGGAGTGAGGCCGTAGCACTTGAAGTATTCCCCTGCCGACGGCAGCAAGGCGCCGTTCATGCGCTCATTCTGCAAGCGCAGCATGATCACCACGTCGCAATCCCGGATTCCTTCGCGCAGATCCTTGAACACGCGCACACCCATGCGCTCGATGGCCGTCGGCAGCAGCGTTTGCGGGCCGACCGCACGCACCTCAGCGGCCCCCAAGGCGCCTAGCGCATGAATATCCGAACGCGCAACTCGCGAGTGCAGGATATCTCCAACGATGGCTACCGTCAGATTCGAGAAATCCTTCTTGAAATGCCGGATCGTGAACATGTCGAGAAGCCCTTGCGTGGGATGGGCATGCCGCCCGTCGCCCGCATTCACCACATGCACGTCGTCCCGACCGATGCGCCGCAGGTGCTCGGCGATCAGGTAAGGTGCTCCGGAAGACGCGTGACGGACGACAAACATGTCGGCGTGCATCGACACCAGGTTGTCGACCGTATCGAGCAGGGTTTCTCCCTTTGCCGTTGACGAACGCCCCACATCCAGATTGATCACATCCGCCGAGAGGCGCTTGGCGGCGATCTCGAAGGTGGTACGGGTACGTGTCGAATTTTCGAAGAAGAGGTTGAATACACTCTTGCCACGCAGCAAGGGAACCTTCTTGACGTCGCGGTCGGACACCTCGAGAAAACTGGAAGCGGTATCCAGAATATGTACCAGCACGTCGCGCGGAAGGCCGTCGATCGACAGGAGGTGATTAAGTTCACCGTGAGCATTAAGTTGCGGGTTATGCATGATCAACGCACCTCCATTGCAGGCGGCCCGAGTTATCCGGCTCGAGCACCAGTTCCTGCGCGTCTTCCAGTTCGACCTGCCATGTACAGAACTCCGCATAGATCGGCAACTCACGCCCACCGCGATCAGCCAGTACGGCCAGCTTGATGCTCGCCGGCCGGCCATAATCGAACAGCTCGTTGATCGCCGCACGCGTTGTCCGTCCCGTATAGAGAACATCGTCGACAAGAATCAGATGCCGCGCCTCGATTTCAAACGGAATAGAAGTCGGTTTTACTTGGGGATGCAAGCCCTTTTCACCAAAATCGTCCCGGTAGAAGGAGACATCGATCAAACCTATCTCTCCCGGCAAACCCAGTAACTCACTCAATCGGCGGGCAATCCAGGCACCACCGCTGTGGATCCCGATCAACATGGTTTCTGGTTGTAACTGCGGACGTATCAATTCGGCCAGCGCAACGCATTGCGCTTCGGCATCAGGTAGCGAGGGGAGAGACATGTCAGGGATGATCCGTAGGGGTTTCAGAAATTTTTTGGAAATAGGCTTGCAGGATGACTTGCGCAGCGACTGAATCCAAGTATTCCCTGGCGCCTTTAGCATTGTAGCCACTTTCGCGCAGCCTTTCTTCCGCCTCGATCGAACTGAGCCGCTCATCGGCATACTCCACGGCGATTCCAAAACGGCCGCGCAACTGGTTGGCAAAGCGAGTGCACCGCAACGTCATGGCGTGGGGAGAACCATCCAGCGCGATAGGCAAACCGACAATCAGCCCAACCGGCTTCCATTCGCCGATAAGCGCAGAAATCGCGGAGAAACGCTCGTCGTTGCGCTCACTGCAAATCGTTTTCAAAGGGTGTGCCTGGGCCAAAGGCCATTCGCCGACAGCAACTCCTATGCGTTTCAGGCCGAAATCGAAGGCCAGAAAAGTGCCTGTTGGGCACGAGTCAGGATCACGCATGACCCGCTTGCCCGGCAAGATTGGCCAAGTCAATGCCTAGCAGCTCAAGCGCTGAAGCAAGCTTTTCTTCGTAGGGCAGTTCGAAAAGGATGCGGGAATTGGCGGGAACTGTCAGCCAGGCATTTTGCGCCAACTCGTGCTCGAGCTGTCCTGCGCCCCACCCCGAATAACCGAGCGTAATCACCATGTCGCTCGGGTACCCGGCCTGGCCCACCGACAAGAGCACATCGCGCGACGTCGTCAGGCCAACCTCCTGATTGACCACCAGTGTAGACTGCCAACTCCCTAACGGACGATGCAGGACGAATCCGCGGTCCGTCTGCACCGGTCCCCCGAAGAAGACCGGCAATCGTGCCAATGCCCCAGACTCGAAGGGTACATCGATTTTCTTGAAAAGCGTGGCCAGATCCATGTCGATCGGCCGGTTGACGATTACGCCGAGCGCTCCCTGATCATTATGTTCGGCAATGTAGACCAGGGATTTGGCAAAATAAGGATCCTCCATCGCCGGCATGGCGATGAGAAAATGGTCGGTCAGGTTGATGCTTGCCATGATCTGTATATTTTATCGCCGACAGCCGGCGTAACAAAGGAAAAATCAGTGCTGGAAAGTGTTCTGGTCTGGTTCAGACGCGACCTGCGAGACATTGACAACGCCGCCCTGGCAGAAGCCACCCGGCGTGCCAGAAAGGTGTTCTGCGCGTTCGTTTTTGACCGGGAAATACTCGACGCGCTGCCGTCGAAACATGATCGCCGCGTCGAGTTTATCCGCGAATCGTTAATCGAGCTTGACCACAGCTTGCGCAGCAAAGGCGGCGGCCTGATCGTCCGCATCGGGCGAGCTACGGAAGAGATACCACAGTTGGCAAGCGCCCTGAAGGTCTCGGCAGTATTTAGCAATCGCGACTATGAGCCTCAGGCAAAGCGTCGCGACTTGGATATTGCCAATGCCCTGAACGCCGCCGGCATCGGTTTCGAGTCGTTCAAGGATCAGGTCATCTTCGAGCACCCGGAAGTCCTTTCTCTTTCCGGACGGCCCTACACGGTATTCACCCCGTACAAGAACGCTTGGCTGAAACGCTTGACGGACGACGACTTGACGCTCTTCCATCCCGAAGCCGGAAAGCTGGCAACCGCACCCTCGGCGTGGGAGATGCCAACGCTCGAGCAGATCGGTTTCGAGCCAACCGACCTGAGGCAACTTGGCATCATTCCAGGCATGCGGGGAGCACGGGGATTGTTGGACAACTTTCATGGGCGAATTACCGACTACAGGACACAACGCGATTTCCCGGCTGTGAAAGGCGTGTCCTATTTGTCCTTTCATTTACGTTTCGGAACGATATCGATTCGTGAACTCGCGGCTCTGGCGGTTGACGTCGGCGCACTGGCAGGACAAGAAGGAGCGGCCACGTGGCTTTCCGAACTGATCTGGCGCGAGTTTTATTTCATGATCCTGGATTGTTTTCCACACGTCGCGGATCGCGCGTTCAAACCTGAGTTCGACCGGATTAAATGGGAAGACGGCGCCCACGCGAGCGCACTATATTCAGCCTGGTGTGCCGGGAAAACCGGTTTTCCTCTGATAGACGCCGCGATGCATCAACTCAACACGTCCGGCTATATGCACAACCGACTGCGCATGGTGACCGCTTCGTTCCTGACCAAGGACCTTGGCATTGACTGGAGGAAGGGGGAAGCCTATTTTGCCAGGCAACTCAATGACTTCGACCTATCAGCCAATAACGGCGGCTGGCAGTGGGCGGCATCAAGCGGTTGCGATGCGCAGCCGTATTTCCGGATTTTCAATCCGGTCGCCCAATCCGAACGCTTTGATCCTCAGGGGCGATTTATCCGGCGCTATTTACCCGAGCTTTCACACGTTCCGGACAGATTCATCCACGCCCCATGGCGAATGTCACCACGGGAACAGGAAGAATGCGGAGTCGTCATCGGCCGGGACACCCCCGCGCCGATCGTCGAGCACGAAACGGCGCGACGCCGGACGCTGGAGCGCTACGCGGTCGTCAGGAGAGCTGACGGCGTTGAGCCACGAACTCCGCAACCAGGCGCAAGAGTTCCTCTTCCTGATACGGCTTGCCGAGATACTGATTGACTCCGATCTCGAAGGCATAGTTGCGGTGCTTGTCTGCCGTACGCGAGGTAATCATGATGATCGGGATGTTCTTCAGTCGCGCATCGGCCCGGATATTTCGCGTCAAATCAAAGCCGTCCATGCGCGGCATCTCGATGTCGACGAGCATCACATCCGGAACGACATCGAGCAGCTGCTCGAGCGCTTCGACGCCATCTTTGGCCACCAGCACCTGATACCCCTCGCGTGCCAGCAGCCGTCCGGTGATTTTTCGCACCGTCAGCGAATCGTCGACGACCATGACCGTAGGCAACGTGGCCGGAACCGGCTCATCCAATTCCGGCACAGTCCCATGCACTTCGAATCCCGTCGGCGAGGCGCTCACCTCCACCGGCGCCCGAGTACTCAAGGCCACCGGGTTGAGGATCAGCACCACCTGTCCGTTGCCCAGAACGGTTGCCCCATCGACTCCGATGACGCGTGCCAGTTGCGGCCCGATGTTCTTGACCACGATTTCCTGGTTACCGAGCAATTCATCGACCAGCACCGCGATGCGCCGCGCCCCGCTGCGCAGGAGCAACACCCAGTACTGTCGATGCTGCTCGGGCAATGCACCGGGATCGCCGAGAAGATGCGGCAAATAGCTAAACGCATAGTGATGCCCCATCCATTCGGCGCTTCTTGCATCGCGTATGCGATTCAACGCCGTTTCCTTGAGATCGAGCACCTGTTCGATCATCGATGAGGGAATCGCGTAGGATTTGTTGCCGGCGCGTACCAGCAGGGCCTTGGTCACCGCCAGCGTCAGCGGGATGATCATACGGAACTCGGTACCCTGACCGGTGGCCGAGGAGATTTCGATGCGGCCGCCCAGGCTGCCGATTTCGGTTCTCACGACATCCATCCCGACGCCGCGGCCGGCAATCTGCGAAATCTCTTCTGCTGTCGAGAAACCCGGGGTAAAGATCAAATCGGCAAGCTGATCGTCACCAGCCTCCTGGCCAGCAGTCAACAGGCCGGCCGCTAAGGCGCGGGCACGAATACGCTCGTAATCAAGGCCTGATCCGTCATCGGAGAGTATGAGGATGATTTCATTACCTTCCTGCATCAAAGACAGCGAGACATCGCCGATCTCGGGCTTGCCGCGTGCAATCCGTTCTTCGCGACTCTCCAGACCATGGGCGATGGCATTGCGCAGCATGTGCTCCAGTGGAGCGGCGATCTTGTCCAGTACGCTACGATCCAACTCGACCTGCCCCCCCCTGATTTCCAGGTTGGCGCGCTTGTTCAGTTCCTTTGAGGTTTGCCGGACGATGCGATACATGCGATCGGCCAGGCTGCTGAATGGAACCATGCGCACGGACATGAGTTCCTGTTGCACCTCGCGATTCAGCCGCGCCTGAGCGATGATGGCCGCATTGGCATCGTCCAGGTTCTTGAGCAGGTTCTGCTGCACGGTAGCCACGTCGTTGACCGACTCGGCCATCATTCGTGTCAATTCCTGGAAGCGCGTGAACCGGTCAAACTCCAGCGGATCGAAGCCAGAGTGTTTTTCGTCCGCAACCGCGGTCCGTGATTGCATCTGGGACTCAGCCTGAATCTCGATTTCCCGAAGCTGGCGGCGCAAACGAATGACGTTTTCCGTAAGATCCAGCAAGGACTCCTTCAGGCTGCGCATTTCGCCTTCGATGCGTGACCTCGCGATCGAAAGTTCGCCGGCTTCATTCACCAGACGATCAATCACATTGGCACGCACGCGCAACGTGGCCTGCTGCTGCGCTGCTTCCGGCTCGGCCTCCGCGTCAACCAAGCGCGTCCGGTCGGCACGTCGTTCGACCATTACGCGATCCGTCGGCTGTCCCACCTTCTGTCCGATCGCACCTGAAGAATCCAGGCCGGCGACATTTTCGCTTGGCGTGACGACCGGTTGCTCCAGAGACTCCCCACGTTGCAGGCGTTCGATGATCTGCCGAATCGATTCGAATGCCGTTTCGACTTCGTCAATCACGTCAGGCAGTACGGTGCCGACCCGGCTGACCTGGTCCACCCGTGTTTCCAGCGCATGCGTGATTTCGCCGAGGTTCATGGCGCCGGCCATGCGTGCACTGCCCTTGAGTGTATGCAGGAGTCGCTGCAGGATCCGTACCACTTCGGCATTGGCCGGTTCGCTGCGCCAGACTCGCAGCTGGGCCGCAATCCCCTGATTGAGATCAACCGCCTCTTCCAGAAAGATGGGCAGCAGTTGCTCATCGATTTCGTCGCGGAGCAGCGGTATGTTCGGCAAAACGGGCGCGATCACGGCCGCGCTATCTCGCGTCTCCACCAGCGTAGCTGATTCTTCGTCGCTTGCTGCCGGAGCTGCCTCGGTGAGGTCGTTCTTGTCGAGTACGTGAGAAGGCGACGTGACGACACTCGCCGGGTACAGGCTGTCGAGCTCTTCGATCAAGCCTGCGGGAATCTCGATATCCCGCTGCTCTGACAGCGCGGAGAACATCAGCTCCAGCTCACCAACCGTTCTCCTTATTACGCCGAGTGCCTGCACGCTGCCCGCGTGATCGGAATGATCGCGACGCATGAGAGCGTGTTCAAGGGCGTAGCCGAGCTGATTGACCGGCGTCAAGCCGACGGTTGCCGAAATCCCTGCCAGGGTATGCGCCGCCCGGTACATGTCGTGCGGCGTCGGGTGCACTCCTTCACCCTCAAGCGCGGGAAGTTCACGCCGCAAGGTATGCAAATAGGTTTTGGCCTCATCCGAAAATATCTCGAACAGCGCCGGAGAAATACGAATTCGCTGTTGACGGGACTCCGGAACAAGGTCATCGGGAGATTTTTCTTCCAACTCTGACGATGCCGTCGCATCAACTTCAGTCGCCTGAATCAATGGCAACACGTCGGCCACAGGCACTTCCGGCGCTTCCAGCCCCTCCGCAGGCATGGTAGGGACATCGCTGTCGACACCCCGATCAACCTGATGCTCAACAGGTTGGGCAGACGCAAAATCGATATGAATTACTTCAGCGCTCTGCGCCTCTTCCTCCTGATCCAATTCGGGCAGAGCAATCTCCGCAGGCTCATCAGGCACAGCAAGCACAGCAAGCACTTCAACGGCCGTAGGCGGTTCAACAGGCTGAATCTCTTCCGTTCCGGAGCGCAGCGCTTCCGCCAGAGAAATCATGCCGCGCGGGTCGGGGGCCGAAGCTGTCCGGGCTTCCAGGAACGCGACCCACTCGCCAAACACCTCCTGCGCCTGATCGAGAAGCCCGACCAACGCAGGACTGACCTCCAGTTCGAGCCGCAACCAGAGATTAAGCGTCTGCTCGATGGCCCAGGCGGCTTCACCCAAGTCCTTCAACCCGACCATGCGCCCACTCCCCTTGAGGGTGTGGAAGGAACGTCTGATCGTCACCAGGCAATCCGGGGCATGTATGAACTGCTTGAGACAGTGAAGATTCGAATCAATAGTGCCGAGAACCTCGTTGGCTTCCTCGAGGAAGATGGCCAGGAGCTCTGCGTCTATTTCCTCTCTACTGGCCTGCGACAACTGCAACGTTTCCTTCGAAGGCTGAAGCGCACCGTCCGGTTCCGGCTTGAGCATGGCCATCGCCTGCTCAAGCTGAGGCGCCGCCTCCGCACCGCCATCGAGTGCCGTCAGGATGGCCTTGGTCTGTTCACCCAACGCAGCATCCGCCACCAAATCGGCGTCATTTTTCAGCGTTGCGAGGTTTTGTCGGATTTCCTCACGCAACCCGGCATCTTCAGGCTGTTCCTTGAGCGCACTCAGCAAGGCATGCGTTTCCAGTCGTGTCTGCACCACCTCCTGCTCGACGGACACTCCAGCGGCTTCATCGACAAGCTCGTCCGCGCCTCGCGAAGGAATCTGCATCTGCCTGACAAAACTGTCGTAGTCATCTGCGCCATGCTGCATGGCTTCGACGAAGAAGCCCAGCATTGATAATTGGCTCGCCAACTCCTCGAAATCGCTATCGAGGGGAACATAGTCCGGCTCGGAAAAACGCTTCACCGCCTTGAGGCAATCCTGCAGGGCAGCCATCGCGCTGTCCTGGCGCAGCATCACCATTGCGCCAATGATCTGATGGAAAGGGCTCACGAGACTGGAAAGATCCCCACGCTTCTCGGCATCACGAAAGAAGCTGTCGAGCACCTGCTCAATCTGCACCAGATTGTTCTGGATCTCCTTGGCCACCTGTCCAATGAGCAATTTTTCCTGCGCTTGGCGAGACATTTCGTCCAGCAGCGGCACTTCCGAACCCGCCTGCAAAGGATTGCCGGCGATGCATGCATGGATGCGTGCAACTGTTACATCCACCTGATGGGCAAAATCCGCCCCAAGACGGTGAAAATTCGCTTGCGCATTCTGAGTCAACAGAATGGCCGTAGCGATCTCCATGGCCAACGCATCGGAATGGCGCACGGCGTCTTCGGCCAGCCAGTTCGCGGCGGCAACGATTGCTTGCACAAGACGCCTGTAATCGGTATGGCCGAGCTGTTCGGTTAGCACTGACAGCGCTGCCGCGTTTTCCCTGAATAGCGGTAGCGCAGAAGCGCTTCCGGCGCAGAACTTGTTCCAGGACTCTTCCAGTACCGAGATGGCATCGCGCAGTTTCCCGGAAGCAGACCATTCCGCGTCGACTACGGTAGATTCGCTACCAACCGGAATGGCCGTCTCGAGGCGATACGCGTGCTTGAGCAGCTTGACTGCCGGGTCTTCACTCTCCGCACTTGCCACGAAGAACAGCGCATCGCGCATCAGCCTTTCAGCCACGTTCTTCGACCCTTCGAGCAATCGGCGAATCTGCAGATCGATACGTGCGCACAACTGCTTGACGTTGGTTTCTTCAGGCAGCTTTCCTTCGGCCAGAGCAGTGAGAAAACCGCCGGCCACCCACCAGAAAGAGCGCGCGGAACCCGTATCCTGGGTTTCTTCTATTCTTCTGACGGACGCCAGCATTTCCTTTACGCCACTTTTCTCTTGCGGAGTTCGCAGCCACGCCAGAAGGCCACGCTGGAACCGGGCGCGCTCCTGCTTCAGGAATCGCGGCCAATCACTCGAAGCGAGTTTCTTGGTCGGCGAGTCAGAACGCGGAGGCCGAACACTCAGATCAGGAAAAAACAGATCCGCTGCGGAAAATCGTTGCACGCCACGCGCCGTCTGAACTTCGCGATAAAGCGAAAGCAGCCGTAACGGTTGATTGGGTTGACCATTAACAAGTCCAGTCAAATAGTGACCAATGGCCGACAAAGCCTGGCGCGCCAATCCAATCGTGGCTTTGTTCGCCGGACATGTCTGCTGCTCGATGGCTTCCAGCATGGACTCTACAGCTTCGGAAAACTGCGTAACGCCATCAAGCCCGACGATTGTCAGCGCCCCCTGCACCTGGTGCAGATGCGTACGGCAGTATCTGATCTGAGTCAGATCTTCAGTTCCGGAAGCCGCGCCCGCACTGAACTGGTCTAGGGCCTGGGCAGCACGTTCCAGCGCCAGATCGATCTCGCTCTTGACCCAGGTCAGTGGGCCGACATCAAATTCCGTCACGGCATTCATCTCGGGCAAATTCTCCGCTCTCCATCCAGGCCCGTCAGCCCACCTTGAAGCCGGCGACGGACCCCTTCAGCTCCGTAGCCAAGCCAGCAAGTTCTCCGACCGCCGACGCTGTCTTCTGGGTACCCGCCGTAGTCTGCTCGGTAACTCGCAGAATATCTTGCATCTTGCCAGCTACACCGGTAGCGGCGTCCGCCTGCTTCCGTGTGGCATCGGAAATCTTCTCGATCAGTTCGGCAAGACTCTGCGAAACCACGCCAATCTCCGCCAGCGCTTGACCAGCGGCATCGGACAGTTTCGCTCCTTCGACCACACCTCGCGTTGATTCCTCCATGGCTGACACCGCACCTTGCGTATCCGTCTGAATCGTCTTCACGATGGCCGCAATCTGCTTTGTCGCTTCACCGGAACGTTCTGCCAGCCGCTGCACTTCCTCGGCAACCACGGTAAAGCCGCGACCCGCATCACCGGCAGAAGCCGCCTGGATAGCGGCGTTCAAAGCCAGCACGTTGGTCTGTTCGGTAATATCGGAAATCAGTTCAACGATTTCGCCAATCTCCTGCGAGGACTCCCCGAGACGCTTGATGCGCTTAGATGTCTCCTGAATCTGCTCGCGGATCTCGTTCATGCCCTTGATGGAATCCTGCACCGCCACGGTACCCTTGCCGGCCGCCGCCAGCGACTGCCTGGCCACCTGCGCCGACTGGTCGGCCTCCCCGGAAACACGGGTCATGGAACTGGCCATATCCAGAACCGAATGGCCGGCGTCCTGAATTTCCTGTGATTGCCGCTTGGCAGCCTCAAGGAGTTCTGCCGATGTCTGCTGAGCAATCTCGGTCGCCGCCGTCACACGCCCCGCCGCATCGTTGATCCGGCCAACCAGCACTCGCAATTCCTCGACGGTATAGTTGATTGAATCGGCGATGGCTCCAGTAATGTCTTCCGACACCGTCGCCATGACGGTCAGGTCGCCATCGGCCAAGTCACCCAATTCGTTCATCAACCGCAAGATGGCGTCCTGATTCTGGCGATTCAACGCCTCCGTTTCCTGCCGACTCCTCTCTGCCATTGCCGCCTGACGGCGCGTATCGTCGAGATATATCTTGGCCATCATGGCCAGGACGGCCAACGCCAAGATGATCAGGACGGCGAGAGAAATGACGTAAACCGTGCGCTCCGCAACACTTGCCTGGTAAGCGTTGGCGAGCGAATCAGCGGCGTCCAGCAACGCTTCGTTGTCGACGAAGATACGAGCGCCAGCCTGCTTGGCGGAAACCAGTTCCTGCATCCCGCCGAGAATGTCGCCGACCGCACTCTGGTAGTCCTTGAATGCGGCATCAAGCTCCGCGATCACGCGCCGTGCTTCCGCGCCTGAAGCCGCCGAAATACGGAGCTCCTCGCTCCCCTTGGTGAACGCCGTCAGGTATTCCCGGAATGTGTTCGTATCCTTGCCGAGCTGGAAAGCGACTTCCGGGCTGATAGCGTCGCCGAGTCGCAGCGCACCGGCGTTCTTGGCGATTCGCTGCGTCAGCATGACCATCTGGTTTGCTGCTGCGATTTCGCGCGCGCTGGCGTTCGTCTGCAAATTAATCGCAGCAAGTTGCTCGGCGAGATCAAGCAAAAGCGCATTGTTCTCGGCAATGGCTGACGTGCGCATGCCGAAAACAACCATTTTCTGTTCCAAGCCAAGCAGTTGGGTGGTATTCCGGTCAGTTACTTCCCAATTGCTCGCCAGTTTATTGAGTTGGGGGGCAACGCTTTCCGGGGACGGAGGAACGCTAATACCGCCCAGTTCGCCACCTTTCTTCAAGCGGTCCAGGTTGAGGGCAAACTTGCTGTGCGAGTCGCGCAGCAGCCTGAAGGCGAGCGGATCGCCTTGAAGTGCCAGACTCGAGGCCTTCGCCAGGCGCTGGGAAAGCATACGCATTTCGCCTGCTGTAGCCACATAGGCCGTGTTGTGAGCCGACGCCCGGTTGTCGCGGTAGACAAGAACGCCGACAACCAGCATCAGAACCAACAGCGCAGCTCCCAATATTTGTAGTTGCTGTGTAATAGGGTACTTGGCAATGAATCCTGTACCGAACGCGGAGGAAACCTTGGCTTCGGGCGCTGCCCCATCCACGACTGTCTGAACCGTCACGGTTTGATCACCAGAGTCCTGGGTGGTAGATAAAATTTTCGGCAGACTCAACTTGAACGCCATATTGCCCCTCCGGTTTTGCCGTTTCGAAGAAACGTTTTATTGAATTTGATTGAAAAAATGGCTAAATGCCTATATCCATGAAAGCCTCATCTGCCAGCAATTCCCTGACGCTGAGCATCTTCCAGCGGCGCCCTTCCTTGTCCGTATACGCATCGCTCGCCCATGCCGGCGCATCCGGATCGGGCACTGCGGGCACCAGATCATCCATGTTGCGCAACCCAAGCATCCGCGTCATCAGGAGTGCCGCGTTATTTCCGTATCGTGTTCCGATCAGTAGCAGCCGGGAACTGGCATTCTGCGGCGTCGCTTCCTTGCCCTGGAACGCCGAAAAATCGGCTACCGAATAAAGATTGCCGCGTATGTTGGCAATCCCGACGAACCATGACTTGGTCAGGGGCACACCCGTCAGCGGCGGCAAGGGGATGATTTCCCCGGAATCAGACAGACTGAGAAGCCACAAGTCCGCCCCCGACTGGACGCCAAGGAATCCTGCCGCCCGCTGATCCCTGACACCCGAAAGACGCGCCGCGAGGTGTGCCTGAAACTCGCGAAGGCTGCTTTTCCTGGCCATGATCTACCGCCGATCAGAGCGCAGCGATTTTTGACAGCAGATCTTCGCCATTGACGGGTTTCACGATGTAGTCCAGGGCGCCCTGGCGCAAACCCCATATCCGGTCGGTTTCCTGCCCCTTGGACGTACAAACGATGATCGGAATATGCTTGGTCGCCTCATCACGCGTCAGCGTCCGGGTTGCCTGATAACCATTGAGACCGGGCATCACCACATCCATGAGGATCAGGTCCGGCAGATCCTTTTTCGCCTTCTCGACGCCCTCTTCGCCGTTCTCGGCGGTAATGACCTGATAGCCGTTGCGGGTCAGGAGTTCGACCAGGACATGGCGCTCCGTAGGGGAATCATCGACGACGAGGACTGTTTTTACCGGCATGATACGTACTCCCAAATTGCTGCGAAATTTACTGAACAGAGGATTGAATACACCTAGCTCCGCGGCGGAGCGAACATCGCGACTGCCTGCAACAGGCTGTCTTTCGTGAACGGCTTGGTCAGGTACTGGTCGGAGCCGACCATGCGCCCACGCGCCCGATCGAACAAGCCATCCTTAGAAGAAAGCATGATCAGCGGGGTAGTGCGGAAGCGCTGGTTTTTCTTGATCAGGGAGCAGGTCTGATAGCCATCGAGGCGCGGCATCATGATGTCGCAGAAAATAACGTCCGGCTGATGATCGGCAATCTTGGACAAGGCATCGAATCCGTCTTCCGCCAGCACCACCTGACAACCTGCCTGAACAAGGAAGATCTCCGCGCTGCGCCGGATCGTGTTGCTGTCATCGATGATCATCACCTTGATGCCACTCAGGTTTGCAACATTGGCCAATCGTTACCTCCAGAGAACTCTTGGGCTGGTCGCCCCGCACACCCTCTGACCACGCACCGTTTCATTGTTTGACGAGGCACTATACATCAAACTTATATATTTCAACCACTTCTACCGGCATTTGAAAGTTTTGCATCGAATCCAATACCGGCGAATGCAACTTCTCCGACTCACCGGTTGCCCAAAGATAGTCACAATCGGAGGACCCGGTTTCTACCTCTCGAACCATGTCTTACCAAGACCCTCGCCCCGTCAATCGGGCGTTTGGGGTATTTCAGTTAGAATCGGGCAAACCATCAGCGCCTGATTCTAGCCAACGCCGGAGCTGGACGACGAGCGTGTCATTATGAACATCGATTAATTTGCATGCAACCAAATCCCAATTTTCCGTCGCCTCCCATCGTTTTGACGATTGCCGCGAGCGATCCATCCGGGGGAGCGGGCATTCAGGCCGACCTGATGGCCATCGCGTCGTTCGGATGTCATCCGCTCTCGGCGATCACGGCTTTGACCGTGCAGGACAGTGCCGGCATCGAGAACATCATGAGCATCGACGCCGACTGGCTGGAGGATCAGGCACGCACGATCCTCGAGGACATGCCGGTCAATGTCTTCAAGATCGGACTTCTCGGTAGCGTAGAGAACATCGCGGTGGTGGCCGAAATCCTGGCGGACTATCCCGACATCCCCGTGGTCCTTGATCCGGTGCTGGCTTCGGGCCGGGGGGACGAACTCAGCGACGAGGACATGATTTCGGCCATGCGCGAGTTACTGCTGCCGCAAACGACCATCCTCACGCCCAATTCGCTGGAAGCACGAAGACTCTGTCAAGATGAGGAGGAAGAAGGAACCACCACTCATTTGCCGCTTGATGAATGCGCGCGCCGTCTGCTCGGCTACGGCTGCGAGTACGTCCTGCTGACCGGCACGCACGAGAACACGCCCAACGTGGTCAATGACCTTTATCACCTGAATGGCCGCCTGCGCAGCGATACATGGGAAAGGTTACCGGGCAGTTACCATGGATCCGGGTGCACACTGGCGTCGTCGGTGGCGGCCTGCCTGGCGCAGAGATTGTCCGTCGATGAAGCGATCCGCCAGGCCCAGGACTACACCTGGCGAACCTTGGCAAGCGGATTTCGCCCGGGCATGGGGCAGTTCATCCCGAACCGCTTTTTCTGGGCGCGCCAGGAGGATGGCAAAAACGGAGCGCCCTCATGAGACGGCAGTTGCTGCGCGGGCTCTACGCGATCACCCCGGATGGACTCGGCGAAGCCGATCTGATCGCGCGTGCTCAAGCAGCACTGAGGGGCGGCGCCCGGATCCTTCAGTATCGCGACAAGACCAACCCGGTTTCACGGCAAACCAACGTATCTCGTGAGTTGCGGGCGTTATGCCGCAGATTTGGCGCGCTGTTTATTATCAACGACAACCTGCCGCTGACGCTGGCGGTGGATGCCGACGGCGTTCATCTCGGCAGCGACGACGGCGATCTGGCTGCTGCTCGGCGGCAGTTGGGGCCGGACAAGATACTGGGGGCTTCGTGCTATGCCAACTTCGACCGCGCCCGCGCGTCTGGCTTGGCGGGCGCCGACTACGTCGCCTTCGGTGCGGTCTTTGCCTCGCCGACCAAACCGCATGCCGTACGTGCCGATTTGTCGTTATTCGGCCGCTGTCGGCGCGAGTTGCAGCTCCCGGCCTGCGCCATTGGCGGCATCACGTTGGACAACGCCAGTTCCGTGATTGCCGCCGGCGCCGATATGCTCGCCGTAATTACCGATCTGTTTGATGCTCCGGACATAGAAACCCGGGCCCGTGCCTACGTACCACTTTTCGAAGGAGAACCCACTTGACCATCCGCAACCAGCAACTGTTTGAACGCGCCCAGCGGCACATTCCGGGCGGTGTCAATTCCCCGGTGCGAGCCTTCCGCTCGGTAGGAGGCACACCCTGTTTTTTTGCCAGCGGCAGCGGCTCGCGCGTGACCGACGTCGATGGCAAGTCGTATCTCGACTACGTGGGCTCGTGGGGACCGCTGATCCTCGGGCACGCTCATCCGGAAGTCGTGGCCGCCGTGCAGGAAACGGCTGCCAAAGGATTATCGTTCGGTGCGCCAACCGAGCAGGAAGTCGAAATGGCTGATCTGCTGTGCAAGTTGCTGCCTTCGATGGACATGGTTCGCCTTGTCAGCTCGGGCACCGAAGCGACGATGAGCGCCATCCGTCTGGCGCGTGGCTATACCGGACGCGACGTGCTGATCAAGTTCGAAGGCTGCTATCACGGCCACAGCGACAGCCTTCTGGTAAAAGCAGGGTCGGGCCTCCTGACTTTCGGCAACCCGAATTCTGCGGGCGTCCCGGCGGACCTGGCGCAACACACGCTGGTTCTCGACTATAACGACGACAGCCAGGTCGAACAGGCCTTTGCCAGCTACGGAGAGCGCATTGCCGCGGTCATCGTCGAACCCGTCGCCGGCAACATGAACCTAGTCTCCCCGCGGCCCGAGTTCCTGCAGAGCCTGCGCACCCAGTGCACGAAGTACGGCAGCGTGCTGATCTTCGACGAGGTGATGACTGGCTTCCGCGTGGGCCCCGGTTGCGCGCAGGGGCTATACAGCATCACGCCCGACCTGACCACGCTCGGGAAGGTCATCGGGGGTGGTATGCCGCTTGCTGCCTTTGGCGGCAAGCGCGAAATCATGGAAAAGATCGCGCCGCTCGGGCCCGTGTATCAGGCCGGAACACTGTCCGGCAACCCCGTCGCCGTCGCCGCTGGCCTGGCCACGCTCAAGCTGATCCAGAAGCCAGGCTTCTTCTTGGAGTTGGAGCGAAAAACCGAAGCGCTATGCGAAGGACTCAACGCCGCTGCGGTTAACAATGGCGTCGCATTTTCGGCCCAGTCGGTCGGCGGCATGTTCGGCCTCTATTTCCGGGCGCACTGGCCGCGCAACTTCGCCGAAATCATGCAATGCAACAAGGAGGCATTCAACCGCTTCTTCCACGCCATGCTGGATGCCGGACATTACTTTGCGCCATCGGCCTACGAAGCAGGATTTGTCTCGGCGGCGCACAGCGACACCGACATCGCGGAAACCATTGGCGCGGCCGAGACGATCTTCAGGAATTGGTAGCCCAAAGAGGCTGGCGCGGCAGTCAGCGCAGCCAGCCCTTTTTGTAGAAGAACCAGAACGGCACAGCGACGGACACCAGCATCAATCCAAGAGAGAACGGGTACCCATACTTCCAGTGGATTTCCGGGAACCACTCCTGGAAGTTCATGCCGTAGATGCTGGCGATCAGCGTCGGCGGCAGCATGGCCACCGAGGCCACGGAGAAGATCTTGATGATCTTGTTCTGGTTGATGTTAACGAAACCGACCGTGGCATCCATCAGGAAGTTGATCTTCCCGAAGAGGAAGGACGTATGCCCGTCCAGCGATTCGATGTCGCGCAGGATCTGGCGCGCGTCATCCACCTGGTTGGGTGACAAAGACTTGCCGCGAATCAGGAAGGACACCGCGCGCCGCGTGTCATGCACGTTGCGCCGGATGCGCCCGTTCAGGTCTTCCTCCCGGGCAATGTCGGCCAGAATCTTGGCTGCTTCCGTGTCCGTCACCTCGGTACCCAGCACGTGCTTGCTAACGTCTTCGAGAGCGGCGTAGACATCTTCGAGCGCATCGGCCGAGTACTCGGCATCCGCGGCGTACAGGTCGAGCAGCACGTCCTTGCCGTCGGTCACGTAGCCCGGCTGAGTGCGTGCACGCAAGCGCTGCAAGCGAAAAATCGGCAATTCCTCAGTACGCACCGAGAACAGCACGTCGCGATGAAGAATCAGGGCGACCGCCACGTTGCGCGACTCCTCCTTGGTATCGAGCAGGAAGTCCGAGTGCAGGTGCACCTCGCCGTTGTCTTCGACGTAAAAACGGGCACTGGCCTCCAGGTCAGTCAAGCTGCTCGGGTTGGGCAATTGGACATCGTAGAAGCGCCCGACCCAGGCGCGAATTTCCGGCGTCGGCGCCACCAGGTCGACCCAGATCGGCTTCAGGCACTTCAGGTCGTACGGGGTGGTCACGTTGATCTGGCTCAGTCGGCCATTGCGCAGTTCGAAAGCCGTCACGGACGTCTTTTCGTTGCGGAAGTGACTATCGCAAATGAGATCCTGGCGGACTTCGTCCGAGAGAATCTCCAGGATAGCCTCGCCGCGCTCCTCGCGCACCTCGTACCAGACAACCAGCCGCTCTTCGGGCTCCAGCGCCTGGATGATACGTGCAATTTCGGCCAGAGGAACCCGCTCCAGAAGGGTTCGCAACTCGGCCAGATGCTGCTGTTGATCGACATCGTCGACGAGATCGTGGCGCGGCGTATCCTGACGAGGCGCGAGTTCCTCCACCAGTTTGTGCCTGGCGAGCAGCTCTCGTACATTCTTCATGAAATCCGGGCTGTTTTTTTCTTCGCTCATCGGGATTGTCTCCCCCAGGATTGAGTGTTCGGATCGACAGGACGCGCAATGCATCAAGACCGGCAGCGATTCTAGCACGCCGGGGAAACGCCCAAGGAGCTCTCAGGGAACCCGTGCGGACGGCATGCGCGAGAGAATCAGCCCCGCCTTGCTCGCCAGCCCTGGCGCGCCGCGGTTGCGATCGTAGAAGCGCGGGCTGGGCACCATCCCGGCCAGCCGGGCGGACTGCTCGGGCGAAAGCTGGCCGGCACCAACGCCGAAGTAGTGGCGCGCCGCGGCCTCTGCGCCGAACACGCCGTTACCCCATTCGATCACGTTGAGATAAACCTCGAAGATGCGCTGCTTGCTCCA
>CAZCJW010000020.1:0-23826 GCA_964499185.1 uncultured Propionivibrio sp. | reverse complement strand
CCGATCCAGAAAAAGTTGGCCGAAGCGTTTGGCGGCAAACCGGCGCTCGAGATCCAGACGCGCTACGACTTCCAGGGCGGCGGCCAGGGCGCGCTGAAGAGCCCTCCCTTCAAGATCCTGGTTCCAGGTGAATCCGCCAACAGTCAAGCCATTCTCGCCGGCGACGGACTGGAAATCGTCGTCGACTTCACCCGCCACATGGAGCGCTATTCGCTGCGCGGTGGTGCCCCGCGTTTCGAGCTGGTCGAACCGAACGGCCCACGCATGACCATGACCGGCTTACGCATGGAGAGCCGCCAGCAGCGCATGTTCGCGGACGATCCTCTGCTTTATTCCGGGTCGCAGCAATTCTCGCTGGCCGAGATCAACATTGATCCCGGCCCGGAGAACGGCGAAAAAATCGGACTGAAGGATCTCACGTACGACGTGCAGGTACCCGCTTCAGGAGACTTTGTCGACGTCGTTGCCCGCATGGGCGCCGGCACGGTGCAGATCGGCGAGCAGAATTACGGCCCGGCCAGCTATGATTTTTCGCTGAAGCATCTGCACGCGCGCAAGCTGATGACGCTGAACCGCAGCTTCATGGCGATTTATACGAAACCCGATATGTTGCAGAACCAAGCGCAACTGATGCATGAGTTGGCCCCGATGAAGGACCTGTTCGTCGCGCTCCTGCTCGACAGTCCCGTTCTATCGCTCGATCGCATCAGCTTCCACACCCCGGAGGGCGAGGCGAAGATCAGCGCCCGCATCAGGCTGATTGACGCCAAGGCGGAGGACTTTTCCAACCCGATGCGCCTGCCGGCGAAGATCGACGCAGCCGCCGACATTGTGTTGCCGGTAACACTGGTAACGATGCTGGCCGGCGGCAAAGCGGAAAGCGAAGAGGAAGCACAATTGAGCAAGGAGATGGCCGATCAAACCATCGCGAACATCGTCCAGCAAGGCTACGCCACACTCGACGGCCGCCTACTCAAGACCCGCGTCACCTTCAAGACCGGCCAGTTGCTGGTCAACGACAAGCCGTTCAATCCGATGGCCGTGATGCAGCCGCAACCGCCGGAGCTTCCCTCGGCACAATATTGATGCGACACGATGATGTTTGAACTCGTCACCCCGGCGAAGGCCGGGGTCCAGTCGGCGATTGCGCTCCGACACTGGATACTGGCCTTCGCCGGTATGACGGTAACTATCTACTTCATCGCGCCGGAACAATAACCGAATCAATCCAACGACGACGATCAGCTTCCCATTCCGGCAAACGGGGATGGCGGCTTGCCGAGACGGGCCATGCGGTGCACCTTGGCCAGCCCGCTTTCGGCCGTTTCCCGGTAGCCCGCCTTCATGTCGAGGCCGGTTTCCCACATGGTGTGCACCACTTCATCGAACGACACGAGGTGCTGCCCATCGGAAAGCAGGGCGTAGGTCGCGCAATCGACGGCGCGCACCGCGGCGATGGCATTGCGCTCGATGCACGGAATCTGGACATAGCCGCCGATCGGATCGCAGGTCAGGCCAAGATGGTGCTCCAGCCCCATTTCCGCCGCATATTCGATCTGCCGCACTGAGCCGCCGAGAAGTTGCGCCGCGGCCGCGGCCGCCATCGCGCACGCCGTGCCCACCTCGCCCTGACAGCCGACTTCGGCGCCTGAGATCGAGGCATTGCGTTTCACCAGGTTGCCGACGAGTCCGGCCGTGGCCAGCGCCCGGACGATCTTCTCGTCCGGCAAATCCGACTGCTGCTGCAGGAAGAACAGCACGGCCGGCAGCACGCCGCACGCGCCACAGGTCGGCGCCGTCACCACTTGGCCGCCGGAGGCGTTTTCCTCGGATACGGCCAGCGCGTAGGCGAACAGAAGCGCCGTTTCGCCAAAGTAGCCGGCTGCGCTCTGCGCCCGCGCATGATAGGCCGACGCCTTGCGCGGCACCTTCAACGAACCGGGCAGCCGCCCTTCGGCGTTGAGACCGGCGCCGATGGCCCTGGTCATCGACGACCAGATGCCGGCGAGAAACTCGTCGATGCCATCTTTCTCGCAGCGCTGAACCACTTCCCAAAAACCCAGGCGCTCGCGTTCGCAAAGCTCCAGCACGTCCTTCATGCAGGCAAACGGATAGATGTCGCCACCGCCATCCGGATTTCCTGCATCGTCAAGCAGCGCACCGCCACCGACGGAATAGACGCACCGCGAAAGCAGTACCTGCCCGCTTTCGTCGCACGCCTCAAAAATCATTCCGTTGGTATGCCGCGGCAGTACCTTGTCGGGGAGCCAGACCAACTCCACGGGCAGCGGCGCAAACGGCGCGCCGACCGCCACGTCAGTCAAATGCCCGCGCCCGGTGGCCGCGAGGCTGCCGTAGAGCGAAACGCGGACGCGCGACGTCGCCGCCGGCAGATCGGCACGAAACGCCTCGGCGGCTCGCCGCGGGCCCATGGTGTGGCTGCTCGACGGGCCGATGCCCGGACGATAGAGTTCTCTGAGTGATTTCATGCTGGAGATTGTACCTGCAGCACGCCGACCTGCTGCCACTCACTGCAGATACAATGTCCACATGTATCCCAAGCCTCCCACTGCACTGATCGTCGCAACCCTGAGCCTTGTCGGGCTACTGGTGTATTCAGGGATCGCGCCCTTCGATCGCCCGACCTGGGCGCTGGAAGTTGCACCGGTGGTTATCGCTCTGGCCGTCATGATTCCGACCTGGCGCCGTTTTCCCCTGACCGGCTTGCTCTATTGCTGCATCTTCCTGCATGCCGTCGTACTGATCGTTGGCGGCACCTACACTTACGCGCGCGTACCGTTCGGTTTTCAATTGGCCGACCTGCTGGGGATAGCGCGCAATCCCTATGACAAGATCGGGCATTTTTTCCAGGGTTTCGTACCGGCAATGGCGGCGCGCGAGATCCTCATCCGCGGCGCCTATATCAGCGGCCGGCGCATGCTGAACTTCCTGGTGGTGTGCGTGGTGCTGGCGATCAGCGCGTTCTATGAGTTGATCGAGTGGTGGGTTGCCGAACTGATCGGCCAGGGCGCCGACGAATTCCTCGGGACGCAGGGTTATGCCTGGGATACCCAGTCAGACATGTTTTTCGCCCTGACTGGCGCCATCGCCGCCCTGATCTGCCTGTCGCGCCAGCACGACCGGCAGATCGAAGAACTCACGCGACGCCCAGCCGCCACAAGGAAGTAGTCTCGAGCACCCGCGCGGCATGCAGCGGATCGTCCGGATCGGCGGCCTTGGCGTGCGTCGGGCGCACATCGTGCCGGCCCAGCACGTTCAGGCCAGCCTTGTCGATCCAATCCAGCAGCATTTCGCGCGAACGCAGTTTCAGGTGCTCGGCGAGGTCGGAGAGGATCAACCAACCCTCCCCGCCCGGCGCGAGATGTTCGGCCAGTCCGTTCAGGAAGCCACGCAGCATGCGGCTATCGGGATCATAGATGGCGTATTCGAGCGCCGAACTCGGCTTGCCCGGCACCCACGGCGGGTTGCACACGACCAGCGGCGCTCGGCCCGGAGGAAACAGGTCGGTCTTGACCAACTGAACCTGCCCCGCCAGTTCAAGTCGTTCGATGTTCTCGTGGGCGCAGGCCAGCGCCCGTTCATCCTGGTCGGTCGCCACTACGCGGGCCACGCCGCGCCGTGCCAGCACGGCGGCGAGGACTCCGGTGCCGGTCCCGACATCGAAAGACAGACTGTTTCCACCCATCGCGGCGGGCAACGGCGTGTCAGCCACCAGCGTCACATACTCCCCGCGTACCGGCGAGAACACCCCGTAGTGCGGATGGATGCGGCCGCCCAGTGCCGGAATGAAAACCCCTTTCTTGCGCCATTCATGCGCGCCGATCAGACCGAGCAGTTCGCGCAACGAGGCGACGTAGGGTTCGACTCCCGGCCCGTAGACTTCCTCGCACGCCAGCCGAACATCAGGGGCGCGCCGCAGAGGGACAACATGCCCAGCGTCGAATGGGATCAACAGCATGCCGAGGATGCGCACCCGCTGCGCCTCGGTCATGCGCTTGCGGTGGAACCCTTCGGGGTAGTCCGGCACGGGTTTTCTGCCAGAACGTGGTTTCCTGTCCAGCCGCCGCGCCAGGGCCTGCAGGAGCTGCCGTGCATTCTGGAAATCGCCGCGCCACAACAATGCCGTCCCTTCGCAGGCCAGCCGGTAGGCGGTATCGGCGTTCAGCGTGTCATCGGCGGGAACGACGCGACGCGGCGGGGGCAGGCCCGCTTGCGATCGCCACGCGACCGAAAACGTGCGGCCGTTCTCTTGCCATTCGACTCTTGCCGGATTGGCCTCGGCGGCCACGGTTTCGTTTTTCTTCATTGCAACTCGGCCGGGTTGTGGCTCAGGGTTTTGCGCAACAGCGGAAAATAGTCGTGGTCGTCGACCAGCATGTGTTCCGCCACGACATCGCGCGCAATGAACGACACCACATCGGCCAGCGCCAGTTCGCCGGCGACTGCCATGCTGCGCAACTCAAGTGCGCGCTCAACGAGGCGCCGATGTTTCCGGGCATGGCTTTCCAGTTCCGCGTAACCGTAGCGCGAGAGGATAAATTCTTCATTGCGGAAATGCGCCATCACCGAATCAATCAGTTCATCGAGCATTTCCGGCAGTTTGTCCAGCGGAATACGACCGTTCGCCACGGCGCGAATGAGTGTATTGCCGTGCATGAAGAGATCCTTGTGTTCGCGGTCGATGGTGGCATCGCCGCACTGATAGGAACGCCGCCACACGAGATTGATGACCGGCGAGCCGCCACGATCCGGTGCCGCCCTGACCAGACCGTTCTCGTTTGCCCCCCCGGAAACATGCACCTGGGCTCGACCCAGGGCCTTGGCAATATACATCGCATTGTCTGCATTTTTCAGCAGTATGTCCTCGTTGCCGCCGTGATCCGGATAAACGGCGATGCCGATGCTGCAGTCGATGTTCACAGTGATGCCGTCCGTCAGCTCAAAAGGGGTGCAGAGCGACTGGCGAATCTTTTCCGCCACCCCGACGGCATCCTGAGCCCCGCTGATCATCGGCAGGATGACCACGAATTCATCGCCGCCCACGCGCGCCAGCGTATCCGATTCACGCAGGCACTTCTGCATCCGCGCTGCCACGGCGCTCAACAACAGATCACCGACGGAGTGGCCGTAGCGGTCGTTAACCGGCTTGAAGCGGTCGATATCGACCATCATCAAGGCCAGAAAAGTGTTTTCCCGGCGAGCCTGCGTGATGGCCATGCGAATGCGGTCATGGAACAGCCGCCGGTTGGGCAACTGGGTCAAGGGATCGTAGTTGGCGAGGCGCGACATCTCTGCGGCGACCTGCGAACGCTGGGTAATGTCGGTCGCCACTCCGCAACACAGAATATCGCCGCGTACATCGTTGAACACCGTTACCGACAAAAGAACGGTCAGGCGCGAGCCATCCTTGCGCACATAGGTCCATTCGCGCTCATCGGGGTGCCCCGTAGCTTGGGCCTTGGCAATGAACGCCTCGAATCCGGCCTCCACGGTAAAACCGAGTTCGTCGGACAGTTCCCGCGCGCGCCGGCGCACTTCCTCCGGATCATGAAAGGCCAATGGAGTCTGTTTGCCGATCATTTCCTCGGCCGAATACCCGAGCATGGATTCCGCTCCGGGGCTGAACATCGTAATGACACCCCGCCTGTCGGCGGCAATAATGGACTGCGGTACCGCGGCCAGGATCGACGCGCTGACGCGCTCCTGTTCGCGTCGCGACTGATCGCTGATGACGCGCGCCTCTATCGCTTCATCGAGTAGGCGCAACGCATAGTTGATACGACCCAGTTCATCGACAGTGCCAACCGAAAGAGCCAACGATGCATTTCCAGACTGTCTTTCGATGAGACTGTCGACGCGCTGTTGAATCTCACGCAAAGGCCGGCCAATGCGCGAAACAAACACAAGAAAAGCAAGACCGCCCAGCAGAAGGATGGCCACGATGCCAGACAGGGCCAGCCGCTGCTGGTTCCTAGCGCCTTCAAGCCGGTCACGGACGTAATTTCCCGTGAGGCGATTGATGTCGCTGGTAAGCTCACCCAGGGTGTCCATGACCGTCAGCGACATCTGCGCAAATTCTCGCAACCGGGCGACCTGATCGGGCATGAACATGCCGCGTTCGGCGGTCTGCAGAATTTCGTCCTGCCGCCGGCGCAACTGGTCAAGCAGACCGGTCCTCACCTTTTCGATGGACGCCCTGGCGCGCGCATCACCTGACCTTTCCGAGCCATGCTCCAGTCCTTCCCAGACGATCATGGACTGGTTGCGCATGAGACGGAGCGAGGTGACTTCCCTTGCAGTCAAAACGCGGCCCGACAGGGAATTCACGCCATAGATGCTCGACTCGGCCGCCACCATGGTGCGGAACAGAACGGATGAGAGACGCAGACTGTTGAGATGCTGGAACCCGGCATCCTCAACCGCTGGATAATCGGTCATCTCGTGCGTCAGCCGGATCAGGCCAACCACCAGCTCGTTGCTCATGGTGAGCCATTGGCCGGAAATGGCGGGATCGCGTTTGTCCTGCGATCGGGCCAGCGCGTGATCGAGAAACGGCCGGAAATCCCGGACCTGTTTCCAGAGCATTTCGACATCAGCAGTACTTGTCCGGCCGCTTTCCGTCGCCAGGGCGAGCGCTCGTCCGATCGAATCGTCCACGACCTTTCTGCGATCTTCGAGAAAAGCACGTTGTGCTTCAGGAATGGGCGCGCCGCCAAGCAGGTAGACCAGACCTCGTCCGCGCTCGGCAAAGAAATTGTCAACCGCATGAAGGCATGCGGTTGCCAGTCGGTTGCGCTCGGTCATCAACTCGGCGTTACGATATACCGAGTGGCTGTTGCGATATTCAACAACGGCAAAGGCCAGTGCGATCGCCACAAGCAACCCCACCATCACCGCCATGAGGGTACGCAGGGATATCTGCGAAAGATTATTTTTCATACTTGCAACAGGGAGGGCAATCGTATCCAAGTATCCACCGCCCCCTGCCTGCAAGTCAAAGATCGTAAAGCGAATTTCTGGCGTGAAATGTATCGCTTGGAACAAAAGAGACACGCGGCTCGAGGAATGATCGTCCAGAATCAAGGCGCCTTGCGAACGCAAAGTGGAGACCGGCTCATGCCGGCTTGATCGCCAGCGAAGCCATGATTCACTGCAGATTCATCGTTCCAGCAAACCCGGGAATCCAGGACAGACAACGCCCGGACACCCGCCTTCGCCGGCGTGACGAACCAATCGGCGTGTGCCTGGCCCGGCTTCTTCTTCAGGCGCTTTCAAGCTCGACCGCCCTACCGGTTCGAGCCGCCTCGAGAACTGACTGTACAGCCTTTAGCGTGCGGACGGCATCTCGCCCGGTAATCTTTGGCACGGACTCGCCGCGCACGACGGCGCAGAAATGGCGAATCTGCCGCACCAGCGGATCGGCCGCTCTGGCATCGAGGCGTTCAAGGGACAACGGGGCACCCCACCCCTGCTCTTCGCCGTACCGCCACAACTCGAGCTTTGGCACGGTCAGCGCCCCTTTCGTTCCGGAGATGAGGTAACAGTTCTCGTCGGTCCTCGGATAGAACGGGTTCTCACCGGAGGTCAGCTCCCAACTCCACGGGGCTACCGCGGTATCTGACACGGTCAACGTGCCCAAGGCGCCATTGGCAAAGCGCAACAGGATGGCCGCCGTATCCTCCACCGGAAACTGGCGCACGGCATTCGAGGTCATCGCTTGCACGGACGCAATTTCGCCGCAGATGAAACGCAGGTCGTCGATATCATGCACCGCGTTGGTCAGGACCGGCCCGGCTCCTGGCGATCGGCGATGCACGGCGTCGAAATACTCGCGCGCCTTCAACAACATCCACTGCGCGGAAATCGCCGTCACCCGGCCGATTTTTCCGTCTTGCACGACCTCGCGCGCCTTCTCGATGATCGGGTTGTGTCGCCGATGATGCCCGACCAGCAGGGCCACGCCCGTGCGTTCAGCTGCCTCGGCAAGCTGCATGGCCGCGAGTACCGAATCGGATATCGGTTTCTCCACGAGCATATGTATTCCGCGCTCGGCGCACGCCAGCCCGACGGGAACATGAAGAACATTGGGCGTGGCGATGATTGCCGCCTGCGGCCGGATGCGGTCGAGCATTTCGTTGTAATCCCTGAAGCAGGGGACGCCGAGTTCCCGGGCGTACGCTTCGGCTTCCGGAGTCGGATCGGCGATCGCCGCCAAACGGCAGGCGGGCTCTTGGCGCATGGTCTCGATGTGCTTGCGACCGAACAGTCCGGCCCCGATGACGGCAATGGTAACGCGTGCGATTTGTGTCATTTTGCAGAGATGGATTGGACAGCAAGCAATTTACTGGACTCTCGACGCAGCGACACCCGACCAAGGTAGGGATGATTGACGAAGGCCGGCAGTGAGCACAACCGCGCGAGGCCACCCAGAGTAGAATGCAGGAAAACCAAGGCACGGCGCCGTAACGCCCCCTACGTGCCGATTAAGCGACCAGACACCACAAACGCATGCCATCGCGCTCACAACAGGCATTGATCAGCGCCAAGATCAGCATTCCGGCGCCCGGCCCCCAGATTGTCGCCCGGCCGCGGCTTGCCGCGCAGCTGCACGACGGCTTGCAGCGGGCGTTGACCGTCATCACCGCGCCGGCGGGGTTCGGCAAGACCACCATGGTTGCGGAAGCCTTGCGGCAAAACGCGGGGAAGCATCACATTGCCTGGCTTTCGCTGGATGCCGAGGACAGCCACCTGATCCGCTTTCTTTATCATCTGGTGGGCACTTTGCAGTCGGTCGCCCCGGATATCGGCCGCGCCCCGATCTTTCTCATCGGCCGGCTGCAATTGCCCGCCCCCAACGATCTGATCACCGCGCTGCTCAGCGAAGTCGCCGAGACCTCAAGGCGCATTGTGCTGGTGCTCGATGGGTTTCACGCGGTATCTTCCCCGGAAATCCGCTCCGCCATCAGCTTTCTGGTCGAGCACTTGCCCGATCCGTTGCGCTTGATCCTGATCAGCCGGGAGGTTCCTGACCTGCCGCTGGCGCGTTGGCGCATGCAGCACCGCCTGAGCGAAATCGGCCTCGACGAACTGCGCTTTTCGCTGGAGGAATCCGCGCTGTATCTCGAACAGGCTATCGGTTTTGCGCTGAGTCCGGATCTGCTGCAGACGCTGGAGCAAAAAACGGAAGGGTGGATTGCCGGCCTGCAGATGGCGGCGCTATCGCTACAGCATTCGGCGGACACGGATTCGATGGCCAGCTTCGCCCAGCGCGTCGCCGCATTCAGCGGCGAACACCGGCACGTCCTCGATTACCTCGCCGAAGAGGTTTTCAGCCGGCAGACGCCGGAAATCAAGGAATTCCTGCGCGGTACTTCGGGCCTGGATCGTCTGTGCGCCTCGCTATGCGATGCGGTGACCGGCCGATCCGACAGCCGCACCCTGCTGAACCGCCTCGAGCAGGCCAACATGTTCCTGCTGCGCCTCGACGAAAATCGGCACTGGTATCGCTACCACCCCCTATTTGCCGAATTCCTGCGCGCTGAATCCGACCCCGGAGAACAACGACGACAGCACTTGCAGGCCAGCGCCTGGTATGAAGCCAACGGATTCGAGGAAGAAGCCATCCGCCACGCGTTTGCCGGCCGGGATTTCCCGTCCACGGTGCGCTTGTTCCGCGCTTTTGCCGACAACGTCCTGTCGCGCGGCGAACTGTCCAAGCTCCGTTCCTGGCTCGACGAACTCCCCGACGAACTCGTGCGCACGCACAGTGATCTGGCCTGTTACAAGGCGTGGACGCTCTACCTGGGTGGACGGACCGCACAGGCGCAACCCTACGCCACCCTCGCCCGGGAACTCGAATCAGGCAATGAGCCGCTCAGGCGACGGGGCATGCTGGCCGCGATCCATGCCTACATTGCCTTGAGCTGGGGTGATCCGAACGACGCCGTGACGTTCGCCAAACAAGCCATCGAGCGGCTCGGTAACAGCGCGTCCTTTTTCCGCGTCTACGCCCACAGCTTGCTCGGGCAGGCACAGGTTCTGGTAGGCGACCGCGTCGCTGCCGTCGACACTCTGAGCACAGGCGTCCAGTTGGGACAGCAACTAGACAATCACTTCATGACCGTCGACGCGATGGGGCCGCTGATCCACATGATGACGATGCAGGGCAAGCTGCGTGAAGCCCGCGCCATGTGCCAGAAGGCGATCAGCCGCTATGTCGACGGTAAAGGCTCTCCGGCGCCGGTGGCTGCACTGCTCTACATCCGCCTCGGCGCCATCGACCACGAGCAGAACGACCTGGAGTCCGCACGCTATCGTCTGCTGACCGGAATCGAACTGTCGCGCCAGCTAGGCATGGTCTTCTACTCGCTGCTCGGCCTGCGCCTGCTGGCCAAACTGCAGCATGTCTGCGGCGAACGGGAGGCCGCCTGGGACACTCTGGCCGAAGCCAGCGAAGAAGCCCAGCGCCCGGAAAGCGAACGCCGCCACCGCCTGATCTCGCTGGTCATCGCCGAACTGCAACTGCGGGAAGGGAATGTCGACGGTGCCAC
The DNA here is from genome assembly GCA_964499185.1 of uncultured Propionivibrio sp. Taxonomy (GTDB): domain Bacteria; phylum Pseudomonadota; class Gammaproteobacteria; order Burkholderiales; family Rhodocyclaceae; genus Propionivibrio. The sequence goes on along the minus strand of CAZCJW010000020.1, from coordinate 13,255 downwards.
GCGCACCCTGGAAGAGACCCGCGCCCTGGTGTGCTCGGGCGGCGAAGAAGAAGAATTGATCGCCGCACGCATCCATCTGGCAAAGCACCAGCCGACACGGGCATTGAACATTCTGGCCACGCTGGAAAAGAATGCGCGTGCCGATAATTTCAACGGCAGCCTGATCGTCATCCACATCCTGCAAGCCCTGTGCAAGAAAGCCGCAGGCGAAAAAACCGCCGCCGCGCGCTATCTGGCAGCTGCCGTTTCACTCGCGGCCTCGGGCGGTTATCGCCGGGTTTTCCTCGACGAAGGACGCGCCGTCGCCGAAATGCTTGGCGAGATCCGACATGTCGATCCAGGCTTCGTCAACCGCCTGCTCGAATCGTATGCCCAGGATGAGGAAACGCTGCCGTCCGCCGCCCTGCACCAAAGCCTGAGCCGCATGGAGCGCGAAATCCTAAAACTGGTCAATCTCGGCCTGACCAACCAACAGGTTGGCGAAAAGCTCGGCATCACCGTCAGCACGACCAAGTGGTACCTGACGCAAATGTTCAGCAAGCTGAACGTGCGCAACCGCACCCAGGCGATTGCCCGGGCACGGCAACTGGGGTTGCTCTGAGCGAAATACAGCGCGCCCGCAACTGCCGGATCAGTGTCGATTGGAAGCCGTGTGTTTTCCTGTCGTTGCCAGGATCAGCCCAATAAACGCCAGTCCGCCAGTAAGCGCGACGACCCACCCCCAGCCCCCGTGCTGCCAGAACCAGCCGCCAACCGAGCCGGTGATGCTTGATCCCATGTAATAAAACAACAGGTAAAGCGATGCGGCGTGGCCCTTCGACGCACCGGCCAGCGGACCGATCGATCCGCTCGCGACGGCATGCCCGATGAAGAAGCCGGAGGTCACCAACACAATCCCGCCGACGATCAGGACGAGCGAATTCGCCAGTGTCAGCCCGATCCCGGCCAGCATGATCACGAATCCGGCGATGAGCAAAGGCCGACGGCCGAAGCGATCGGCAAGCCCCCCCGCCACCGACGAGGACGCCATCCCGAAGCTGTAGGTCAGGAAAATCATGCTGATCACGGACTGGCTCAGGGAATGCGGCGGCCCCGACAGGCGGAAGATGACGTAATTGAACAGGGTCACAAACACGCTGGTCATGAGGAAACCACAGGCGTACAGCCGCAGCAATGGACGGTTGCGCAGTTGTTTCCCCCACGTGCGTAGATGAAACAGCGGATCGAATCCCGGCCGGGCGACGAAGTTTCTCGAACGCGGGAGCAGCGCCAGGAATCCGCCTGCCGCCACGAGACCCAGGCCACCCAGGATTCCGAGCGCCATGCGCCAGGACGTAAACTCCGTCAGCAGGCCCATGCCGACACGGCCCATCATTCCTCCGAACGCGGTCCCGGCGACATAAAGACCGATCGTCTTGCCCAGATTCTCCGGGTCGATCTCTTCGGAGAGATAGGCGATGGCCACCGCGGGGACGCCGCCGATAACGAAGCCTTCGATCGCGCGCGCTACCAGCAATCCGGACCAGCTGGGAGTCACTGCCGTGGCGATGTTGCAGAGGGCCGCCAACAGCAGGGAGAAGAACATTACCCCGCGCCGCCCGAGCGCCTGCGAAAAGGCACTGGCCATGAGGATGGAGAAGGCGAGCATACCGGTCGTCAGCGACAGGGAAAGGGAACTCTCCGCCGGACTGACACCGAACGAGCGCGCAAACGCGGGAAGCAGCGGATGAACGCAGTAGATCAGCGAATAACATGCAAAACCGGCGAGAAACAGCGCTACGCCGGCATTGCGGTATTCAGCGGTGCCGCGCCTGATCCAGTCCTGAGCGGATCTACTGGGCGGCGGCTCAACTCCCGGAGCCGAATTGCGGATAACAGCGGTAACGGACGGCATGGGTTCCAACATTCTCGAATTAACGAGTCGCCAGTATACGGACCCAATTTCCATCTTTCCAATATATAGTAATGCCGTTTTCAATACGTTTTACGAATATACATGGAACTTCGTCACCTGCGTTATTTTCTGGCCATCGCCGAAGAAGGCAACTTCACGCGCGCTGCTGAACGCCTTGGCATTGGGCAGCCGCCGCTCAGCCAACAGATCAAGGATCTTGAAGCGGAAGTGGGTGCGCGCCTGTTCAACCGCGTCCCGCGCGGCGCGGAATTGACCGAAGCCGGTCGCGCGTTCCTGGATCGGGTCAAGGGTATTCCGTTGCAGACGGCCGACGCGATTCGCGCGGCGCAGCGGGCCGCCCGCGGCGAAACCGGCCGTTTGAGCTTCGGCTTCACCGGCACGTCCGCCCTGAATCCGATCGTTCCGGCCTGCATTCGTGAGTTCAGGAGAGCGTATCCCGATGTCGAGATCCGCCTGGAAGAAGCCAATTCCGTGGCGCTGATGCACGGGCTGATGGACGGCCGCCTGGATGTCGCCGTCCTGCGCCCGAGCGATTCAGACCCTCCGGAGTTGAATTACTACAAACTTGCCGTCGAGTCGCTCGTCGCCGTCTTGCCGGCAGACCATCCGGCGGCCAAGGGCGGGCGCAGCATCGACCTCATCAGCCTGCGGGACGACCCGCTGATCCTCACCCCGCGTGAGATCGGGATCAGTCTGCACGACTCCGTACTTTCCGCCTGCCGGATGGCCGGTTTCGAACCGACTCTCGGGCAACCGGCGCCACAGTTCGCCTCGATCCTCTCGCTCGTTTCGGCCGAACAGGGGGTGTCCCTTGTTCCGGAATCAATGCAGCAGTTGAATCTCAAGGGAATCGTGTTCAGGAAAATCCGCGGTGCCGCTCACGAGGTCAATCTCTCCATCGCCCTGCAGCGCACGCAGCCGGCGCAACTTGCCGTGAACTTCGTCAGTCTGGCACGCGCCGTGAGCAGCCATTCCTGACCGAACCGAAGGCTTGACGCCTGCTGCCCGTTGGGCGTCACGGACGCAGCGCTTCTTCAGCGGCGCGGCGCGCGTGAATGGCCGTGGTGTCGAACAGCGGAACCCCGGAGTCCTGCTGATCAACCAGAATCGAGATCTCGGTACACCCAAGAATGATGGCCTGCACGCCTTGAGAAGCGAGGCTTTTCATGACATTTCGATACACGGCACGCGACTCCGCCTTGACAATTCCCAGGCACAGTTCTTCGTAAATGATGCGGTGAACAAGTTCGCGGTCTTCCGGTTCGGGAACGATCACGCGCAACCCGTGACGCTCGCTCAGCCGATCGCGGTAGAAGGCCTGCTCCATGGTGAATCGCGTCCCGAGCAGGCCAACCGTTGAAAGACCCGCCCGCTTGATTTCTTCGGCTGTCGGATCGGCGATATGAAGCAGCGGGATATTGACGGCAGCCTCGATGCCGGCGGCAACCTTGTGCATCGTATTGGTGCAAAGCACCAGAAACGCAGCGCCCGCCGCCTCCAGCGAACGCGCAGCCTCGGCGAGGATAGCCCCGGCCGCATCCCAGTCACCGGCATGCTGCAACCGCTCGATTTCGTGGAAGTCGACGCTGTAGAGCACGATCTTCGCCGAATGGAGACCGCCCAAGCGTTCCCTGATCGTTTCGTTGATCTGACGATAATAGGGAATGGTCGATTCCCAACTCATGCCGCCGATAAGGCCAATAGTCCTCACGAATGCTCCAGTGTTTCAAAGTTGTCACGTCCAGGGCCGATTTCGAAATCACGAATATCTCCCCTTTGAGATGGACCCCATTGAGATGATCGCCGGGGTAACAAGTTAAAACATCATCGTGCTGCATCAATAGCGCGACAAGCGCTCAACGCGATGCGTGCTCTGCTTCCAGCCATCTCAGCAGCACCGCGAAGAGCACGTCTGGATCGAACGGCTTGGCAATGAAATCGTTCATGCTGGCGGCAAGGCAACGCGCCTTATCGTCCGCAAAAGCATTGGCGGTTACGGCCAGAATCGGTACTTCGCGGTAGCCAGGCAGTTCCCGCAACTGCCTCGTCGTCTCTATGCCGTCAAGTTTCGGCATTTGCATGTCCATCAGGATGGCGGCATAAGTGGCGTTCCTGGCTTTGCTTATGGCAAGTTCGCCGTCCTCGGCGGTATCGACGCTCAGGCCAAGGTCCGAGAGCAAGAACCCGGCGATTTCGAGATTCAACGGTTCGTCATCAACAACCAGGATGCGGCGCCCCTGGTGGTTCTCGCGGAGGATTCTTTCGATCTCAGACGAGTCCGGCTGAACGAACGACTTGCGCACCGTGTCTTTTTCCAGTCGTACCGTAAACCAGAACGTGCTTCCAACCCCTGGCACGCTCTCGACTCCGGCGTTGCCCCCCATCAACTCGGCCAATCTTCGTGTGATTGTCAGTCCGAGACCGGATCCACCATACCGGCGTGACGTGGAAGCGTCTGCCTGCTCAAAAGGCATGAACAGGCGTGGCAATATTTCCGCCGAGATACCGATCCCGGTATCCTGGACTTCAAAGCGAATAAGCGCGAAGTTGGCATCCTCGCCCAGAATCCGGCAGCGAAGCGTGACGGTTCCGGCTTCGGTGAACTTGATGGCATTGCCGACATAATTGAGCAGGGCCTGCTGCAGCCGTGTCGGATCTCCTCGCAGATCATTCGGGAACGACTCTGCTTCCATCCGCAGGTCGAGCCCCTTGGCCTTCGCTCGCGCAGCCATGATCGATTTGACATTGGCCAGCAGGCTGCTTATCTCGACCGGCACCGCTTCCAGGACCACCTTTCCGGCCTCGATCTTGGAGAGATCAAGTATGTCGTTGATGACACTGAGCAAATGTGCCGCAGCAGTATCTATCTTCTCGAGATGGTCCATCTGGGCAGACGTAACGGCGCCTCGCCTCAGAACGTGGGCCATGCCGATGATGCCATTGAGCGGGGTACGGATTTCATGACTCATGTTTGCCAGGAAAGTGCTCTTGGCAAGATTGGCCGATTCAGCCTCCTCTCGGGCCATGCGCAACATGTCATTGGTGCGCCTGCGTTCGGTGACATCGCGGTTCGATACGCGTCGCCCGAGCGATTTTCCCGACGCATCCGTTACCGGGCGACAAACATGTTCGACCCAGCGTATCTCCCCGTTCCGGTGGCGGATGCGGTACTCGATGCTGCACATCCCTTGACGTTCCGCCTCATTGATATGCAACAGCAAACTTGGGCGATCATCGGGATGAGCGATATCCAGATATAGCGCCGGCCGCGCCATGAATTCTTCGGCGCGATAGCCGGTAACGCGCTCGCAGGCCGGCGAGCAATAAAGCCAATTTCCCGCATCATCGACCCAGGTTTCCCAGTCATACGTGAAGTCGGCCACAGTACGGTATTTTTCCTCGGCATCACGCAAAGCTGCCGTACGTTGCTCCACCAGACTCTCCAGGTGCAATCGGTGCTTGTCGAGTTCATCCTCCAACTGCTTGCGCTCTGTAATATCCAGATTGAAACCGTGGAAGGACTGAAACCCCCCTTGGTCGTTCAGGACAGGAACCACGTGGCAGTAAAAATCGCGGTAAACGCCATCGTGCCTGCGCAGACGGAACGAGTTGTCATGCGCTGTCTTGGCAACCCGGTTCTTTCGCCAGACCTGGATTACTCGAGGCCAGTCATCCGGGTGCACCACAGCATGCCAGCGTTTGATCGTCAGCCCCTGGCCGGGATCCTGGCCAGTGAAATCGAACCATTGCTTGTTGACGAACGAAAACCGGATTCCGTCAAAAACCCAAAGATGAATCTTTGTTTCGTCAAGAATGCTAGCCAGACGGGACTCACTGTGCCGCAACGACTCTTCGCGTTGATTCAGTATCCCCAGCAGGCGATTGAAACCGCCAATCAGTTCGCCGATTTCATCCTGACTGCCAACGGGAAGGCGCGGAACGCGCGGATCACTGGCAGAGAGCGTTGACAGAGCCGCACTGGCGGCCAACATCGGGGAAAATCGCCGCTGCAGTTTATGCGCGACAAGCCACCACGTCAGTGCTCCGGCGAGCACGCTGAACAAAAGCGAGCCGAGTAGCAGGCGCTTCTTCATGTTGTCGATCGGAGCAAAGGCCTCCTCAACCGGCAAGCTGGCAACTACATACCATCCCGCGACAGGAATGGCCTTGGCCGAAGACAATTCCGCCACGCCGCGCGAGTTGACCGCAACACCGAAACCTTCGTACCCCTGCATATATCGGTCGTGCATTTCATCGATGCCGGATTCGGGCACCGGTTGCATGATCAGGCTTCTATCCGTTGCGGTCACCACCAGCTTATGCTGTGGTGCGACCAGAGAGAACCCTCCCGTCTTGCCGTATCGGTTCTGGGTAATCTTGTCCAGGAAACTTGGTTTTCCAAGATCAGTCACCCCGATTAACGCCCCGACTACCTTGTTCTGCGCATCCCGAATGGGTACGGCAAGGGCGAGCAGCGGAGACTGCAACAGCTTGCCAACGACCGGCTTTCCGATAGCCGAGCGCCCCTCCTTGAGCGCCGCGACGATGAAATCCCTATCCACGTAGTTGATGCCCACGCGGGCGATCATCGGCGCTGAAGCGATCGCTATTCCGTCAACTCCGGTAACGAAAATCCCTTCGTTGAAAATACTCAGAATTGCCGGACTTCCCTCAAGACGCTCTTGCAACGCGGTTGCATTGTTGAGCATGGACGGAACAATTCTTCCTTTTGCGTACTGCTCCAGGGAGTTGATCTGATCACTCAAACCATCGTGCACCGACTGCGCAACAAGCGTCGCGATCGACGATTGCTGCTCCCCCAACTGCCGTTGCATATCCCCCTGAAGCATCGCGCCAAAGAGAAAGGTCATGGTCCAGATGACAGCCATCAGGATGGCCAAGACGTATAAGCCCATCTGGATCTTGATCGATCGCCATTTGGAGTTCACAACGACTGTCCTGCCTGAAGGGTTCCCCCGGGTTTGGTCATTGACACCTTTCAGCGCTGACGCGCATGTCACGGCGAGCAAGTTGTTCTGAATAATGGTTTCCGGTTGCCGCGGAAGAGCGATCCCCCGACAAGCGAAACCTGTGTCCCTCATAGTAAGCCGACTTGTAGACCAACACCAATCATTTGGCGACTAATTGAGGCCAATCACCGCGCCCTATCCTGCTTTTGCGGATGGACGTATAACGCGGCGGCCAGGAGTCGCATCTGGAACAACGCGTCCACTCGATGTCATCGCTAACGATAACCGAAAAGAATCGTCGCTCATCGCAAGAGGCAGGGGCCCCGCCGTTGCAGCGGGGGCTCATCAAAATGGAAGCCTTTGTCGCTTATTTACCGGTAACCGCCTGCCGCACGATGGCCAGCGTCGTGCGCAGATCCTCGATGGCGATCTGGCCGGGCGCGGAGCTGCTCTTGCCCACGGCGAAGGTCGCGGCTGATCCATAAACCCAGCCCATGATGCGCGACAGCGAACCGACGCCGCCCATGGACATGCTGATCAGCGGGATATCCAGCGCCTCGCGCGCGCGGCTGGTGGCGGCGAGCAGTTCGAGGACGTCGCGTTCATTGGTTGGCATGACCGCCACTTTACCGACATCGGCGTCGAACGCCTTGGCCGCAGCAAATTTGCTATCCAGCGTGGCACCATCCGGCGTCATCTGGAAATTGTGGTACGACATGATCATGCCAATGCCGTTGGCTTTGGACACTTCGCGCAGCGCCTTCAGGTCGGCCGGCGCGTTGGACAGTTCGTAGTCGATCAGTTCGACGCACTTGGCGCGGCAGGCGGCGGCGTACATGGCCACCACGGCCGGTTCGTTGATCTTCAGCGGTTGCCCGCCTTCGGTCACGTTGCGCCGCGTGAGCAGGACCGGAATCCCGCCTGCCGCCCGGCGGATGGCCAACGCGGTGTCGACAACGGCTGGGATATCGCCGATCGACTCGAAGAAGTCGATCCGCCATTCGAGCAGGTCGGGTTTCTTCGGAACAATGGCCGCGACTTCGTCAAGAATTTCCACCTGGGTCTTGCCGACCAGCGGCGTAATGATGACTGGCAGAGCGCCGCCTCCCAACGGCTTGCCCAGCACCTGGATCAGTTTGGTCTCTTTCATGCTCAAGTTCTCCTGTGTTTGATTGATCTATCCACCGACATTTTCCCCTTGATGCAGCGGAAGGTTCGCCATTCCGGCAATACCGGAATCCAGGAATTCGACGAACCGGACCCCGACGATTGCTATCGCCGGGGCGACGACCCGACCAATGTTACGCTAACTGGCAGCGGAGGCACCAGAGCGTCTGAATAGTCCGGTAATCCTCGCCCAATAGCGGGTCTGGCTCAATAGGGTCAGCGCCAGCAGGGCCAAGAGGACTGCCGAAACGGGGCTGGTGAAGAATTCGGTCGCAAACTCCACCGGATCGTTGCTGACCGAAATCATCGCCCGGCGGTAGTTGGAATCGAGCAATGGCCCAAGGATGATGCCGAGAATGACAGGACCGACCTGATAGCCGTACATTTTCAGAAAATAACCCACGACGCCGAATCCAAGCATCCAGTAGATGTGCACCGGGTTGTTCTCGATGGCATAGGAGCCAACGGCCGAGAGCACCACGATCATGGGCAGCAACGCGGACTTGGGAATCTCGACGATTTTGGCGAACAGTTTAATCCCCATGAAGCCGAAGATCGCCAGCCAGATGCAGGCCAGTACCAGATTGCCGACGGTGAACCAGAACAGGTGCGGAGTTTCGAGCAGCATCATCGGCCCCGGTTTCAATCCGTGGATGTAGAGCGCTCCGATAATCACCGCCGTCACCGCATCTCCCGGGATGCCGAGGGTAAGCATCGGGATATAGCAACCGCCAACGGAGCCGACTGCCGCCGCCTCCGGAGCAACGATGCCTTCCCAGGCCCCCTCGCCGAACGGGCGTTCGGGATTCTTGACCGTGCGCTTAGCGTGATCGTAGGCCATCAGCGCAGCGATATCGCCCCCCGCTCCGGGCAGTGCGCCGACCACAACGCCCAGCACCGAACAGCGCGACGCCAGCGGCAAATGCTTGCGGATCAGGCTCCACGAAGGCAATAGCTTGCTGACGTTCTGCTTGACGACGGGGAAATTCAGTTCGTGCAGTTGCACCATGACTTCCGACACGCCGAACAGCCCGATCATCGCCGCCACGTAGGGCGCGCCAGCGGTGAGGTGCACGGAACCAAAGGTAAAGCGTGGCTCGGCGGTCAGAGGGTCGAGCCCCACCATGCCGAACAGGATGCCCAACGCCCCGGCAAATACCCCCTTGGCCATCATTCCACCGGACAGGCTTCCGACCAGCAACAGGCCCCAGATGGCCAGCATCATGTAATCGCGCGGCGCAAAAAGCAGCGCCAGGTCGGAGAGCATCGGCGCGCCGACGGCCAGGCACAGCACCCCGATCAGGCCGCCGAAGACACCCATGATCGTCGTCAATCCGATGGCTTGTCCGGCCTCGCCCATCTTGGCCAGTGGGTAGCCGTCGAGTGCCGACGCAATCGCCGCCGGCGCGCCGGGCACATTGATCAGTATCGCGCTGCGCGAACCGCCATACACGCCCCCGTAGTAGATGCCGGCGATCAGCGCCAAGGCTTCGTTAACCCCCCATTTGAAGGTGAACGAAATCAGGATCGAGACGGCCATAGTGACCGAGAGGCCGGGAATTGCCCCCACGTAGATGCCGAAAAAGACGCCGGCGGCAGTCAGGAACATCAGATAAGGATCGAGAAAACTCATCCCGAAATACGAGATGTTCATCATGAGATCGGTCATTGGAACATCCTTTCCAGGAAGCCTTCAGGCAGCACCACCGAGAACGCCGTCCGGAAAACCAGATAGACCACGGCCAGCGAAAGCACGTTGGCAACGATCATATGCACATACCGCCGCTCCCCGAGAACCAGGCTGGACGCCACCAAGTAGAGGAACGAGCTGGTGATGAACCCCAGCGGCTCGAGCAGGAACATGTAGGCAATCAGCACAAAAACGAAAATGATGTGCCGCGCCGGAAACACCTTCTCGAAGAAGCTTTGTGCCAGCGTCTTGCCGAGTCTTAGTTCCGGAGCCGGTTTGGACAACTCGCGGAAGATGATCACCAGCGAACTCAGGCTCATGACCAGGCTGGCCCCGATGGGCAAGGATCCAGCGGAACTCCACGACGAAAGGCCGGAGATGCGGAACGACAGGTACAGCGCCGTCAGGCTGAACAGCAGCAGCGCCAGGCAAAAACCCAACTCTCCGGGCAGCCTTGGCTTGTGCATTTCTTTTTCACTTATCACATGAGCCCCCTGAATGGCACAGAAGAAGGCTCCTGTCTCACGGGGCCTTTCCTCGAAAAATGCTCGGACGTTCGTCGCCCCGGCGAAGGCCGGGGCCCAGTTCGCTGACACACTGGATTCCGACGTTTGCCGGAATGACGGATCGGCAATAGATGCTCTTTTTAAGGCTTCGGAATACCGAATTTTTCAGGCGAGATCTTCGCCGCGCCGACATCCTGTAACAGCCAACTTGTCGTCGATTGCCACTTCTTGAGGAATGCCTCGGCTTCGGCACCCGAAATATTCATGATGATGTTGCCCCGATCGGCCATCAGCTGCTGGAACTGGGGATTTTCGGTCGCCTTCTTGAATGCGCCAACCAAGGTTGCCTTGATGTCGTCCGGCGTATCCTTGCGGACGAAGACGCCGTAGAACGGTCCCCACGGTAGATACTTGGAGAAATCCGGATATTCCTTGGTAATTGCCGGCACACCGGGCAACGAGGCTACCGGCTCGGTATTCACCACGGCCAGAGCGCGAATACGTCCTGCCTTGATGCTTTCGGTCGCAGCGCCGACACCCACCGGCGCGAAATCGGCGTGACCGCCCATCACGGCAGTGACAGCCGGCCCTTCGCCATCGAATGGTACCGATACCGTATTGAATTTCGTCACGGCGCCCATCATCGAGGCTACGGTATGTGGCAATCCGCCCGGCCCGGTCATGGCCATCTTCACTTTGCCCGGACGCTTCTTCGCGTCTTCGACCAATTCTGTCACCGTCTTCCACGGGGCATCCGCCTTGACGACGATGACTCCGACGCTACGCGCAAAGAGGGCGACCGGGAAGAACTTGTCGTAGTCGAACTCGGCCAGTCCGAGCACTTTATGCAGCTGCGGGTTCTCGGCGCCGAAAAGAAGGTTGTAGCCGTCGTTCGGCGCATTGTTGACGAAATTGGTGGCGATCGCCCCAGTACCGCCCGGCTTGTTGACCATGACGATCTTCTTGCCCAGCACTGCCTCCGCATGCGGCTGGATGGCGCGCGAAACGACGTCCATCGCACCGCCGGCGCCCCACATGATGGTTCCAGTGACATCCCGTTCGGGATAGGCGGCCGAAGCGACCGTGGCAAAAATACTCAGGGCGGCGGCCCCCAAAAGCTTCCTTGAAATCATTGAATCCCTCCGTTGTATCTCAATGAAAAATGCCGCTTGATCGACCGTTATCGAATCGACACATCCTGCGCGCCAGGCGGCCCGACGACCGACACTCAAGGTACCGGCTCAGCGTAGATACTACGAACCCATCATCCGCGAGTCACCCGACTTAAGTCGGGTAATTTCCGTATCCGGGACTCTCAGGCAACCGTAACGGATCAACCGGCTCAACGACCATGCCAATAGCGCGGTCGTTCATCACGCCATGCCGAAACCTCCGCCTGCGTGCCCAACGTCACTCGCACTGCTCCGTTGAGGTCGGTACGCCAGTGCCGGGCGGCAGCATAACGTTCGAGGACGTCGGGCCGAGGATGGCCAAAACTGTTGCGATAGCCCGCGGAAAACACCGCGTCCCGTGGCGCCACGGCGGCGATGAACTCCGCAGTCGATGAGCCACGGCCACCATGATGGGGCACCACCAAGACGTCGCTCTGCAAGGTTTCCCGGGATCGCTGGATCAGGGCACGCTCGTCCGCCGCTTCGATGTCGGCGGTCAACAAGAGGCTTGCGTTGCCGGTCCCGACACGCAGCACACAGCTCAGATTGTTCGGTTTTTTCCGTTTTACCGCATAATCGGCAGGGTCCGGATGCAGGAGCGTAAAACGCACGCCGTCCCATTCCCACGCCTGCCCCGCCGCACACGGTTCTCCGCCCAGTTCGGGGAGCGAAGAAAGAATGCGAGTGATCGGACCATGCGCCTGAACGGCAGACAGTCCGCCGGAATGATCCTTGTCCCGGTGCGAAACCACCAGCGTGTCGAGTCGGGTCACGCCTGCTGCGCGCAGAAACGGCACCACCACGCGCTGCCCGGCGTTCGCCTCGGCACTGTAGAGCGGCCCTGTATCGTAGAGCAACGCGTGTTCCGCAGTGCGTACCAGCACGGCCAGCCCCTGCCCGACATCGAGCACATCGACCCAGGCCTGGCCCGCGGCGGGCCGTGGCGGCGGCAGGAAGAGCGCCGGCAGCAAGAGGCAAAGACCTGTCCAGCGCGCCGGAAACCCGCGCGGCAACAGCAAGCACACAACCCCCAGCACAGCCAGAAATGCAGCCCACAACGGTGGCGCCGATTGCTGCCAGACCGGCCAGCCGGCCAGCCATTCGAGGAGCACCATCAACTGCGACAGTAACCAGTGATCAAGATGCAGCAGAGGCGGCCACGGCAACAGCGCATAGACGAGAGCCAATGGCGTTATGACGAAGCTCACGACGGGGATCGCCACGGCATTGGCCAGCGGCGAAACCAGGGAGAACTGCTGGAAGAACAGCAGGAGCAAGGGCAGGCTGCCGATGGTAACCGCCCATTGCGTCGCACCCCATTGCTTCAGCCCGGCACGCCAGCGGCGCTCGCCGCCCACCTCGCGGAGACGCGAGCTGCCTGCAAAGAAAAGTACGGCGACAGCACCGAAGGACAACCAGAAGCCCGTCGCCAGTACCGCCCAGGGATCAAGCAGCAGCACAGCGAGCAAGGCGAGCAGGAGCGTCCGGATGGCACCGAGATTGCGGCCGGACCACAGGGACAACGCCACCACCGAGAGCATGTACAGGGTGCGCTGCGCCGGAACCTCGAACCCGGCCAGCAGCGCGTAGGCCAATGCCGCCAGCCAGGCGGCGAGCACGGTCGCCTTCTGTGCGGGCAGACGCAGCGTCAGCCGTTCATTGCGCCGCCATAGTCCGCCGACCAGCAACCCGCACAGCGCCGCAACCATCGTGACGTGCAACCCTGAAATGCTGACCAAATGTGTAATTCCGGTACGGTTGAACATCTGCCACTGCACGCCCGGAATTGAGCGCTGGTCGCCGATGGCCAGCGCGATCAGAACCCCGGCGTAAGG